>JALXCV010000052.1 GCA_026990765.1 Hyphomicrobiales bacterium | reverse complement strand
TGTCAGTCAAGGGTGTCCCAACCGCTCCGCATGGCACAGTCACGGTAAATGTCGATGGCACCATCAACTACACTCCTGATGCCAACTTCAATGGCACCGACACCATTACCTACACAGTCACGGATGGCAATGGCGGAACCGATACTGCTACGGTTACCGTGCTGGTGGCAGATGCCGGGGATGATACTGGGCGGCCTGATGCTGGTGGTGTAACTGCTTCGGATTTGTCGCAACAGGTTGATGAACTGAAAGAAACTGACCGGTCCCTGGATGTTTCTGGTGTAGTTGTCGATACGGTCAGAAAAGTTGGAGGTTTCAGAACTCTTGGGGTGTCTGAAAAAGCTGACACCATAATACTGGAAACGGCTGAGAATATCTCACCGGTTGGGGCTTACAATTATAATGGCGACAGCTTGTATGTGCTCAATGCGATTAATGATGGCTCACAATGGTCATTGATTAACGAATTACAGGACAACGGAATGGTTGATGCTTCTGATTTTGCTCCTGAAGAGTTCCGTGGATATTCGATGCGCATGTCGTCGCAATTCCCTGAACTGACTGGCAGGGGTCAGGAGATATGGCTGGATACGGTCGTTCATACCAATATTGTCTATATGCAGCTTTCGGTCAAACAGCTTGATGGTGAGCGCAGCAATGCCTCTAGTTACCGTATTACCATGGATGATGGCAGGGCCTTGCCATCCTGGATAAAGAATACCGGCAAGGGCCTCATTGTGGCTGAAATACCACCTGGGAAAACCATGATTGCCCTGAAAATATCGGTTTCGCTTGATGATGGTGAAATTTTTGAAGCCAGATATGAGTTGCAGTTGCAATCTGGACAGATACATGTGGAAAAAACCGGAGATTCAGCAGGACCAAGTGCCAGCCTGTTTTCACAGCAGATGAGCACTGAAATTGCTGAAAATGCCAGGGAAATCGATGAATTGGCCAGTGCATTGCAACAATTATGAGTAAGTACTGCTATAAAAATGCAACAAATGGGACTTTATTGACATTTAGGGGCAAAAAGCTCGTGACATGAATCACCATTCAATTTAGATATTTGGTAATTAACCAAATAATAACTTCTTGCGGGAAGTAATGTATATTAAACAATACTGCCGCAAATATGGTAATGTGTTGAGAAACAAACTGCGGTTGTATTGATCTGTTGGGAATTAGGCGTATTTTTCTGTCCCTTTTATCCAGTCAGTATGTATCCAAAAGCAGTAAATGTTGTTTTGTCTGAGAGGCCGGGGCCGTATGAAAAGGCTGGCATTGATAGTTGTATTTTCGCTCGCACTTGCGGGATGCACTGTCACGCCTGAACCGGCAAGCCTTGATGAGATCAATGATTATGCGGCTGACAAGCTGCAGCGCGTCTCGATGAATCAGGAGCCGATAACCGGTCCTGTCAGCCTGTATGAAGCCATGGCGCGGGCGCTCAAATATAATCTGGACAAGCAGGTTGAGCTGAAAGAAAGGGCTGTCAAGCTGAAGCGGCTTGATCTGGCCAGCTACAAGATGCTACCTGATCTTGTTTCCAATTCAGGATATGCCGGTCGCTCCAACTATTCAGGCGGCACCAGTCGTTCGCTGGTTTCAGGCAAAAATGACTGGTTCCAGAACAAGCAAGATCTTGGTGCGCCGTCTCTGCGTGATTCAACGTCTTCTGAACGTAACCTGTTTTCCAATGATATAACCTTCACCTGGCATATACTTGATTTTGGTCTGTCATATGTGCGGGCCAAACAGTCAGCCAATGAGGTTCTGATAGCTCAGGAGATCAAACGCAAGGTGGTCAATTCCACCATTGAAGCTGTGCGCACGGTTTACTGGCGGGCTGTTTCTTCGCAGATATTGCTGAAAAAACTGCACTGGCTGGAAGGCAAGGTTGCAAGAGCGCTTAAAGATACACGGGCCTTGTACAAGCTGCGCAAGACTTCACCGATAACAGCGCTTACTTTTGAGCGTGAGATGATTTCCATCAAGCGCGAAATTCGCAATCTTCAAGGTGAATTGAAAAATGCCAAGTTCCAGCTTGCTGCCCTGATGAATGTTCCACCCGGCACCAGATTTACATTGCAACAGCCAAGGCGACTGCTGTCTGACCTCAAGCTTAAAATACCGGTCAGGAAGATGATTGATATTGCTCTGCGCAATCGCCCGGAAATGTTGCAGCTGCTATATCGCGAACGTATCAATCAGTCAGAAGCTGATGCCGCACTTCTGGAACTGTTGCCCGGCCTGCAGCTTTATGCCGGTGCCAATTTTGATTCCAATGATTTCCTGTATAATAATCACTGGATGAGCTGGGGCGCCAAGGCTAGCTGGAACCTGATGCGCCTGTTCCAGTATCCGGCAAAAAAATCTGTATTCAAGGCTCAGGGTGAATTGCTCGACGAGCGGGCATTGTCATTGGCCATGGCCATCATGCTGGAAGTGCATGTATCAAGGGCCAGATATTATCATGCAAGACGTGAATATCAAACCGCCGCCAATTATCTTGATGTGCAGCGCAAATTGCTGAAACAGATCAGGATTGAAGCCCAGGTTGACCGGGTTTCCAAACAGACCTTGTTGCGCGAGGAAATGAACACTCTGGTGGCTACCGTAAAACGCGATATAGCCTATGCCAGTGTACAGAATTCATATGCCAGCATCTTTGTGTCTTTAGGGCTTGATCCGCATTGGTCAAGCTATGATGAAAATGCCAGCGTCTCGCAACTGGCTGCCCGGCTCAAACAATTGTGGATTGAGCGCGGTGATAATAAAAGCGGCATACGTCTGGCAAACCGCTAGATTATCCCGCACTTGTTGCATGTGAATCTATTGCAAAAAACCTGATTTATCCCGGTTTCTTGCCATTTTAAAAATAACTTAACCATTCCTAAACGCCTGAAATGCCATTCTTGACCATTATCGGTTGATTATCGGTTGATTTGCATGAGGCTAATATCATGACATGCTCTAAAGACATTTTTGACTTTTCCAGATGGCTTTTGACACTTGCAATAGCAGTGCTGTTATTTGCCCATCCGCTTATGGCTGATCCTGCAGGATTGCCAATTCGCGGGGTAGTCAGACCGCTGAACTCGGCAGATATCAGCACCGATATTGCTTCGCGCATTGTTAAACTACCGTTCACGGAAGGCGAGGAGTTTGCCAAGGGTGATACGCTGGTTGAGTTTGACTGTGACCGTTTTGAAGCTGAACGCAAGACTTTAAGCGCTGAAGCGAAAGTTCATCAGCTCACCTTTGAAAATAATGAGACTTTGCGCAAGCATAATGCAATCGGCAAGTTTGATGTTGATATATCAGCGGCAAAGCTTGCCAAGGCCAGGGCTGAAATCAAGCGGCTGGATGTGCGCATCGGCAAGTGCAAGATTTCAGCACCCTATAATGGCCGCATTGAAAAGCAGCTGCTGCATGAATATGAAACCCCGCAGGCTGGAAAACCCATAATCTCGATCATTGAATCTGGAGCGCTTGAAATCAGGATTATAGTTCCCTCAAGCTGGCTGTCATGGCTGGACAAGGGGACTGGATTTTCTTTCAGGGTGGATGAAACCGGCATTACCTATGAGGCCAGTGTAAAGATTATTGGCGCTGCCGTTGACCCGGTAAGTCAAACCATCGAGGTAAGGGCCAGCTTTGATAGTGATGCCAGGGGCGTTCTGGCCGGAATGAGCGGCGCGGCCATATTCAGTCAACCGCAGGGATGAAATAATGGCTCAACAATCACAACGGGTAATTGAAGGTATAAAGCTTGACCGGCCTGCTGCAAACAAGCCGGATAATGCGGATGGTCCAAAACAGGTTGATGACAGCGGCAAGGCTGCCTTGCTGGCCCTGCTCAAAGTGGAAGCAGAAGCCCGTGATGCCCAAAGCGAAGCTGAACTGGCATTTCTCATCGCCAATGAAATGCGCAAGCTGACCAGAGCCCGCCAGACATTTGTCCTTCGCAGCAAAACCATAGCAAAAACCAGGGTGCTGGCAGTGAACTCCATGGATAGCGTTGATCGCAATTCCCCGCTTATCCGCTGGATTGAACGCATGGTTCGCAATCTTGGTAAACAGGACGGGCTTGATGGCCAGCGTGATTTTACCCTGCCGGCCTATTGCAACAAGAGCGATGATGAAACCTCATCCTATCCGTTCAGGGAGTTTGTCTGGCTGCCATTCCAGCTTGCAGATGGCCGGGTATTTGCCGGTGTTTTGTTATCACGCGAAAGCCACTGGCGCCAAGGTGATCTGGTCATTGCCAATCGTCTGGCCAAAACATTTGCCCATTCATGGGCGGCAATTACCGGCAAGAAGAAGCTGCGCTCAAAAGGGCGCACCAGAAAGCTTTTGGCAGCAGCGGCAATTGCCTGCAGCCTGTTTGCCCTTGCAATACCGGTGCCGATTACCGCGCTTGCCCCAACCGAAGTGGTGGCGGCAAACCCGTTTATCGTTTCTGCCCCGATTGACGGGGTAGTGGACCGGATTGACATTGAACCCAACACTGAAGTGAGCAAGGGCACGGTGCTGTTGCATTTCGTTGATACCAGACTTCGTAATAATCTTCAGGTGGCAGAGCGTGAAGTACTGGTTGCCAAAGCCCAGTTGAAGAAATTTTCCCAAAGTGCATTTAATGATCCCGAAGCCAAACGCGAATTGCGCACGGCCATGTCAAATCTGCGGCTGAAAACAGCAGAAGCAGATTTTGCCCGCGATCTCATGTCAAAAACCGTGCTGACAGCCCCGGTTTCCGGCATGGCGGTGTTTAATGACAAAAAGGACTGGGCAGGGCGCCCGGTTGCGGTTGGCGAGCGCATCATGCAAATTGCTGATCCGGCTAAGATACGCTTCAAGATCGAATTGCCGGTAGATGATGCCATAGTGGTTGATAAAAACGCCGAAGTTCGGATCTATCTTGATTCAGATCCGCTGCACCCGATTAGTGCCAGGCTAGAGCGGGCGGCCCATGAGGCAAGCGTTACTGCCAATAATGTTCTGGCCTATGAATTAAGTGCCAAACTGCCAAAAGATATGGCCCTGCCACCACGGCTTGGAGTGCGCGGAACTGCCCAGATATATGGTTCTGAAGCGCCATTGTTCTTTTATCTGTTCCGTAGGCCCCTGTCAGCCTTGCGCCAGCATCTGGGTGTTTGATGACAGAGCCGGGACCACAGGACGAGATTAAACTGGCAAAACTGCGCGAAGAATTGCAGTTGCTCAAAGGTGCCCCGACCATAACCGGCCAGCCTACCTGGATGATTTTTGATCCGGTACAGCATCGCTATTTTGAACTGGATTTTGAAAACTTTCAGTTGCTTTCCATGTGGAACCGGCATGATGATTATGAGGGTCTGGCCAATGATGCAGCTGAAAAATATGGCGCTGCCTGTAACAGGCACCGGGTCAAGGCGCTGAATGATTTCATTATTGCCAACTATCTGGCAATCGAGCCGTTAAATGGTGACTGGCGACAATATTATTCCCGCAATGAAGCTCGCCGCATTTCACCATTCAAATGGCTGCTGCATAATTACATGTTTATCCGCATCCCGCTGGTGCGTCCTTCAAGATTTTTGAAAGCAACTTACCCGTTTGTAGAATTCTTCCTGACCCGTACATTTGCCATTATCACCATACTTGCCGGATTGACCGGGCTTTATTTCGTATCGCGCCAGTGGGACAGTTTCATTTCCACATTTTCCTATTTCTTCTCATTTGAAGGGGTGCTGATCTATATGGTGGCGCTGATGTTCATCAAGATACTGCACGAACTGGGCCATGCCTTTATGGCAACGAAATATGGCTGCCGGGTGCCAACCATGGGGGTTGCCTTTCTGGTGATGTTTCCGGTGCTGTATACTGATATAACCGATGCCTGGAAGCTGCGTTCACGCCTGAAAAGACTATCCATTGGCGCTGCTGGAATGATGGTTGAATTATCCCTTGCATCTTATGCCACCTTATTGTGGGTGTTTCTGCCTGATGGTGGGGCGCGTTCCATGGCCTTTGTGGTTGCCACCATAAGCTGGATCATGTCAGTAGTCATCAACCTTAATCCGTTCATGCGGTTTGACGGTTATTATCTGGCATCTGATGCCAGTGGAATTTCCAATCTGCAACCAAGAGGCTTTGCTTTTGGCAGGTGGAAATTGCGCGAGGTTCTGTTTGGTCTGGGGATAGACCCGCCTGAAACCTTGCCTGTGTGGACCCGGCGGATGCTGGTCATCTATGCCTGGTCAGTCTGGATCTACCGGTTTTTCCTGTTCACCGGCATTGCACTGTTGGTCTATGCGATGTTCTTCAAGGTGCTGGGTATTTTTCTGTTCATGGTTGAGATCATCTGGTTTATCGCCAAGCCGGTATGGTCTGAATTAAAGGAGTGGTATGCAATGCGAAGCCTTATAGTTCGCCGCCGCCGAAGTCTTGCAACCCTGTCAGTTCTGGTGCTTGCCGGATTTGCTGCAACAGCACCGATATTCACCAGGGTTGATGTGCCTGCCATAGTTGAACCAGCTGAATATGAACGCCTGTTTCCCCCAACAGCTTCGCGTCTGGCAGATATTCTTGTCAAGCCCGGCCAGAAGGTGAGCAAGGGGCAGGTTCTTTTCCGGTTTGAATCGCCACAAATTGAACAGCGGCTCAGACTGGTTAAAATCAATCTGGCTGAAAAGCGAAAACGTCTTGAGCGGGCAGCTGCAGATTTGCGTGACAAGGCACAATTGCAACCCCTGCAGAGTGAATATGATACGCTTGCAAGTAAACGCAAAGGCTTTGAGCGCGAGCTTGAACGCCTGACAGTGCGGGCACCTTTTGATGGCCAGATACAGGATATAAGCAGGCAATTGCATAATGGCCGATGGGTTAAAGCCACCCAGCATCTGGCAACCATCGTCGATCTGAAACATTTTGTTGCCAAGGGCTATATTGCAGAAAATGATCTGTGGCGGATAAAGCCGGGTGATGATGGCAAATTCATTCCCGATGATTTTCTGGTTTCATCTGGCGAGGTCAGATTGCGTGAAGTATCTCTGGCATCCAGTGATGCCTTGCAATTGCGACCACTGACTTCTGTTTATGGTGGAAAAATTGCAGTACAGGCTGACAAGGACAACAAGCTGGTGCCTGTGACTGCCACTTACCGGGTTACTCTTGATTTTGATAAAACACCGGCTGATATTTCCAAAGTGTCACGCGGCATTGTGCAGATCAACGGCAAGCCGGAAAGCTTTGCCAGCCGGGCATGGCGCAGTGTTCTAAAGGTAATGGTGCGCGAAAGCGGCGTTTGATTTATTGACAAAGCTTTGTCATTGCCCGTTTAAGGTCATGGTAGCAAACGGCATCGGGCAGGCAGAACAGCCTTTCAATCTTTGAATAAGACATCATGCCTTCACCCGGATTACAGGCAACTATCAATTCCAGAACCGGGCCTTTGTCTGTCACCGCCTGAATCTCGAAACCTGGTCGTATCAACCCCGGGTAAAGGCTGAAAATATTTGTTGCCAGTGAAGCAATAACCATCGCATTCAGCATTTCCATCTCCCTTAATAGAAATAATTCTCCCCGCCTGGAGAAATGGAGATGCAATTAAAGGTGCAAAAATAGTTTGCGTACAGTAAATGCTTAATAAATGGTTAATGGCTGTTCTGATCTGGAACAGGTTTTTTGCTGCGGACAAACTCGACAAAACGCTCAGCCCACTGATTGGCGTTGCTGTGCCGGAAGTGGCAGAAACCTGCCAGCATATTGTTGATGATGATGCCATCATGCTCACCATCAATGCCGTATCCCCGCTTGACCTGATAGGCATATTTCATGTCATTGGGCAGGTTTCTGAGACCGGCATAGTGAAATTCATGCACCGGTTGCGCATTATCAGGCCGATCAGGCCACGGGTAGTCCTTAAGTGGTAAAAGTGATGCGTAACCGCGACCTTGCGGGCGGGTCTGCATAACCGCTTCACCGGGAATAATACCGACCATTTCAGCTTCTTCATCTTTCCAGATGATTTTTTCACAAAGATACATCATGCCGCCACATTCGGCATAGGTTGGCAAGCCATTGCTGATTGCCTGCCTGATTTCCTGTTTCATTGTCTCATTGTCTGCCAGTTCACGCATATGGGTCTCAGGAAAACCCCCACCTATGAACAGCCCGTCAATTTGCGGCATATGCCTGTCAGTAATGCAATTAAACAACACCAGTTCGGCACCTGCCTTGGCAAGAGCTTCCAGATCATCGGGATAGTAAAATCCAAATGCCGCATCGCGTACAACACCTATTCTTACATCCTTGGGTTTTTCCCTGATAAGCGGCACATCTGCTATTGGCTCATATTTTGAACCTCGTGCAACTTCCATGATAGCGGCAAGATCAACCCCGTCAGCAATTGCATCGGCCAACCGGTCAATAAGCGGCAGACAGGTTTTATAATCATCAGGTGTGATCAGCCCCAGATGCCGTTCGCCCATTTCCAGATCATCATTGCGGCCAATGGCACCCAGTACTTTAAGATCAGTATAATGTTCTACTGCAGCCCGCAATTTTTCTTCATGGCGTGGCCCCCCGGTCTGGTTCAAAATAACTCCGGCTATCTTGATATCCGGGTCGAAATTCACATAGCCATGCAAAAGCGGAGCAATGCCGCGGGTCATGCCTACCGTATCAATGACCAGAACAATCGGACTTTTCAGCATTTTGGCCAATTGTGCATTGGCATCTGATCCAAGCAGATCAACCCCGTCAAACAGACCCTTATTGGTCTCGATCAGGCTGAAATCAGCTCCTGACGCCCGGCTGGAGAAGCATGAATGAATTTCATCATCACTCATGGTGTTGAAATCAAGATTATAACAAGGATTGCCACTTGCCTGCTGCAACCATGCAGGATCAATATAATCAGGGCCTTTCTTGAAAGTCTGGACTTTCAGCCCCTGTCTGGCAAGCGCTCTTGTCAGGCCGATGGATATGGAGGTCTTGCCCGATGATTTTCTGGAAGCGGCAATCAATATATGAGGCAGGGACATCAGGCAGTTACCGGCAGACTTGTTCGGTCCCGCCCGTTCCACATGGCTCTGGCATCAGTTTCTGCCTGTTCAATTGATCCGGCAACTCCCATGGTGCGAAGCACCACCGCAAGGGTTGCACATACCGCCGCTTGCCCATATGAACTGCTGATTTCACCGCGCCAAAGCCCGGCCAGATGTGATATGTCCATATCTTCATCTGCCGGTGCACGCGGATCATCGATGATTGCCGGCCAGCGTTCCTGTAACACTTCACCCTCATGCACACTCCAGACTTCACAAGTCTTGCCGGGTCGGCGTTCAACCTCACCACCATCACCGCGAAACACGCACATATGCGGTTGTTTCATATATTGGGCAGCCCCGGTATGGGTGCCCATAAAACCGCGATGGAAGATACCATTGACCATTACGCCGGCATTAAAGGGGTTGATCATGCGGGCAAATGAATGCACCGGTGAGCGCAGGCCCAGAACCGGCCGCAATTCAATCATGTCTTTCAGTCTTGGAGAGATGATTTCCAGTGGAATATAGGCAAAGTTACTTTGCAATACATGCGCGTTGGCCTCATCATATGACCCAGCCACTTTGATGCCTAGTGATTCAAGGCACTCGCGCGAATAAATACGCCCTGGTGTATGGCCTTCAGTGCCGTGCATGACAAGCTTGTAGCCATTCGAGGCCAGTAACAGGGCTGACAGAATATACCATGGAAGCTGGCGACGTTTACCGGCATAGGATGACCAGTCTATATCGACTTTGACTGCATTTTCTGGCAGTTTTACCAGATCACGCACCGCCAGTGCCATACCGGCTATTTCTTCAGGGGTTTCTTCCTTCAGGCGCATCAGCATCAAAAATGCCCCGACCTGTTCCGGTTCAGTCTCACCCCGAAGCAGCATTCCCATCGCTTCGCGTGATTCATCTAAAGTCAGCGGACGGGTCTTGGTCTTGCCACGTGCCAATATGGCAATGAATTTGGAAAACGGGTGTTGTTCCCTCATGAAAATACAACCTTGCAAGTCTCCCGGTTAAGCACTGGTGATGGAATAAATTTATTCCTGAAGTGTATCGGGAGTCCATAAACTTCAATAAGGCCCGCTGCCTTGCAGATGATTACTGCAACACAGCAAGGCCTTACAGGTTGCTTAGCCCATTCTGTCGCCTCTAGGCAAGAAGGGCATTACCCGCATGATGAAACCGGACAGCAGCATGGCAATTGAAATACCTGAAACGCCAAGAGCAATTTCCGGCAGAGACGGTGTGTAAGTGCCGACCATTCCATCCTGGAATGAAGACGTAACTTCCATGCCGGGGAACAGGACCATTGGATATGCCTGACCACCAATCAGGATAACATAAACCTGGGCAATGCCACCAATCAGCATCAAGACAGAGGCTATTGAAAGGGTCTGGCGTTTACCGCCGATCTTGGGCCATGCCAGCATGGCCATTGGAATAACTGATCCTATCAGAATCTGGCCTATCCAGAATATCAGTGAATATACGTTGCCACTGGCCAGAATAAACCATTCAACTCCTGCATGTTCGGCTGAATACATGTTGGTCAAGTGGAATATGGCGGTGAAATACAAAACCGCAGCCATGAATATAATCAGCAATCCGCGGAAATTTCTCACCATGTCTTCATTCATCATCGACCGCTGGCTGGTGTGACAGACAGTGATCAGAACCAGAACGGTAAAGGCAAGGCCATAAACAAATGATGAGGCAATGAACAAAGGAGCCAGCAGTGCAGAATCATAGGCTTCACGTGCCATCAGGAAACCGAAGATAGAACCAGTACCGGTGGTCAGGATCAATCGCCAGGCAAATGCCGCATATCCGGCTATTTTCGTATATTTGTCCATCTTCTTGGCCATCATTGTAAACAGATAGGCCAGAACAATCACCATGAACCCTGAATAAAGATAGATGTTCCAGGCAAAGATTGACTTGAAATTATACTTGGTCATTGCCACCATCAACCGGTCAGGCCTTCCAAGATCAAGCACCAGCACAGCCAGACCGCCTGCCAGCAGCGATAGTGCCAGAAGCCCGGAAAGTCTTGCATATGGCTTGTAACCATATTTGGAGAAAACCGATGATATAGAGGCAACATTAAGCGCCCCTGATGCCGCAATGATCAAAAATATTGCAAATACATGCGGCGTTCCCCAGACAATCTGGTTACTCATTCCGGTAACGATATGGCCAAAATGCTCCATATAATATACCGAACCCATACCAACCGCGATCACTGCAACATGCAACAATATCAGAATATCGAAGTAACCGGTGTGGTTCTGAAGTTTCATATAAACTGTTCGTGCCATGAAAGTCTGCTCCACCGATTAAAGGTTTTTATAGCGCACACCCGGGTCAACACCCAGATCAGCTCTGATCTGTCTGGTGGGATAGGTGGCTATTTGTTTTGAAATTTCAGAATTTGGATCATTAAGGTCTCCAAATATCAACGCGCCATTACCGTCTTTCGAACAGCGCTCGACACAAGCTGGCTGGTCACCCCGGTCAACCCGGTGTACACAAAGCGTGCAGGCTTCAACCGTTCCCTTGCCGCGCGGTGCATGAGGTTTCTGGTCTTCCAGTGGCTGGTGAATGAATGAACGTGCCTTGTAGGGACATGCCATCATGCAGTAACGACAGCCAATGCAGATATGCTTGTCAACCAGTACAATTCCGTCGGCCCGTTTGAATGATGCACCTGTCGGGCACACATCAGTACATGGCGGGTTGGTGCAATGCTGGCACATGACCGGGAATGACTGGGTAAAACCGCCTTGCGGATTCTTGATGGTAAGCTTGCGTATCCACTGTGAATCATGTCGTGGATCACCATCCAGTTTCCAGCCATTTTCCTGAGAACAGGCGGTTACACAGGCATTACAGTCTTCCTTGCACTTATTGGCATCTATCAAGAGGCCCCAGCGTTTGGAAGCATCTACCGGTTCATCCGGTTTGCGAGCTGCGGCCGGGTCGGGATATGCCATCAATGTAATGCCAGCACCCAGAACCGTTGTTGCTACACCAGCTCCGGCTTTTTTCAGAAAATCGCGTCGGGCCTTGTCAATATAGGCATCTTTCAGGGAAAATTTGCTCATTGTTTCACTCCCTTGAGATACTCACCAAGCTGTTTGACAGCAGACGAATTATCCGCCAACAGGCCAGTATGTTCTGGAATATCAGGAATTTGTGCTGATTTCCCGGTTTCCATCGGTGTTGAGCGGTGGCATTCAAAACAGTCCAGCTTGACTGCTGCATATTCATGACAAGCAGCGCAAAAATGTTTGGGGTTGGAAACCTTGATCGGTTTGCCTGCTTCATCCTTGGTGACATGACAGTTAATGCAGTTTTTCAAGGAATATTTTTTGGTGCGAATACCCTTGTGCATGGTTTCATCACGCTGATGTTTGAGCATGTTCATGTGATTGCGGCGCATGAAAGCCGTATCAGCCACGCATGATTTTGCATTTTCAGGCAGAGTATATTGCGGCGCGGCAACCCGGCCTGCATCTTCTGCCTGGGCGATCAGGGCTGATGTGGAGGCCCACACCAGAACCATAAGAATTTTTGCGAAACGTGCCAGCATGGCAAATCCTATTCTCCAAGACCCATCTTGATATATCCGGTCGGGCAAACATCAGCGCAGATATGGCAACCGACACATCTGGTGTAATCAGTGGCCACATAGCGCCCAACTGTAGCTTCAGATTTCTTGACCCGGTAAACAGCATCCTGCGGGCAATAAATAACGCAATTGTCACACTCAAAACACATACCGCATGACATGCAGCGTTCGCCCTCAAGCTTTGCCTGGTCTTCATCAAGCGCAATCAGGCGTTCTTGATAATTGTCAAGAACATCATCACCTTCAATCTTGACTTCATCACGCTTGGCCCGGGCAATATACTGGAAATGTCCCTTGAACAACTCGTCATGCGGAATGATCTGTGACGTGGAGCGGTCTTCATAATTATGAATAGCCCAGTCGGCTGATGAAGTACCAGAGGTTTCACCGGTGAAATCAACAGGAGCAGGGTCTTTTCCGCGCTGGTGCAGTTCTTCCAGAAGATTGAAATGATGGACATCCACCTTGGGACGCTTGTCAATTTCGCCATCATCCAGGAATTCAGTGATTGTATCAGCAGCAATCCGGCCATGACCGATTGCCGTTGTCAGCAGATGCGGTTGCAGAATATCACCGCCAGCAAAATGCTTGTCCTTGCCTTTAACCTGATAACCAACTGTTGTATCGATAAAACCGCGGCCATTATCCAGATCTTCCAGCCCTTCAAGATCACCATACTGACCAATAGCAGAAATTATGATGTCGGCTTCAAGTTCAAATTCTGTATCTTCAATCGGAACAGGGCGCATGCCGTCCATGGTGCATTTGCACATTTTCAGACCGGTAGCCAGACCATTTTCGTCCTTTATCAATTCCAGTGGCATTACCCCGGCAATAATTTCAACGCCTTCACGCTTGGCATCTTCACGCTCGTGTTCAGCCGCTGTCATTTCATCCAGCGGGAACAGTGAAGTCAAGGTGGCATCCATGCCTTCGCGGCTGAGTGATCCGGCAACATCATGAGCTGCAAAATCCACTACAGTGCCTTCAGGAGATTCCTTTTCACCCACATGGGTAATATGACCAAGACGGCGGGCAACCGAGGCAACGTCGATTGAGGTATCACCACCGCCAATCACTACCACTTTTTGCGCCGTACCCTTGACCCAGCCCTTGTTAAAGGCATCCAGGAATTCAACACCATTGATGCAATTATCTGTTTCGGCCCAGCCTTCGATCGGCAGATCACGCCCTTTTTGCGCCCCAAGTGCCCAGAAAATCGCATCATAATCGCTTTCCAGACTCTCAATGGAAACATCAACGCCAACCCTGGTGTTCAGCTTTACTTCCACGCCCAGATCAATGATACGATTGACTTCCGTATCCAGCATATCACGTGGTGTACGATAACCTGGAATACCATAGCGCATCATGCCGCCAAGTTCTTCATTGGCCTCAAACAAGGTAACACCATGACCATCAAGCCTAAGGAAATAGGCGGCAGTCAGGCCAGCAGGTCCACCACCAATAACGGCGATCTTGCGGCCTGTATCCTTGCCGACCTTGGGCAGTTTCAATCCGTGGTCCTTGGCATAGTCGCCAATATAATGTTCAACTGCATTGATGCCTACATAATCATCAACTTCATTACGGTTGCAGCCATCCTGACACGGGGCAGGGCACACACGGCCCATAGTGGCCGGGAACGGGTTGGAGGAAACCATGCGTTCAAAAGCATATTCCTGCCATGTCATGTCTTCATGTGGCGGCTTGTCCATACCGCGGGCAATTGCCAGCCAGCCGCGAATATCATGCCCAGAAGGACACGAACCCTGACATGGCGGGGTCTTGCTGATATAGGTTGGGCATTTATATGACTTGTCAGCCTGGAAAATCTTCTCGCTCAGATCCCAGTCTTCACTGGTTGCACCCTCTTCAAATCGCTTGAACGTGTTTTTATGCTGCGGGGTTACGTCAGTCATATTGTTTCTTCCTCCTTATTCTGCCGCTTCAACATCTGGAGCGCCGGGAATATCATCATCGTCATCATCATCCTCGTTAATGGCACCTTCCAGAATAATGGCATTTGAAACCATCTGGTGCACTGAGAGGATCGAATCCATTTCAAAATCATATTTGGGCATGATCTTGGTAAACTGGGATTTGCAGATTGCACAAATGGCCGCCATATGGGTTACGCCCTTTTCCTTGCGCAGATTGCCAAGTGCCGTCATGCGCGGAGATGCACCCTTGACCCTGACATCCATCAGATCATCGGTCAAAATGCCGCCGCCACCGCCGCAGCAAACCGTAACTTCCTTGATGGTATCTTCATCCATGTCGAAATAGTGGTTACAGGTGGCTTTGAGAATGTTGCGAGGTATCTCGAACTGGTCACCAGGCTTTGAACCCATCGATGCACCGCGAGCCACATTGCAGCTGTCATGGAATGTCAGTCGGTATTCATCATTCTTGGACTTGTCGAATTTCAACTCGCCCTTCTGGATAAGATCCCAGGTATATTCACAAATATGCTGCGGGAACGGATAGCGCGGGTCAAGGAAATCAAACGGTCCGGCAAGTGTGTTCAGGAATGAGTAGGCAACGCGCCATGCGTGACCGCACTCACCAAAGATAATGCGTTTGACACCAAGCTCCAAAGCTGCATCACGTATGCGCATCGAAACATTGCGCATGGTTTCATAAGAGCCAATGAACATGCCGAAATTGCCAGCTTCTGAAGCTACACTGGACAAGGTCCAGCTGGCGCCAACTGCATGGAAAACCTTGGCATAGCCAAACAGCCCGTCAATATGCGGCTCGGCAAAAAAGTCGGCGCTGGGAGTTACCAGCAGAATTTCTGCGCCCTTGACATCCAGCGGCATCTTGATTTCAAGCCCGGTTTCATCCTCAAGATCTTCTTCAAAATCTTCCAGAGTCATTTTAAGGGCTTTGGGAGGCAGGCCGAGATTGTTACCAATATCATATACCTTGCCCAGAATTTCGTTGCAGTATTTCTGGCCGACACCCACTGAATCCATGATTTCACGGGCTGCCATGGAAATTTCTGCCGTATCAATACCATAGGGGCAGTAAACCGAGCAGCGCCGGCATTGTGAGCACTGATGGAAATAGGTGTACCATTCATCCAGCACATCCTTGGTCATGTCACGTGCGCCAACCAGTTTGGGGAAATATTTTCCACCAAATGTATAATAGCGCCGATAGACCGAGCGCAGCAGGTCCTGACGCGCTACCGGCATGTTCTTTGGATCGGCCGTACCCATGAAATAGTGGCACTTGTCAGTACAGGCACCGCATTTCACGCATGAATCAAGGAATACTCTGAAGCCGCGATATTTGCCAAGCAATTCACCCATCTTGGCAACTGCAACTTGTTCCCAGTTTTCAGGCAATTCACCTGGAAAACCCAGTTTCTCCTGATGTTCCGGGGCGGCTGGAAAGGTGTGAATATCGGCCATGGCGCCAGGCTGCATACATGGCGTTGCCAGCGGATCGAGATATTCGTCAACCGTGGGTGTTTTGGCTTCTTCTGACACGTCCTTGAGTTCCTCAAATATTCGTGATTATTTTTCCAGCTTTGCAGCCCAGGCAGAGATGTGGCGAACTTTTCGCGAATCATCCACCTGATTGCGGGTTGGCGAAAAGAATACGCCAAGCGCATGCAGCAATTTGGAAAACGGAAATATGATCATCAATGTGGCAACCAGGGCCAGATGTAAAAGCAAAGGCAGATCACTTGGCAATGGATGCCAGTCAAAATACATCAGCCCCAGAAAGAACTGCTTCACAGCGATAATGTCTGTGTGAGCAAAAAACTTCATCATCAGACCGGATAATCCGATCAATATCAACAAAGCCAGCATCAGATAGTCTGACGGGTTGGAAATATAACGGATTCTTGGAACAGCCAGACGACGCACAAACAACCCGGCAAGACCGGCTACCATTACCAGCCCGGCATATATTCCAAATGGCTGGATCAGATCGACCCAGAACCATACCGGCTGGGTAAAGTAACGCATGTGACGCAACAGAACCAGCAACAGACCGGCATGGAACATGACACCGAACAGCCATATCCATTTATTTGACTTGAACAGGCTTTCAAAAAACGCCACTTCCCGGAAAACCCGAAATGCTGCACCTGCCTTGGTGCGCGGTGCCGGTCCGGTTGGAATTTTCAGTGGATTTGGAACCGATGCATATTCCCATATCCGATAGGCAATACCACCAACCAGTGTCAGCGTCGCAACATAAAATAGAATTGCATAAACAGTTGTAAGCACAAGCCTCACCCATTACCCAGACCACCGGCCCGGATATCCGTTCATTGTTCCTGGTAAAAATGCTTTCCCGTCAGCAAAAATCTGACGGGAAAGGAAATTAGTAACTGTTAGATACAGCCTGTTGGCTTGGGCAGGCCGGCGATTTTGCACGCCTGCTTGGCCGGACCATATGGGAAAAGGGTGTAAAGGTATTTGTTTGAACCTTTTTCCTTGCCCATGGTTTTCTTCAGAGCCTTGACAAGAACGCGGATAGCCGGGGCAATCTGGTATTCGTCATAATATTCACGCAGGAAATTGACGACTTCCCAATGCTCGTCAGTCATTTCGATGCCTTCATCCTTGGCAAGAATAGCTGCCAGATCCTCAGTCCACTGACCAAGGTCTGTAAGGTAGCCTTCTTCATCATGCTCAATGGTCTGTCCGTTCAGTTCATATGCCATGTTTCTTCTCCTTTAAAAAGTTTTGGCCTCATGGATTGGCCGGTAATTTGTTACAGCCAGGAATTTACAGCACTGTGTTCGGTTGCCAGATCAACAAATCCGTCATAGCCGACAACGCTGATACCTTCTGCAACCTTGTCCTGGGCGATGCCGCGTGCTGCTAGATCAGCACCCAGAACATATACCCCGGCTTTTGCATTTGAAATATCCTGTGATGCAGCTGTTCCAGCTATGGCGCCATATACGCCATCTTCAATCATCAGCACTGCATCGCCTTCATTTGCATGGGCAAGGCAGCTTTTCAGATCGTCTTTCTGAAACGGCGACTTGTTTACTGTATGTAAAATGCTCATCTTCAAATACCTCTTAGAAACTCAATATAACGTCTTGGTCGCCCAGGATAGACTTCAATTCGTCGCGGGTAACAATACGTATGGATGGTTTCTCGGCCCAGTCATCATCTTCATCTTCCCAGACCAGTTCCATCAGGTCGTCCGGGCTGAGGCCGCGTTCTTCCAGTGATTCTTTTTCAACGAATAATTTGGTGACATCATAATCACCAAGTGCGCGAAATGCCGGTGAGAAGTTTTTAACACCAATTCCATCAGTGTCCTGACCTTCAACCAGTTGAAATACACCATCATCAAGGAATGCCAGTGATACATCCTGATCAAATGCAGCGCCAATCAGCACCACTTCCAGAGCTTCCAGCGCGTAAATCGTTCCGTATGGAGCCTTGCGGTTCATATACATGAACTTTTTGATTGTTTCTTCTTGCATGTTTGTTTCCTGTCCGCTGAAATTCAATTAATCGCCAAATGTAACCAGGCGGTCTGACATGATGCCCGCTTCAATCAGCTGACCCAGCCCGGAAATACGGAAACCTTCAGCTATATTGTCAGCATCCTTGCCCTGTCTCTTGGCTTCATTCTCATCAAGAATACCGCGCCTTTGGGCAGCAGCAATACATACTACCAGATCAAGATCATGCTCTTTGCCAAGCTCTGTCCAGTTCTTCTGGATATTGCGATCATCCTGCGGTGGAACAGTCAGACGTGTGCCATTATTGACACCATCATGATAAAAGAAAACGCGGGTAATCTCATGGCCTTTTGCCAGAGCCGCCTTGGTGAACTGATACGCACTGTCAGATGCCTGATGCGTATATGGTCCCTCATTAACAACAACGCCGAATTTCACGTTTCTGCTCTCCTGTTAGAAGTGTATTTTTTGTATCTGTGTATGTTCAAATATATGAATAGACTAATATAATCTACGGAAAAAAAGCCGCACCACTGGAAAAAGTGGTGCGGCTGAATCGTTGTAACTAGAACCTGAGCTGAGCTGAGCCATTCATTGTATGACGCGAACCGGTCCAGGTATCAATATGATGCTTGGTAAAGGCAAACCCTGTAAGTTCAAAGAACTCCGGCCAGCCAATACGCTCAATCCATTCACCCATGCGTTCCCAGTCACGCGCATTGTCCTTATAGGCTGTAAGGATACGCCGGAACGCATCTTCAACTTCCGGCCAGCGTGGCGGGTTATTGGGCAGATTGGCAACTACCAGCTTGTGGAATGCAGGCTTGGAGCGGGCGTTTGAATGCTTGCCACCAACCCAGATAGCAATCCGGGTTTCTTCCTTGCCATTGATCTGCATTGGCGGGCAGGGTGCAAAACACGCGCCACAGCAAATACATTTCTTCTCATCAACTTCCAGAGTTGGCTTGCCATTGACCATTGCCGGGCGAATCGCGGCAACCGGGCAACGGGCCACAACGGTCGGGCGTTCACAAACCTTGCCGACCTGATCATGATTGATCCGCGGTGGTTTGGTATATTGCACATTCACTGCAA
Organism: Hyphomicrobiales bacterium; assembly: GCA_026990765.1. Classification (GTDB taxonomy): domain Bacteria; phylum Pseudomonadota; class Alphaproteobacteria; order Rhizobiales; family Aestuariivirgaceae; genus JALWJW01. The sequence goes on along the minus strand of JALXCV010000052.1, from coordinate 2,196 downwards.
TATCACCCTGGCCACCACAATTGATCTGGCAGCATGATGTGGTCAGCTTGACCCTGTTGGGCATTTCTTCCCTGGTGAATTCCTCATGCACAATATCCATAAGGCTCTTGGCAACGCCTGAGGCATCAGTTCCAGGAATATCACAATGCAGCCAGCCTTGTGTATGCGAGACCATGGAAATTGAATTGCCGGTGCCACCCACGGGGTAATTGCACTCACCCAGCTTTTCAATAAGCGGATCGACCTTTGATTCATCACCACACAGGAATTCCATGGCATTGCGTGATGTGAACCGGACAAATCCGTCGCAGAATTCATCAGCAATATCGCACAATTCGCGCAACTGGAAAGCATCAACCTGCCGCGATGTACCAGCTTTTACAGTCCAGATTTCATCACCGCTTTTTGCCACATGATGCAAAACGCCAGGGCGTGGACGATCATGCCAGTCCCACTTGCCATAATTTGCCTTCATGATCGGGTGCATGAATGGAAACGGATCAGGCACACCGTGTTCTTCGGGCACTCTTGGTGTTTGTTTTTCTTCACTCATTGTTTCAGACTTCTCCTATTCGGCTGCCTGTGCTTCGGCTTTGCGCTCGAAGTATTTGGCGGCTTCTTCATCAAAATCATCGGTGCGGACATAAGAAGAGGTCCGGGGATGTTTGACCATGTTGGGATGTGGTGCGATGTCCATGGCTTCAAGGAAGGCCGGCAGACCAATACGGTCAATAACCTCACCTACACGCTCATGCTCAAGTGCGTTTTCGGCAAAGAAGTCGAACAGTTCTTCAACGAACTCAACGATTGCTTCAACTTCTTCTTCTGTGTCGGCTTTCATGAACGGGATCATTGGAATTCCCATCAGGTCGCCAACTTTAAGAGAGCGTTTGCCGCCAATCATGATGGAAACGCCCTTGTCGTCACCAGGTGACAGAGCTTTCTTCATCACATTGATGCAGTGCATGCAGCGCACACATGACTTGTTGTCGATTTCCAGCGTATCATCATCATTCAGGCTGATGGAACGTGTCGGGCACATTGAAACAACTGAATCAACCACATATTTGCGGCCTGCTTCAGCAACATACTTTTTCACTTCTTCCTGATTGATCTTGATTGAATCACGCCATGTACCGATAAAGGCACAATCGGAACGGTGAATGGCATTCACACAATCATTCGGACAGCCTGAGAACTTGAATTTCATCTTGTAAGGCAGGGCCGGACGATGCATTTCATCAAGGAACTCATTGAGAACTGCGCGGTGCAACTGAATTTCATCATAGCATGAGTTTTCACAACGTGCTGCGCCAACACAGTTCATTGATGTGCGCATTGCCGGTCCGGCACCACCAAGGTCAAATCCCATTTCATTGAACTTGTCGAAAGCCGGTTGAACTTCATCTGATTTGCAACCAACGAACTGGGCATCACCAGACTGTCCATGCAGACAGATCAGGCCTGAACCATGTTCTTCCCAGATATCTGCCCATTTGCGCAGAACATCTGTTGTGTAGTGCATGCCTGCTGGCGGGATAATCCGCAAAGTATGCCATTCGCTTGATTCAGGAAACTTGTCAGCAACTTCTGAAAAGCGTGGAATAACACCACCGCCATAGCCAAACACTGAAATTGTGCCGCCTTTCCAGAAACCAAGGCGTTCATTATATGAATGCTCAAGCTGACCCAAAAGGTCATTGAGCATTGGTCCATAGCTCTTGCCGGAATCGCGCAGCCTTTTCAGACCGGAAACAAAGCTTGGCCATGGGCCGCTTTCCAACTGGTCCAGATTAGGGGTTTTATGATGACCTTCAAATTCAGTCATTTCAGCTTTTATCCTCTTCCCATGCCCAATATTTCAGGGACTGTCCGCAAGTTTTGGCTGGAATGCCCTTGCGGTTCGGTTTTTCCAAAGTCTTTCAGGTTACAGATGCAACCGTCTGTCGTTTGTTCTTGCCTCACGGTATCTGCTTGGATACCGAGTGGAATATAGGTATATTAAACAATATGAATATTGCAATATCTAAATTCCGATGCTTCCATAAGATATATGGAAACACAAGGCTGGAACAATTATCAGTGTAACACACAATCGCCTTGCCATTAAAGCATGTGCCAAACTGCCACTATCAACAGGAAACAAGCATGGTTAAACCAGTAAATGACAAAAAAAAACAAAGATAAAACAAAGGT
>JALXCV010000051.1 GCA_026990765.1 Hyphomicrobiales bacterium | reverse complement strand
TTTCGGCCCAGCCAGACAGTAGGCACCAGCCCAAAGGGAACATCCTCATAAACATAGCGCGTATCCAGACTTGCCGGACCTGCTCCCTTGTTACCATTTCGAACCATCTCACTGCTCATTTCTGCAACACTAGCACGTGCCACATGAAATGAAAGACTGAAATGCTCATAAATATCGCGAACCTCAACACCAAAGGCAGCGGCAATGGCCAGGCGTTCCTCATCCAGCATTTCCAGCAATCTGCCAACTGCCGGAGTAATATTTTCCGCCTGTATCCACAGCTCTCCCTTTTCCATCCGGGTCAGATTGCAAAGCGCAATTCCCAGGTGATTTTGAGGATTAAGATTGCTAAGTGAAATTGCCATCAGGTTTTCACGCGCAACAAAATGTTCACCAAACAGCTTTTGACAAATTTGCAAACCTTCATCGATTCGCTGTTGTGGAACTGTGGCAATATCCACCTGGCTGCGCACCGTATTCACATTAACGCTCAGATCCCCGGTCCTTCGACCAGAAACTATCGTGGTTCCCCAGGCTACGATCAGAGCCTTGCAATCACGTTCAGCCAGCAATTTTGCCAGATATAGCGCACCGAACGAAGCATGCGAAGAAATCAGGATCACATGTCTGGATTCTAAAAAGGGAGAAATAGCATCCATGACGCTTTTGTGCCCGTAAGCGGGGACAGCAATCTTGATAACATCACATGCCTCGACCAGTGAGCGTGCATCATCTGCTGTTTCAGGAGCAAAAGATGTTACGACCGCACCTTCACTAACCAGTAAATCATTGTTTGAAAAAGCTTTGGTACCATTACCCGACGGCGACCATAAAACCGGCTGATGGCCAAGCGAATGCAACAAGGCTGCACTTCCTGTTCCAATAGACCCTGATCCCGCAATTCCTACCTTCAAGCTTTTTCCTTCCAGCCTGTAATTTACGCCCCAAACCAGTCAGTCAGGCTAGTGAAACAGTCGGTTTACAGGTTCCACCGCACCATTGACATGTCAAAAACAATAGCCACAATCCAGCTAACATGTCAACAAGATAGAATATTAGCACAAAATATCCCTATATCAGCGAAATGATTATCGCGTGCAAAAGATAATTATTAGAAAAATGATTTACTTGATCATAAAGAATACCGGCTTTTGAACCCATATTTGAGCTTCTAAACCATTAATTTCGAAATGATTATTGCAAAATCCCCTATTAATCCCAACAGCATTTTTAACAACATGCTGGCATCAACAATTATCAGGACCGGCAAGGTTCAGTTTTTTTCTTCCGGTAGTTCCGGCAAGGCATGAACTTCAACCCCTTCTTCATGCAGGGATTTTGCATCTTCCAGCGTTGCTTCACCATATATGCCGCGTGCCGGTGCCTCTTCATAATGAATCTTGCGGGCCTCGCTGGCAAACTCCCTGCCAACATATTCAGCATTCTTTTCAACATGGCGGCGCATCTGTCGAATCATCTCGACCATTTGCTTGAGCTTGGGATCGCTGGTCGCCAGTGGCTTGTCATCCTTGCGGTTTGATTTGCCGGTGATTCCAGGCCGCATCAATCGTTTGGATATTTCAACCGATTCACAAAACGGACAACCGACAAAGCCTGCCCTGTTTTGCTCATCAAAGGCCGATGAACTGGTGAACCATGAATCAAATTCATGACCATTGGAACATATGAGATCATATCTTATCACCGGTTAAACTCCCGGTCATGGCCAAGGCTGGGGATTTTACTGCGCGCCATGTTCACTTCATTCATGTCAATATCAGCCATTACAACTCCCGGCTCACCACCCCCATCAGCCAAAATTTCGCCCCATGGAGAAACAACAAGACTGTGCCCATAGGTCTCCCGCCCGCTCTCATGTTCTCCGCACTGGGCAGCGGCGAACACGAAACTTCCGGTTTCGATCGCCCTTGCCCTTAGCAGCACATGCCAATGCGCCTTGCCGGTTGGCCTTGTAAAGGCAGATGGTACACTCACCATTACACAGCCCTTTTGGGCCATATGGCGATAAAGATCGGGGAATCGCAAATCATAACAGATGCTCATGCCCAGCATCCCCCATGGGGTTGGCGCCATAACCATTTTGGCACCAGGAGCATATGTTGCCGATTCGCGATAGGTTTCACCATTAGCCAGCATTGCATCAAACATATGGATTTTATCATAACTGGCAATGGTTGCACCAGTATTGTCTATGAGAACTGACCGGTTCACCAATCGGCCAGTATCAGACCTGATTGCCAGTGATCCGACATTTATCCAGATTTGCTTGTCCCTGGCCAATTTGCCAAGGGCTTTCAGGCACCTGTCCTGATCCTGTGGCACAGCAATCTGCAATAACCGCTCACTGTCAGTTTCCATGATGCCGGTCATTTCCGGCGTTGTTACAAACTGCGCTCCCCTGGCCGCTGCCAGTGAAACCAGATCACAAACATCTGCAATATTGCGGTCCACATCGCGCCCGCTGCACATCTGCACACAGGCTGCCTTGAACTTTCCAGCCCTCACACAGCCTCCAGCAAGGGATCAAGACCGCCTCGCTGATCAAGCTCAAACAGATCATCACAGCCGCCAATATGGGTATCGCCAATGAAAATCTGGGGAACTGAAGTGCGCCCGCCAGCCATTTTGGACATTTTGCTGCGCTCACCCGGTTTGAACGTCACATCAATAATATCCATATCCGCCCCCTTTTTCTGCAACAGTTTTTTGGCTGCAGTGCAATAAGGGCATAATTTGGCTACGAAAATTTTTACTTTCGCCATTTTGTCAAAACCTTCAAATATGATGTTACCACTATATATGAAGGTGCATCGCATCATGTACAAGAGAAAAAGCCAGTACATCCACTTGTTTGCATGTGACATTTTTTAGCGCAGCGGTACATGCCGACAAAGTTGCCCCCGTGGTGATAACATCATCGATCAAAATCACATGTGCGCCGAACAATTCACTTGCAACTTCATCTGGCACCTGAAATGCCCCCTTCACATTGCGACGACGTTCCCGGGTTTTAAGCCCCACCTGCTGGCGGGTCGATCGCTGGCGCACCAGCAGTTCCGGTCGAAATCTGGCACCGGTATTTTCTGCAAACCGCCTTGCCAGAATTGCCGCCTGATTATAGCGACGCTTCCACAGCCTGTATCGGTGCAGCGGCACTGGAATAATAATAGTATCATCGCCAACCAGATGTCGGCCCGCCCGGGTCATCATTTCAGCCATCAGCAAAGCAGCTTCATGCCGGTCATAATATTTTGCCATATGAATCAACCGGCGCGACATGTCATTAAAGCAGGTGGCAGCCCGAGCCCGTTCCCACAAGGGCGGGTCTGCCAGCGCTGCGGCCGAGACTATGCCTTCACCTGGATCATAGGCAAAAGGAACACCGCTAAGCCGGCAATATGGCGGTTCAATAAACTCAAGCTTGCTCCAGCAATCAGCACAAAGCAACATATCATGGCCGGTTCTCACCGAACAATTAATGCACCGGCTCGGCATTATCGCATCAATTATGGCTTCGCGCCTGCCTTTTGCCTGATCAAGAAGATTGTATTGCCTGGCAATCCGGGTTATGCCGCTAAAAGACATCATCAATGATTTAAACACTTTTCTCAGAACCCATGCAACAGACTACCCAGATATTTAATGAACAATATGCCCTGAAACAGCGCATAAAAGCAATTGCAAGTGATAACTATCCTGATTTTCTGGAAAAACTGGTTGCCGAGGAACTGGTTTTTCGTCTGTCCCTGATCGACAAACAATTCTCAAACTGCGTTATTGGCGGCAGCTTCAGTGACAGTTTTGAACAGATTCTGAAACAGTCTGAACGGATCAAATCCATTAACGCCAGCCGGTTTGATCTGTCAGATTTCTGCTTTGCCGATGAAAGCCTGGACTGTTTTATTGCCGGCCCCGGTCTGGAAATGATCAATGATTTGCCTGGAACATTTGCCAATATCCGCAAATGCCTGAAACCTGACGGCCTGTTTTTGGGGTTTATGGCAGCAGGCAGTAGTTTGAGCGAGTTGCGCCAGTGCTGGCTGGAAGCTGAATCGGCCATTCTTGGTGGAGCCAGCCCGCATATCGCCCCGTTTTGCGATGTCCGTCAGGCCGGGGACCTGTTACAGGCAGCAGGACTTGCCCTGCCGGTTGCCGATACGGACCGCTTCACCATTCGCTATGATGATGCAATGGCACTTATGAGAGAGTTAAAGGCCATGGGCACCAGCAATTGCCTGAATGCCCGTTCTCGCGGTCTGACATCACCATCCATACTGGCTGAGGTCGCGCGGATTTATGCTGAAAAATTCTCTGACCCGGATGGCCGTATCCGGGCCAGCGGTGAAATAATCTATCTGACAGCATGGGCACCAGATGCAAGCCAGCAACAACCACTGGCACCGGGAAGCGCCCAGATTTCGCTCACCGAAATATTAAAGTAACCTATTTGCTGCGCCGTTTGTCAGGATGCACGCTCTTGCCCAATATCTGCTCTGCCCCGGCCAGCACCTGCGAACTGGTGCCAACAATCAGCGGATCAGGACCATGAACAACATTCTCATCCTTGCCCTTGTAAGGCAGTGATGACAGGAAATGCTGCATCATGTTCAGGCGTGCACGTTTCTTGTCATCTGACTTGACGATCACCCATGGGGCATCAGCCGTATCGGTATTAAAGAACATGGCTTCCTTGGCTTCGGTATATTCATCCCACTTATCCAGCGAGGCCAGATCAACCGGTGACAGCTTCCACTGTTTCAGCGGATTATCCCGGCGGGCATCAAACCGTCTTTGCTGTTCTTCATGGGTTACCGAGAACCAGTATTTGAACAGCCAGATACCCGAACGCACCAGCATGCGTTCAAATTCAGGACACTGACGCATGAATTCCAGATACTGATTGGCAGTACAAAAACCCATGACCCGGTCAACCCCGGCGCGATTATACCATGAACGGTCATATAGCACGATCTCACCGGCAGCCGGTAAGTGCCTGATATAACGCTGGAAAAACCACTGGGTCTTTTCCCGCTCGGTCGGCTTGTTAAGGGCAATCACCCGGGTAGTTCGCGGGCTTAGATGTTCGGTGAACCGCTTGATCGTTCCACCCTTGCCAGCAGCGTCTCTGCCTTCAAACAACAATACAATCTTCTGTCCGGTTTCTTCTGCCCAGTTCTGCACCCGCAATAATTCAAGCTGCAATTCAGCCTTGTGGGCTTCATATACAGACCGCTTCATCTTGGTTCTGTATGGATATACCCCGGTTTCAAAAGCCTTGCGGATCTCATTTGGATCATTGCGTCTGGCTGCCAGCTTGTGCAGCTTTTCAACTCCTTTCAGGGCTGACTTTTTCAGCACAACATCTTCCATCTTGGTTTCACCGACCGACATTTTATCTGCAGCGGTCACAGTTGCACCAACCGATTTTTTTGCTGCCGTTTTCGTTGCCGCTGTTTTTCCTTCAGCACTTGCTGACTGAGTTTTGGCTTCACTGTTTTTCATAAGGCCCATCTCCCTGATACTCATTTATATGATGCCATTATAGCAATAAAATCAGGCCATAATGTTGATATCTGTCAATTATTACAACTAGTTGCACTCTTGGTTAAGACTTGTGAAATCAAAAAAGCCCCCTTTCATTACAAAAGGGGGCTTCAGACAGGTTTTCAAATTGTCATGTCAGCAATTTACACAGAAACATCACTGACAATCAGTCCGGAGTCACTGGTCGATATCAAAACCGTGCTGCCATCAGCAATATCGCCTGCCAGCAACCGTTCAGCCAGCATATCCTGCAATGACTTCTGGATCACCCGTTTGAGCGGACGGGCACCATAAGCCGGGTCATAACCCTTGTTGGCCAGCCACTCAAGCGCAGCATCATCAAGCTTCAAGGTGATCTTTCGATCATCCAGCAACTTCTGCAACCGGGTAATCTGAATTTTGACGATAGCTGCCATATGTTCACGTCTGAGGCGATGGAACAGGATGATCTCGTCCAGCCGGTTAAGAAATTCCGGTCTGAATTGCGATCTGACCACATTCATGACCTCTTCACGCACCACATCCACATCTTCATCATCTTTCAGATTTACCAGATAGTCAGCCCCCATATTGGAAGTCATGATGATCAGACAATTGCGAAAATCAACTGTGCGACCCTGACTGTCCGTCAGGCGGCCATCATCGAGCACCTGCAGCAATATGTTGAACACATCTGGATGTGCCTTTTCCACTTCGTCAAACAGCACAACCTGATATGGGCGACGCCTAACAGCTTCAGTAAGCGCCCCGCCTTCATCATAGCCGACATAGCCGGGAGGTGCACCAATGAGCCGCGAGACAGAGTGCTTCTCCATATATTCCGACATATCAAGACGGATCATGGCATTTTCATCATCAAACAGAAAATCTGCCAGTGCCTTGGTCAGTTCGGTCTTGCCAACCCCGGTGGGACCAAGAAACATGAACGAACCGATCGGGCGTGATGGATCCTGCAGACCGGCGCGAGACCGGCGAACCGCTGTTGACACAGCTCTCACTGCCTCATCCTGACCGACAACCCTTGCTGAAAGTGCTTCTTCCATTTTCAACAGCTTGTCGCGTTCACCTTCCAGCATCTTGTCAACCGGCACCCCGGTCCAACGTGATACCACCTGGGCAACGTGATTTTCCGTCACTTCTTCTTCCAGCATGGCCTGCTTTTCATCCGATGCTGCTTCAACTTCTTCAAGCTGCTTTTCCAGATCAGGAATAGTGCCATAAGACAATTCACCGGCACGCGCCAGATTGCCTTCACGCTGCGCCTGCTCCAGCTCGATCCGGGCCTGCTCCAGAGTTTCCTTGATCTTCTGGGCATTACCGAGTTTCTGTTTTTCAGCCATCCAGACCTGCGTTAGAGCATTGGATTTTTCTTCCAGATTGGCCAGTTGTTTTTCCAGCTTTTCCAGACGATCCTTGGACGCCTTGTCGGTTTCCTTTTTCAGGGCCTCACGCTCAATCTTCAACTGGATTATCCGCCGGTCAAGCTCATCCAGCTCTTCCGGTTTGGAATCAACCTGCATCCGCAGCCGCGAGGCTGCTTCATCCATAAGGTCAATCGCCTTGTCCGGCAGGAACCGGTCGGTGATATAACGATTGGACAGGTTGGCAGCTGCAACCAGTGCCGAGTCAGTGATCCGCACCCCGTGATGCAGTTCATATTTTTCTTTCAGCCCTCGAAGAATGGAAACTGTATCCTCAACCGATGGTTCGGAAATGAATACCGGCTGGAACCGCCTTGCAAGGGCTGCATCCTTTTCAACATGCTTGCGATATTCATCCAGAGTTGTTGCACCAACACAATGCAACTGCCCGCGCGCCAGCGCCGGTTTCAACAGATTTGAGGCATCCATGGCCCCATCAGACTTGCCTGCCCCGATCAGCGTGTGCATTTCATCAATGAACAGGATGATATTACCCGAAGCTGCTTCAACTTCTGACAATACCGCTTTCAGACGTTCTTCAAACTCACCGCGATATTTCGCACCGGCAATCAGCGCACCCATATCAAGTGCCAGCAGTTTTTTATCCCTGAGGCTTTCAGGCACATCGCCATTGACGATACGCAAGGCCAACCCTTCAGCAATTGCGGTTTTACCAACGCCTGGTTCACCAATCAGCACCGGATTATTCTTGGTCCGGCGTGACAATATCTGGATAGTCCGGCGAATTTCCTCATCACGGCCAATAACCGGATCAAGTTTGCCTTCAGCCGCATCTTCGGTAAGATCACGGGCATATTTTTTCAGGGCATCATAGCTTTCTTCTGCTGATGCAGAATCAGCCGTGCGACCCTGGCGCAATTCATCAATCGCCTTGTTAAGCCCGGCAGGTGTTACCCCGGCAGATTTAAGAACATCAGCTGCCTCGCTTTTTTCAATCAGCAGGGCATGCAGCAGGCGTTCAGCCGTAACAAAACTGTCATGCGCCTTTTTGGAAACGCTTTCTGCCGCTTCAAACACCCTTGCAGTTTCCGGCGCCATGAAAAGCTGACCAGCCCCTGATCCTGCCACCTTGGGATATTTGTCCAGTTCAGCTTTGGTTGAGGCCAGCGCACTCTTGGCATCGCCACCGGCATTATTGATCAACCCGGCAGCAAGGCCCTGATCATCATCCAGCAAAACTTTCAGAACATGTAAGGGAGTAAATTTCTGATGACCCTCGCGCAGGGCCAGATTTTGTGCCGCCTGAATAAATCCGCGGGCGCGATCTGTATATTTTTCAAAGTCCATATTGTCCTCCTTGGCACGCCTCGTTGAGCCCGATTACCGGCACAGCAACTTGCGTCCTGAAATGGATTAAGTTTGCAACTGTTACAGAACCCTGCAACCCTTGAAACAGGCATTGCCGGATGCTGTATTGTTACATTTCAATATGGTGTCGAATCTACAAATCTCAAGAGGCTGAATCAGCAACTTCTTCAATTGTTTCAACCATGGCCTCTACCGCCGGTTTTTCAACCGCCTCTGCTTCACTTTTCACCGATATAGGCTTGTCATCTTCCCGGTTTTCATCTTTGGAAGCAGAGCCATTTTCACAAGCTTGCGCAGTTTCATCCCTTTTGGCTTCTTCACCTTCAGCATCATTTTCACTATCAGCACTGTTTTCACGGGTTTTCCGCTCACGCGCAGCCTTTTCCTCTTTGGCTTTGGCCCTTTCAGCCTGCTGCCTGGCCCGTTCTTCCTGCTGCTTTTCGCGTTCAGCCTGCTTTTGTTCGCGCAATGCCTGGGCAGCTGCAACAATACGCAGATAATGCTCGGCATGCTGATAATAACTTTCAGCTTTCACCCACTCACCGCCAGAATGTGCATCACGCGCCAGTTGCAGATATTTGTCAGCGACAGTCTGGGCATTACCCCGGACCCGAACATCCGGGCCATTGCTGTCATAAACCTTGTTGGCAGGGTTACCACCGTTATTTGACCTGCGGTTTCTACCGCGTGATCTGTTTTTGTTGTAATGCTGGCCTTGTCTCATGCTCAAGCTCAATATTGGTTAATGGTCAGTTTTAATTACTTCAAGTCACGCAAAAACCGGCAGTTGATACCTTTTTTGCATTCATGTCATTTCTATCGTTGTGTGAACCGTTGCTGGTATATTTTATAAAACCTTGTCTGGAACAACAGCTACAGCTGTAACTATTCCCAAATGACAGAACCTGCCTGTGGCTCTGGTCAAAAACTGGATGAAATATGAAAATACTTTCCACCTTCGCCCTGAATAGTTCAATCAGCAAAGGCCGTTTCTTCTACTAACCTAGCGTTTTAACAGGAGTTTTCCAACCTTTTTTTGCAATAATCGTAATTTTCTGCTTAATTTTCCCCGCATTTCATAAGAACAACCCGGTCATTTCCGGCCAGATCATGGATTATTGTTGTCGAATCGCTATCCCTGCCAGAATCAGATTGCTGCAAAAGTCTTTCAACATCTTCGCTCTGGCCCTTGCCGGTTTCAAAAACAATCAGACTGCCGGGCCTTGCCAGTCGAGAAATATCAGCAATTATCTGACGATAGGCATCAAGCCCGTCCTTGCCGCCATCAAGCGCCAGCACAGGATCAAAATCCCTTACTGACCTATCAAGCTGATCAATTTCAATGCTTGGTATATAGGGTGGATTAGACACAATTATGTCAAACTGCCCATCAATTGCACCGGCCCATTCAGTCTCAACAAATTCAACCCGGTCTGCCACCTTGAGCATCTCGGCATTTCGCCTTGCAACGCCAAGAGCTGATGAGCTTATATCAGTGGCAATTGCAGTCGCCTTTGGCAATTCACATAAAAGCGTGATGATTATAGCGCCTGATCCGGTGCCTATGTCGAGTATCTGCAATGGCAGATCAGTTTTTACCCGTTGCAGCACCGCATCAATCAGGGTTTCAGTATCGGGCCTTGGATCAAGCACCTTGTCTGAAACATGAAAATCACGGCCATAAAACTCACGCCTTTTCAGGATTTTCGATACCGGCTCATGCGCAAGACGGCGTTGCATATATTGTTGAAGTTTTTCAGCCTGATCGTCAGATATTCTCATATCCCGATTGGCAATAATATCTGCATGCGAAATCTCCAAAACCGACTGAACCAGCAGGCGCGCATCCAGTCTGGATGTTTCAATACCGCTTTCACTAAAGGCCTTGTCCATATCGGCCAGAATTACAGAAAGGCAATCAGACCTCATCATCTTCTTCAGATGCTGCCAGCAAGGCCGTTTGATGCTCCTGTATCAGCGCTGCAATCATTTCATCCAGTCCCGCCCCTTCCATGATCTGTTCCAGCTTGTACAGCGTCAGATTAATCCGGTGGTCACTGACCCGGCCTTGCGGATAATTATAGGTTCTGATCCGTTCAGACCGGTCACCAGAGCCAACCTGACCGCGCCTTGCTTCAGAGCGTTCCGCATCAAGTCTGGCCCGTTCAGCCTCAAACAATCTGGCCCGCAATACCTTCATTGCCTTGGCCCGGTTCTTGTGCTGGGATTTTTCATCCTGCTGAATAACCACTGTATTGGTTGGCAGATGGGTTATGCGCACGGCTGAATCGGTGGTATTAACCGACTGGCCACCCGGCCCGGAAGCACGAAACACATCGATGCGCAAATCCTTTTCCTCAATTTGCAAATCAATTTCTTCAGCTTCTGGCAGCACTGCCACTGTAGCAGCCGATGTATGAATGCGCCCCTGGGTTTCAGTTTCCGGCACTCTTTGCACCCGGTGCACACCGGATTCAAATTTTAATCTGGCATAAACCCCGGACCCGGCAATATTGGCAACAATTTCCTTATAACCGCCAACCCCTGCCTCATTGCTTGAAATCACCTCAACCTTCCAGCCATTTATCTGGGCATAACGCTGATACATGCGAAACAGGTCACCGGCAAACAAGGCAGCCTCATCACCGCCAGTTCCGGCCCGCACTTCCAGAATGACATTGCGATCATCGGCTGCATCCTTGGGCAGCAACAAAACTTTCAGCTTTTCTTCGGTTTGGGCAATTCTTTGTTTCAGTTCTTCAAACTCGACCTCGGCCATCTCAATAATTTCAGGATCATCACCGCTGGCCAGCATATCACCAAGGCCAGCAGCTTCGGCCTGATCTTCATGCAGGCTGCGAATGACTTTTACAACCGGCTCCAGCTCGGCATATTCCTTTGATAATTGCACAAACTCATCCCCAGAACCGCCCTTGGCCATTTCAGCCTCAACAGCTTCAAATCGGGTAATAATCTGGTCGAGTTTCTTTGCGTTCAGTGACGCCATGATGGTTTGAACCTGTTTTGATGAATTGCAGTAAATATGGATCAGGTTCTAACCGAGATCGCAGACAAGAGCAACCGGCACAAATAGTCACGACTGACTGATTACAGCAGCATCGGTTCTGATTCTGTACTGGCTGATCTGGTTTTTCTGGCAGTCTCTACCCGTTTGAAAGCCCAGTTCACCCTGTCAGTTGCCCCGGTTGTACCGCGCAATACAATCTGGGTTGATTTGCGCGGCGCCCCGTTTACCGGCATGAAGATGCTTTCTTCCAGCACAATCTGGGCTCCTTTGGCAGAGAACCGCCAGCCTGACTTGTTGCTCAATACCAACAATACTGATTTGCCATCATTGGTAAGTGACGCCTTGATAGCTGGATGCAAATGAAAGCGCAGGGCAAATGGTTTGGCATCGATTTTATCTGCCCGGTCCATTACCGGAATAAAACTGTCCTGGCCCCTGAAATCCCGGCCATTTTTGTCAATGAACAACTGGCGCTCATATTCAATGCCAAATGACTTTGCATAAGCATCATGGCGGGCACATGTTAAGCTGCCTTGCGCCGATCTGGTTACATCACAGATTATATCTTTTGCACCGGTCACCACCTGGCCGTTAAACAGGGCTGATATTATGGCATTGTCAAACACCCTGCCAGCTGGCTGATCATCAAGCGACAAGGTTGAATGGGCCTGTGTGGATCTGGCCGCCATGGCCCATTTTTCACCATTGGCAGGGGTGGACCCGCAATTAACTACCACCCGGTTGCCTTCATCTGAAAATTCAAAGGCCAGTGGCCCCATTGTTGCCAGTGGATTGACGATCGGCAAAGGCGGCTTGCCAACATCCATCAGCACTAAAATTTTGCCCTGCTGCATGCGTACATAACCTGAATGCACCGCATGCGAAAGCGGGCGCCCGCATATATTGTCCTTGTCAAACAAATGCCGCACCAGCCCGTGATGCAGATTGCTTACCCCGTTAAACACTGCCAGCCCACCATCGCCATGCGATAAAAACCGCAACATCGGGAACATTCGCTCCAATGCTCCTGAAATCCCGGCTGGAACTTCTATCCGGGCTTCTTCAAGCGCTTCACGAACCGGCAGCAGATCATTCATCAATTCGGCCAGAATTTGCGGATTGCGTGATATATGCCCGCCATCAGCATAAATTTGGGCTTCAAGCTCACCTGACAGTCTGGCAAGGGCAAAACCTGTCAGCTTTTCCATTCCCTTCAACCCCAGCACCCCATAGGCAAGGGCAATACTGCTCGCCAATCGCTCTGTTGCCGAACGCCTTGAATATGAAAGCGCTGCCAGTGATCGCACCTGGCGGGTCAGGCTTTGATAAAACCGCCGGGCGAAATATTCACTTGCCCCTTCCAGCACAAATCCGGCATGTCGTACCCATGAAATCACCCTTCGGCTTTGCGCCTTTTCATTGATTTTCCGCAAAGACCGGTCAGGCTTTTGTTCAATCCAGTTAAGGATCAGGGCTCTGGCATGTACCCGTGACAATTCCCGGTTACTGGATTGAAGGTGATTGAGCCAGTCAAATGATCTTAATTCGACCGCCCAGCCTTCAGGCTGATCCACGACTTCAAACACCCCTTCAGGACCCGATTTCACTTCATGTCCGGCAAAGTTGAATATCCCGCGATAATAATTGGCGGCCTCTTCACAATTGCCTTTTTGCGGCGCGGCAAACGCCATGGCAAGCCCGCTTGCCCGCGCCCCGACAACTGAATTCTTGCGCAAAATATTGGCTTTGCGCATTTGCGCTGCCACCAGCGAACCAATCCCTGCATAAAGCAGGCTGGTTGACTTGTCTGGTGCGGAATATGAATTAAGGCTTTGGCTGTTTGACATCTTGACCTGATCACAAAAGGCGCTTTTGGGGCATACCCTTTATCTATGCAGGCAAAGCCGTTAATGTTTTGATAACGATATTCCTTAAAGCCTTAAAAAAATCCGCCAATTCCAGGCAAGGCCAGAATGGCTGCCCCGGCAAGTCCCATACCCAGCCGCTGAAGCGGTTTGCTGACACCGGAAAATGCCTTCGATACCAGATAAAGCGCCACAGCAATTTTCACAAAGGCCACAATGGCGGCAAAGGGAGCAGATCCCAATTGCAATATTTCCGGGGTTCTGATCATCGCCAGCGGGATGATATAAAGACCAACCCCCAAAATCATTGCATGACGGGCCACTTTCAACCATGGTGCATCCACCATCCCGGCAGCAATAAACACCGTGCCACATACCGGCGGGGTTATGGTTGACAAAAGCGCATACCAGAAGATGAACATATGGGTATGCAGCAACGGCACTCCCATCTTGTTAAGTGCTGGCCCGGCAACAGATACACAAATCACATAAGCGGCAGTGGTTGGAACTTCCATCCCCAAAATCAGGCAGGCAATAGCCGTCAGTATCAGGGCAATCCACAAATGCCCGCCTGACAGACCAATGATCATTGAGGTAATCTTTACACCCAGCCCGGTCTGGCCCAGCACCCCGATAATGATTCCCGCACATAGAATAATCGAGGCAATCATCGCAATCTGGCGACCAGTGGTAATCAGTGCATTGGCCAGCCGGTTGATCAGTTTGGCAAATGACACCAGCCCGCCAGCATCAAAAGCCAATAGCACAAACGCTGCCAATATTGCCGTTGAAGCTGCATATTGCGCTGTATAGCCACCATTGAACAATCGCTCCAGCAGGATAAAGAACGGCAGGGCAAAAAACCCGCCGGTTATCAACACGGTTTTTATTGGCGGGGTTGCTTCATGTTCCATTGCCGATAATTCATAACGCTTTGCAAAGCCGTTCACCCCGACCCATACTGCAAAGAAAAACAATATTGAAGGCAGCAATGCCGCTGTCATTATTTCCGTATATGGCCGCTTGATCAACTCGACCATGACAAACGCCCCTGCCCCCATCAGTGGCGGCATGATCTGGCCGCCAGATGATGCCACCGCCTCCACCGCCCCTGCAAAGGCTGGCGGATATCCAAGCCGGCGCATGGCCGGCAGGGTAAACGAGCCGGTCGAGGCAACATTGGCCGAAGCTGACCCTGATATTGATCCGAAAAATGCCGATGCCAGTATCGACACCTTGGCAGCCCCGCCAGTCAATCTTCCAGCCAGCGCCACGGCCAGATTCTTGAACCCCTGCCCGGCCTCTCCGGCATTAAGGGCTGCACCAAAAATCACAAACACCGCCACCACATTTACCGATACCGCAGTAAGCTGTCCCCACAACCCGCCCTCGGCAATTACCAAGGTGCCAAGAAAACTGCCGACCGGTAATTCAGGATGGCCGATTTCACCGGGAACATACTGGCCGAAAAACCCGTATAGCAAAGCAATTACTGCCACTATCGGCAAAGGCCAGCCAATAAACCGGCGCGCCATTTCCAGCACTGATACCAAGAGAATTGCCGCAAACCCGTATTGCAATGCAGATTCAATATACCCGTATTGCTCAGACAATGCCGCTTCATTATAGGCAATGTAAAGACAGGCAATAATCGATCCTGCCCCGAGCAGATAACCGGCAAGCCTTTCCAGCCTGCTGCCGCCAACAAACCACAAAGCCCATGGCACAGCCAGCGCCATGTGCAAGGGCCGCGATACCAGATTTGGAATCAGACCGGAAAAAATCAGCCATAAATGAAAACAGACCGAAATCCCGCCAAGCACAATCATCAATTGTGTCCGGCGTGATTTCAAGTCCAGACTATCTGCCTGCATCACTGATTAACGCAAGGAATCAGGAATTTCAGCCTTGATCTCATCATAATATTTCAGTGCACCTGGATGCAGCTTGCCATACATGGTCTTGAGATATGAAGGTGTGACACCCTTCCACCATGCCGCAGTCGCACCAAGATCAGCTTTTCCTTCCCAATAGGTTTTCGTCAGCGCATAGGCAGTATCATTGCTCATGGCTGAAGTAGTATAGGCCATGACCGGCAAGGTTGTGGTTGTCACATCCTTGTCAACCCCGGCATAGGTTCCAGCAGGAATGACCATGGTATTGCGTTTGGTCTTTTTGATCTGTTCTGGCGAAAGTGACAACACATTCACTTTGACAGAAGCTGCTGCTTCCAGCACATTTGGCGCCGGATAAGAACCAGCCGTGGCAAAACCGTCAATCTTGCGGTTTTTCAGGGCACCCACTGCTGCATTAAGCTCAACATTGGCAATTGATACCTTGCCATCAAGTCCAAACAGTTTGAGATATTTGGCAGCTTCGCGCGCTCCAAAACTTCCCTTGCCAATCAGAAATGACTTGCCTGCAAGATCGGCAAATGAATTGATACCGGCATCTGCACGCACCACAAAGTGCATGGTCAGGGATGGAATGGGAAACAACCCGCGAATTTCATCATATTTGGGGTTTTTGGGCTTGAACATCTTGATGCCCTTTTGTGCCAGCTTCACCAGTACCGGCGGGGTGGTAAATACATAATTGCCCGAACGCACCGCTGCTTCCTTGACATTTTGCACCGACCCCTGGCTTTCCTCAACCGTGACAATGATCTCGCCATTGGAACCCTTTTTCATCGCTTCAGCCAGTTGCACAGCCATCTGGTAATATGATGATGTGGTTTTTGCCGATTTATAGGTAACCCTGGTTTCAGCCGCCGCCGACAAGCTGGCCGCACTGATGGCAATAGCGCAAAGGCTGCCGGTCAATAGTTTCTTCATATTGATACTCTCCCTGTTTTATAAATTGTCCTGTTGTTTTATTTGAAATTTCTCATAAATCAAATGCCAAACATGAATAATTCATTTGTCAGATAAAAAAACTGGCAAATCCCCGCCTTCTTCATGCTATTTGTTGCTGATGCAGAAACCAGCTCTCAACTATCAGATTGCCCCGGATGATTTTTCTGACTGGCAGGGACTTTATGACCTGCTTGTTGAATGTTTTGACTATATGGATGGCCGCATTGACCCGCCCTCATCCCTTAAACAGATGACACCAACAAGCCTTGAACAAAAGGCAAAAGCTGAAACCCTGGTGATTGTAACCAACAACAATATGCTGGTTGGTTGCGGGTATCTGAAATTGACAGACAAAGCCCTATATATCGGCAAACTGGCGGTAAAACCCGGGTTTCGCAGGCAAGGTATTTTGCGCCGTATAATCAATATTGCTGAAACCAAAGCCCGCCAGCATCAAAAACCATCACTTGAACTTGAAACCCGGATCGAACTGGTTGAAAATCACACCACCTTTGCCCGGCTGGGCTTTGTCAAAACTGCAGAAACCTCTCATCCCGATTATGAGAAAATAACCGGCATCACCATGAACAAACAGGTTTAGAACATGAACCTTGCACACTGGATAAACCGCGCTTCTAATGCCTGGCCGCAAAACCCTGCAATTGGCCTTGGCACTGAAATCATTGCAGATTACGCCACCCTGTCAGACCGGGTTGCACGCCTGGCAGGTGGCATGAAAAACCTTACCGGCCTTGATCGCGGAGACCGGGTTGCCATCATCATGAAAAACCGGCCAGAATATATAGAAATCATGTTCGCCATCTGGCATGCCGGATTGGTGGCGGTGCCGGTAAATGCCAAGCTGCATCAACGTGAATACTCCTTCATTCTTGCCGACTGCAACGCCAGGGCGGTATTTCACAGCCCCGGCATCAATCTCGATGCACCAGATCATGCAATCTGCACTCCTTCAATTGAATATGATCAGTTGTTACAGTCTGAACCCGTTATAATGGTTGAAACCGAACCGGATGATCTTGCCTGGCTGTTCTACACATCCGGCACCACCGGCACACCCAAGGGGGCGATGCTGTCACATCGCAATCTTTTGGCCATGAGCCTTAATTATTTCGCTGATTTCGACCGGATAATGCCCGGCCACAGCATTATCCACCCGGCCCCGTTGAGCCATGGGGCGGGATTATGGATGCTTCCCCATATTTGTGCCGGCGCTGTCAATGTAATCCCGAAATCAGGCGGGTTTGATGAAGCAGAAATCTTTGAGCTGATCGATGCCTGGCCGCATGTGTCAATGTTTGCCGCCCCCACCATGGTTCGCCGTCTCACCCTGCACGGCGATGACCGCCCGCTGGACAATCTGAAACTGATTATCTATGGCGGGGCGCCAATGTATGTGGCTGATTGTCAGGCTGCCCTTGCCCGATTCGGCCCCAGACTGGCCCAGCTTTACGGACAGGGCGAAAGCCCGATGACCATCACCCACCTGTCGCGCGAAATGATTGGCAATCATCACAAGCTGGATTCAGTAGGCATCCCCGATGCCTGTATCGAGGTAAAAATCGTCAATCAGGCAGGTGAACCGCTTGGTGCCGGTGAAAAAGGTGAAATCATCTGCAAGGGTGATACGGTAATGCTTGGTTACTGGAATAATCAACCGGCAACTGCCAAAGCCCTTAAAAATGGCTGGCTGCATACTGGCGACATCGGCCATGTGGACAAGGACGGTTTTGTTTTTCTGACTGACCGTTCCAAAGACCTGATCATATCCGGTGGTTCCAATATCTACCCGCGCGAAATAGAAGAAGTGCTTTTGACCATGCCGGGCATTGCCGAAATTGCCGTTATCGGTCGCCCCGATCCCGACTGGGGCGAAATAGCAATTGCCTATGTGGTGCTTGAAGACGGTGCCAGTCTGGATGAAGCCGCCATGGATGCCCATTGCCTCAACTCACTGGCAAGGTTCAAACGCCCCAAACATTATGTCATTATCGATGCCCTGCCCAAATCAGGCTATGGGAAAATTCTGAAAAGCCGGTTGCGTGAAATTGACAGGAACGCCTGAGCAGATGCAATTATTTGCATTTACAAAACTGCAACAATCACCTTTATTGCCACAGGTTAATTGATATTATTCAAAGTAATTCATACAGGGCAGACCCGACATGGAAATAAGACAATTACGCACCCTGGTGGCAATCGCCGATTTTGGCACTTTTGCCAATGCTGCCAATGCCATATGCCTGACCCAATCGGCGGTTTCGCTGCAAATCAAGAAACTGGAAGCTGAAATCGGCATCAAGCTGTTTGATCGTCGCCACCGCCCGCCAATGCTCAATGATCGCGGCCAGGCACTGGTTGAACAGGCCCGAAAGGTGCTTGAGCTTTGCGATGACATAGCAGCCAGCGGCACCGACCTGCCACTAAAAGGGACTCTGGCAATCGGATCAGTTCCAACCTGCATAGATTCTATCCTGCCCAGGGCACTGGTAATGATACGCCAGCGCCATCCCGACCTTAATATCCGGGTTCGAAGCGGCCTTAGCGCCAATCTGGCAGCAGCCACCCGCTCTGGTGAAATCGATGCTGCAATCGTCACTGAACCGGAAAAACTTGCCGATGGGTTGCAATCATACCCGATTTGCCGCGAACCATATCTGGTAATCGCTCCACCTGATGCAGTTGGCGAAACCGACACGGAATTGCTGGAATCGCAATTATTCATCCAGTTCTCCCGCGCCGCCTGGGCCGGTCGCCATATTGAGCGCTATCTGTCCGACCGCTCGATAAAGGTTAAAAGAGGCATGGAGATTGATTCGCTAAACTCGATCACCCGGATGGTACGCTCCGGGCTTGGCGTATCGGTTTTACCGGTTGGCCGCAACCAGTCGGAAATGCTCAACGGCCTTAAATGGCTGCCCTTTGGCGACCCGCCACTTAACCGTTCACTGATAATGATAGAGCGCCAGACAAACCCTTATACAAAACTGGTAAGCGCCCTGACAGAAGTTTTGCGGCAGGTTAGCGGCGAAAGGATTTAATCAATTTATTTTCAAGCAAACCATAAGATTTAATCGTTTTTCTTGTTCCTGATTCAAGTTTATACATTCTGCAAGGAGCCAAAAGCCAATGAGCAATAATGATAACCAGCAGCCAAAAGGCCCGCTTGCCGGGATAACAGTGCTTGACCTCAGCCGCATTCTGGCCGGCCCTACCTGCACCCAGTTACTTGGCGATCTGGGAGCCGATATCATCAAGGTCGAGCGCCCCGGCACCGGTGATGATACCCGCAAATGGGGACCACCTTTTGTTAAGGACAAGCATGGCAATGACACCTCTGAAAGTGCCTATTATTTATGTGCCAATCGCAACAAGCGTTCGGTTGCAATCGACATGTCAAAAGCTGAAGGAGCCACCATTATCAAAAAACTGGCGGCAAAATCTGACATACTGATCGAGAATTTCAAATTTGGCGGGCTGAAAAAATACGGGCTGGATTATGACAGCCTGAAAGACCAGATGCCCGGTCTTGTTTATTGCTCGATTACCGGTTTTGGCCAGACCGGCCCCAATCGTGACAAGGCCGGTTATGATCTTATGGCACAAGGATATGGCGGCATAATGAGCCTTACCGGTGAACCTGATGGCGAACCGATGAAAGTTGCAGTTGGCATCGCCGATGTGGTTTGCGGGCTTTATGCCTCAAACGCCATTCTTGCCTGCCTGCGCCATCGCGACCTGACAGGTGAAGGCCAGCATATTGATCTGGCACTGGTTGACAGCCAGATATCATGGCTGATCAATTCCGGCTCCAATTATCTGATCAGCGGCAAGCCCCCTGAAAGACTTGGCAACCAGCACCCCAATATCGTCCCCTATCAGGTGTTCGAAATGGCCGATGGCCACGCCATAATAGCCACCGGCAATGATGCCCAGTATCAAAGATTCTGCGAGTTGATAGGCCGTGAGGATCTGGCAACAGATGCACGCTACGCAACCAATGCCAAACGTCTGCAGCACCGTGACGAATTGCTGGCGATCCTTGCCGATGAGTTGAAAAAGCACAACAAGGCCGAGTTTCTGGCCGGAATGGATGCAAGGGGCATTCCAGCCGGTCCGGTCAACACCCTGCCCGAAGTCTATGCAACCGATCAGGTAAAGGCCCGGAACATGAAGATTTCCATGCCTCACCCGACATCTGGAACCGGTGAGGTTACCCTTACCGGCAATCCGCTGAAATTAAGCAAGACCCCCGTCAGTTATGACAAGGCGCCACCCCTGCTTGGCCAGCACAGTGAAGAAGTGCTGCGCGATCTGTTGGGTGATGAGGAATTCGAAAAGGCGATTAAAACCGGCATCGTCTCATGAACCACACAAACCCAGCCAGTAAAAGGCCATAAAAACATGTTCCAGCTCAGCGATAATCAGATACAGCTTCAACAAGCCGCCAGACGCCTTTCACTGGAAGTGTTTGCCGACAAGGCAGCCGAAATTGATCGCAGCGAGCAATATCCATGGGACAATGTCAAAACCCTCACCGATAATGGCTTTATGGGGATGACCATCCCTGAAAAACATGGCGGGCTGGGCCTGTCATATCTTGATGTGGTGCTAGTGGTTGAAGAAATATCCAGAGTGTGCGGCGTCACTGGCCGTATCGTGGTTGAAGGCAATATGGGGGCCATTGGCGCTATCTGCAAATATGGCTCTGAACAACAGATCAACCGCATTGCCCCGCTGGTGCTTGCTGGTGACAAACCGGCAATCTGCATCACTGAACCAGGCTCCGGTTCTGCTGCTACCAGCATGACCACGACTGCGGTCAAAAAGGGTGACAAATATGTGTTGAACGGCACCAAGCACTGGATAACCGGTGGTGGCATATCCAAAGCCCATCTGATCTTTGCCCAGGTTGAAGAAGATGGCGAGCGCAAAGGCATAGGCGGTTTCATTGCTGTGCGCGGTGAAGATCAGGGCCTTAAAATCGGCCAGCGCGAACCAGCCATGGGCCTGCGCGGTATTCCCGAAACCGAAATCATCTTTGAAGACCTCGAAATTGACCAGTCAATGGCGCTCATTCCACCTGAAGGGCTAAGGCGAGGTTTTGCCGGTCTGATGAATGCCTATAATGGCCAGCGCGTTGGTGCTGGAACCGTGGCACTTGGCATCGCCCATGGCGCTTGTGATCAGGCACTGGAATATGTGAAGGTCCGTGAACAATTTGGCCGCCCGATTGCCGAGTTTCAGGGACTGCAATGGATGCTGGCTGATATGAATGTGGCGCTGGAATCAGCCCGCATGATGTTATGGCGCGCCGCTGCCAGTGCCCGCATAACCGGCTCCGGCTTCCCCGATCCGCTAATGGCGGCACAGGCCAAGCTGATTGCCTCTGAAACCGCCGTCAAG
>JALXCV010000050.1 GCA_026990765.1 Hyphomicrobiales bacterium | reverse complement strand
GGCTTTATGTTCTTGTCATTTCGCATGGTCAAAGTGCTTATAAGCACTGACCGGGGCGGGGGCAATCACTTCTGTTTGTTGACGTCAATCAATTCACCGCTGAGTGACGATAATTTGATGAAATAGGTGTCGCCATCACGCTTTGCAGCAAAATCATAAGTCTTGCCGCTGCAGTTCTTTTGGGTGATATCGGAAAAGCCGAAATCAGCAATAATGGAGCGGCCACGGGCACATGAAATCTGGCTGGAGGGTCTGGGGATTTCGGTTTTTGTCTCCGGTTTTTGTGGCTTGTTACTGGCAATGGAGATGCGCACAGGCTTTTCAGGGGAAGGAGTGTCTTTTTCCGCTATGTTGCGTTTTGCCAAAACAGGTTTTGATTCAGCTTTTTCCATAGGAATTTTCGGCACCAGAGGGGCCAGTGCGGTTTTTTCAACCGGTAATGATGGTGTTACTGGTGATGAGATCATATGTGACGGTTTTGGCCGGGGGATTGGTACATAAGCCAGCCTGAACGGTTTGCGCCGGGGTTTGCTTGTTCTGCGTGGTGCTATGGATGTTCTGCGATATCCATAGCGTTCATCCTGGCGAACCTCATCAAGAGTGCGGCGCTTATTGCGTCTTGCATTGATATAGTTGCGACCATTTCTTCTTAGCCAGCGGCGGAGCCTTTCCCGGCGTATCTGGCGCAGGCGCTGGCGTGGCGGGATATAAACCACATCTTCATCAAAGAAGTCTTCATCATCCATATCATCCATGATGTCACGATCATAAAAGTCGCGTTCATATTGTGAATAGCGGTCAAAGAACCAGTGCTGCGGGTCTGCCATTGCCGGAATGGTTGTCAGTGTGGCAAAGGTAAAGCTGGCCAAAAGGCAAGTGCTGAAAAGTCTGGCATTCATTTGCTTCAAGTCTCCGAAGCATTTCCGGGTAATATATTATTGCAACACAGCAGAAATGCTAAAAAATGATTCCCCGTGGCCCTGTGGATAAAAGTTAATCTGAAAATGGGGCAAATTCTTGGCCAGCTCTTGAAATTCGTCGATTAAATACTACCTGATAATCATCAAGGATGCCGCAAAAGCGGGTTTTTGATATTCGTGAAATGGTCCGGCCTATTGAGGCGGACGCAAATGCAACATTGCTTAAAGGAGAATGATTGCCATGTTTGATTTGACACCACTATACCGTTCAACCGTTGGTTTTGACCGTCTGGCCCAGCTGCTTGGTGAAGCCGGTGAGTATGAAACGCCAACATATCCGCCATATAATATCGAGCGAATGGACGAAGACAATTACCGGATAACCATGGCTGTTGCAGGCTTTGGTGTTGATGATCTTGAGATTGAAGTCAAAGAACACACACTCAAAGTTTCCGGTGCCATAATTGATCGCAAGGAAAATGCAGAATTCCTGCATCAGGGAATTGCCGCGCGCAATTTTGAACGCCAGTTCCAGCTTGCAGACCATATGAAAGTGGTTGGCGCTGATATGGAAAATGGCTTGCTGCACATTGAACTGAAGCGCGAAATTCCAGAAGCCATGAAGCCCAGGGTTGTTCCGATCAAGACCGCTGGCAAAAAGAAAGCCATTGAAAACAAAAAGGCTGCCTGACGGCGCTGATTGTTTGTAACATGTTTGCGGCCACTTGCGCGTGATGTGCAAGTGGCCGCTTTGTTTATTGCTTTGTTCAGCTTGCCTGTCAGCTTAAAGAGCCGGTTGGACTAAAAGCAGTTATGGGCGTATTTCTTGTTGCTTTTGGGTTTGAGTGGCTGCCAGGTTTTGCCAACTCGCTTGAAGACTATCATTTTTCCGTCTTCGCAAAGATTATACCAGCGGCCATAGAAATATTTCATTACCCTGCAACCCTTGACAGTTGACTTTTTCAATCCTGACTGGCCGACAAATTTTCCATCTTTCATGGTCAGGTTCATGGAGCGACCCTTGAATGCTCCGCCAAGTATTTTAACCTTGCAGGAAGTGGTTTTGGCCTCGGCAATGCCGATCATTGGCAAGGTCAGTGATGCGGCAACCAATATGGCGCTGGCTGATCTGACAAAATTTGAAGCAAAAGAGCGATTGGATGAATTCAGCATGTTTTCTCCTGAAGTGAGATTGTGTAGTTTCAGGCGTTGTCGTAGATTATTGTGTCATAAATTTGTTGCCAAAAAACGGCAAAGGCAAAAATCATTGCTTGTTTGATTTTGCCATAGCGTCAAGCTGCTGCTGCATGGCGTTCAGTTGATCTTTCAGACTGGACAAGTCGCTTTTTTCTTCATCGCTGCTTTTGGGTTTTGCAGTTTTTTTGTCAGCTGTCTGGCCGGTCATATTGCTCATAGGGTTGAACATCTGCATAGTCTGCTGAAACATTGCCAGATTATGTTTGGCCATTTCTTCACCGGCCTTGAAAACATCCATACCACCAAAGGCTGAACTCATTTGCTCGCGCAGCTTTTCCTGCTGGGTTGAAAAGCTGGCAATTGAGTGTTCCAGATAGCTTGGCAGAATATTCTGCATACTGTCACCATAAAAGCCTATCAGCTGGCGCAGGAAGTTTATTGGCAGAAGATTTTGGCCCTTGGCTTCTTCTTCAAAAATTATCTGGGTGAGAACCGAGCGGGTAATATCTTCATCAGTCTTGGCATCACGGACTATGAAATCTTCTCCCTGCTTTACCATGACCGCCAGATCATCGAGTGTCACATAGGTTGATGAGCCGGTATTATACAGGCGGCGATTTGCATATTTTTTGATAATAGTCGGCTCAGAGCCGATGTTTTCTTCGGTGCTCAATTGCGATCCCCAACAAGATTGCTTGGTAATAGTGCTTTTTTTGCGCCTTGCACTGCACAATTGCAAGGGGAAAGCTGAAAAAAGGTTACTTAGACGCAGGTCGTATAGTCTTTTGATATGGCTTTATTTATGGTTTTGGGCAATCAAGGTCACAGCTGATTGTGCAGTGCAATATTCCTGCCTGCCATATCTGACCGAAAAAAATAATGGAGAATTCTGCAATGTCCCAATCAAAGACTACAGTTGTAATCGCCTCGGCAGCGCGAACCCCGGTTGGGGCTTTTAATGGTGATCTTGCCAGTATGGCGGCCTCGGAACTGGGCGCGGTTGCTATCAGGGGATCGATTGAACGGGCTGGTATATCCGGCAATGATGTGAATGAAGTCATTATGGGTCAGATACTGACTGCCGGGGCCGGTCAGAACCCGGCAAGGCAGGCAGCGATTGCAGCTGGTATTCCAGATGTTGCCCCGGCCTGGGGTATCAACCAGCTATGCGGTTCCGGGCTTCGCGCAGTGGCGCTTGGTGCCCAGCAGGTGGCTGACGGGTCAGCTGATATTGTGGTGGCCGGTGGGCAGGAATCCATGAGTCTTGCCCCGCACTGCCAGCATTTGCGCTCAGGCGTTAAAATGGGTGACTATCAGATGATTGATACCATGATCCGTGACGGGTTGTGGGATGCGTTTAATGGCTATCATATGGGGGTTACAGCGGAAAATGTTGCCGAGAAATGGCAAATCAGCCGTGATCAGCAAGATGAATTTGCCGTTGCCTCCCAGAACAAGGCCGAAGCTGCCCAGAAGGCTGGCCGGTTCAGGGATGAAATTGTTCCGGTAACCATCAAGACCCGCAAGGGTGAAATTGTTGTGGAAGATGATAGTTATATCAAATACGGGGTTACCATGGAGGGGGTGAAGAAGCCACGAGCCGCCTTCAAGAAAGACGGAACTGTTACAGCAGCCAATGCGTCGGGGATCAATGACGGGGCAGCTGCGCTGGTGCTGATGAGTGAGGCAGAAGCAGAAAAGCGCAATATCACACCGCTGGCGAAAATTGTTTCATGGGCATCTGTCGGGCTTGATCCGGCGATTATGGGGGCAGGGCCGATCTATGCTTCAACTGCGGCTTTGAAAAAGGCCGGATGGAGCCATGAAGACCTTGACCTGATTGAAGCCAATGAGGCCTTTGCCGCGCAAGCCTGTGCGGTCAACAAGGAGCTTGGCTGGGATGTGGCAAAGGTAAATGTCAATGGCGGGGCGATTGCCATTGGCCATCCGATCGGGGCTTCAGGGGCCAGGGTTCTGACAACACTTTTATATGAAATGCAAAAACGTGATGCCAAAAAGGGGCTGGCAACCTTGTGTATTGGCGGCGGCATGGGAATTGCCATGTGCGTTGAGCGTTAGACTTACTGTAAATATTGAGGGAATATCATGAGTAAAGTTGCAATTGTTACCGGTGGCACTCGCGGGATTGGTGCTTCCATTTCCAAGGCCCTGAGAGATGAGGGCTATAAGGTTGCGGCCAGTTATGCCGGCAATGATGAGGCCGCAGAACAATTTCGGGAAGAAACCGGAATTGCTGTCTATCAGTGGGATGTAGGCGATTTTGATGCCTGTGCTGCCGGGGTGAAACAGGTTGAAGATGATTTTGGCCCGATTGAAATACTGGTCAATAATGCCGGCATTACCCGTGATGTGATGTTCCACAGGATGACTCAGAAAGACTGGCTGGATGTGATCAACACCAATCTGAACGGTTTGTTCAATATGACACGCAATGTCTGGGAGGACATGCGCGGGCGCGGCTTTGGCCGGATTGTCAATATCTCCTCGATAAATGGTCAAAAGGGACAAATGGGGCAGGCCAATTATTCAGCCGCCAAGGCTGGTGATCTGGGTTTCATCAAGGCTCTGGCCCAGGAAGGCGCGCGCAAGGGAATTACTGTGAACACTATTGCGCCCGGCTATATCGGCACTGAAATGGTGCTGGCAGTACCCCAGGAAGTGCTGGAGAAGAAAATTATCCCGAATATCCCGGTCGGGCGTCTCGGGGAACCAGAAGAAATTGCCCGCTGCGTGCTGTTCCTGTGTTCAAAAGATGCCGGGTTCATTACCGGCTCAACCCTGACAGCCAATGGCGGGCAGTATATGGTTTAGATTTTTACCGGTCTTGGTTTGCCATCATCATTGACGGCTACCATTATGAAGCTGGCTTCGGTCACTTTTACTGTGTCGTGTGACAGATAACGCTGCGCCCATGCTTCCACCCACATGGTTATGGAGGTGCGGCCAGTCTTGTCTATATGGGTGTAGACTTCCAGCGTATCGCCGATTTTCACCGGACGTTTGAAGGCAAGTGTGTTGATGGCTGCTGTCACCACACGGCCCCTTGCTTCTTCTGAGGCTCTGGTGCCAGCGGCAAGGTCCATCTGTGCAACTACCCAGCCACCAAATACATCGCCTGAAGCATTGGCATCAGCAGGCATTGCCGGTATGCGGATGGTCAATTCGCCTTTGGGTTCAGTTTCGCTCATAAATACTACCTTGTTGACAGGTGCTGGTATAAAACACCAATGTCAAAATGGCAAATACGGCGATTGACCAGATGGCTATCAGGGGATAACCGGTCTGGGCAAATCCGAGTATCTGGGTAATCAGCGCGCCAATGCTGATCTGGGCAAACCCGGCAAGTCCGGTGGCCGCGCCAATATGTTTGCTGTCGGCGCTCAAAGCCATGGCTGTACCGCTTGGAATGGTGGTGCCATTGCCGAATGTTGCCATGCTCATACATGCAAACAGCCAAAATGGGCTTAAATAGCCAGACAGGGTAATTGCCAGCATGGCAGTTCCGCCAATGGCACTGGATGTGGTGCCAATCAGAATCATCCGTTCAATACCCAGCTTTTTGGCCAGTCTTGCCGAGGTGAAATTACCCAGCATGTAACCGGTTGCTGTCAGAACAAACCACATTCCGTATTCAAGTGGTGACTGGCCAAGGACATTGATCATTATATAGGGGGCACCGCCAATGAATGAGAAAAATACCAGACTGCTGCCGGTGAGCAGAATGGTTGCCCGCCTGAATATCGGAATTTTTATGATTTCCAGATATGGACGCCGGTTTGATGATGGCATGTTCAGGTTCTGGTTGGTTTCGGGCAGTTTGGCCCAGCTTAGCAGTAAAGACACAAAACCCAGAAAGGTCAGAAACCAGAATATTGACCGCCATCCCCATCTGACTTCAAGAAAACCCCCGAGTGATGGAGCAATCATTGGCAACACTACCCAGGCCATGGTGACATATCCAAGTACACTGGCGGTTGATTCAGCATCATGCAGGTCGCGGACAATGGCGCGAGACAGGATTATCCCGGCAGATGCACCAAAAGCCTGAGCCAGCCGGGCGATGATCAGGGTCTCAATCGTGGTTGCCCAGATGCAGATGAAAGACCCGGTAATGAATATGCTGATCCCGACCAGCATCATGAAACGCCTGCCGAAACGGTCTGACAGAGGGCCGTAGATCAATTGGGAAATGGCGATTGCTACCAGATATAAAGACAAGGTAAGCTGCACCATTCCCGGGCTGGTATTAAAATAGGCAACCAGTCCTGGCATGCTGGGAAGATACATGTTCAGGGCCAGCGGACCAATGGCGCTGGCAAGAACTATAGAGGCATAAAGTGACAGCCCGGCTGGTTGAGGATAGGTGCGTGTTTGCATTTTTCATGCTTTAGGCTGACTGCTGGAGAAAGACAATATAAATCTTCCTTGGCAAAAAGTGTATAAAACATCAGTAGCAGAAAATCTGGAATTGATTCGTTTATGTGTGAGACTGAAAGCCGCCTGTTTCTGGCACTGCCGAAAGAATATAATATTGATACAGCATCTGATTGTCTAAGCCAGGCAATTGAGGTCGGGGATGTGGCCTCTTTGTTATTGCCGGGCAAAACTGAGGAATTATC
>JALXCV010000049.1 GCA_026990765.1 Hyphomicrobiales bacterium | reverse complement strand
TCCCGTCCTTGGATAATGGCAGGGTAATACGCCAGAAGCGTTTCCATGCCCCCGCTCCCAGATCTGCACCTGCTTCATTCATATTTGCCGGAATTTTTTCAAGCGCCGAATAAAGCGGCAACAGCATGTAAAGCGAGGTCAGATAAACAATACCCACCCCGAGCGAAAATTTTGTATACATGAACGGGATCGACATATCGATGATGCCCAGATATTTCAGCACCATGTTCACAAACCCCTTATTACCCAGCAAAATCATGATTGCATAGGTACGGACAATCTCACCAACCCAGAAAGGGATAAGCACGATCAACAAGAACAGCATCTGCCGGTTTTTGCTGACATGGCGCGCCAGAAAATAAGCGACCGGATAAGTGATTATCAATGTCGACAGGGTCAAAATGGAGGAGAATAACAATGTGCGCAAATATGGTATGTAAAACACATTGGAAGAAAAAAAGCTGGTATAATTGGCAGTTGTATAGGTTGGCGGCTTGCCATCAGTAAGTGGATACGCATCAAAAAAACTGATTTGAAACATCTTGGCGATCGGCCCGACATTAGCAACCAGCACCCACAATATCGGCACCAGCAGCAACAGGAAAAACCGTCTTTTCTCTGTACCAAGCAGAAACTTTGATGAATTGTCATAGAATTTACTGGTTGCCAGAACAGCCCAGAATCCGCGCCTTGCGGTCTTGTCCATTTTTTTAAACCCTTGAACTCAATAAGTTACACCCCGGAATAAAGCTTTACGGAATGCGGAATTTTTAAGGGCAGCAAAGACCCTTTTGCAGAGCGGGAAAAACCCCGCCCTGCCCATTTGCAATAATTGTCAGCCCTTAAGCAGCCTTGATCTGTTCCACAGCTGGATCAACAAGTTCATATTTTTTCTTGTTATTGTCAGCACGGAAGAATTTCAGCCCTGCAAGCTCTTCTTCATTGAAGGAAGCAGCGCGTTTTTCCAGATCGGTCAGATATTTGGCTGAACCCTTATAGGTTGAGATAAAGCCGGATGCCTTGGTCATGTTGGCACCAATTTCCGGGCTGGCCAGCAGCGCGTCAAGCAGGATATAGGCATTATCAGTATTCGGGCCGTTATTTGCTACATTGAAGTTGTATACAAAGCCGTATGAACCTTCTTTTGGAATAGTCATTTCAGCTTCAAAGCCCTTCATGATCAGTTTTGAAACCGGACCGGACCAGGCATGGCCAAGCACGATATCTTCATTGATCAGCATCTGCTGGAATTCAGCACCTGATTCGTAATATTTGCGAACCAGAGGTTTCTTGGAAATCAGGAAGTCACGGGCAGCATTGACGACTTCTTTCATCTTCTTTTCGTCGCCCATATATTCAACCATGTTACCATCATAGCCAAGATACAGCATCACAATTGACATCATGTCCTGCAGAATAAGAGCATTGCGCCCTTTGTATTTTTCCGAGAACAGAACATCCCAGCTTCTGGCTTCTTCCTTGGATACAACATTTTTGTTGTAAGCCAGAATTTCAGCACCAGCCAAAATCGGGGCGCCCCATTTCTTGCCATTAACCACTGTCCAGTCAGCTTCTGAATAAACCGGATTAAGAGTTTTCCAGTTTTTCAGACGATCAACATCAAGCGGAGCAATAAGCTTTGAATCAATAAACTGGCTGAAACGGTGACCGGCGATTGTCACAAGGTCAGCAGTCGGGTTTTTGGCTTCAGCAGTCATCAGGTTGAATTCTTTACCCTGATCATCGATCAGACGATGACGGATTTCAATTCCGGTATCTTTCTGGAACTGTTTCTTGAAATCATCAGGGATAAAATTGGCATAGGTCCAGACATTAACAACTTTTGACTGGGCAAAAGCCGGTGAAATTATTGCAGGCGTTGCCAGAGCCACAGAAGCGGCAGCACCGGCCTTTAATATGCTGCGGCGATCAAGTTTTTTATCTAACATT
>JALXCV010000048.1 GCA_026990765.1 Hyphomicrobiales bacterium | reverse complement strand
CGGAACAGCTTTCATCAGCACTTCACGCACGCCATCACCTGCAAGGGTAATGATGGTTCTGGCTGCACTCATATCAACCGTGAGATGATGGGTTCCTGCAAGTTTTTCTGCCAGTGCATCCATCAGTTTTTGAGTTTCGGCAAAAGGACATGAGATCAGCCATTGGTCAATTGAAAGCCACAAAACATCAATCTCACCAGATGAGGCAACACTGCGTGGCTGATCGGGCAGATCCATGCCAAGAACAGCTTTTACCCCGGATTTGAATTTGGCATCAGACATCTTGCCGCGCAAATCTATCATCCCGCGGCCTTTGCGCTCACTGACTTTAATTGCATACCCATTTTCCAGGGTAAGTGGTTTTCTGCCCGCAAGCGGGCTTTGCCAGACAAGTTCAGACATTTTGCCGGTCCCCCTGCTTGTCATAAAATACCGGATCAACAATTTCGGCCTTGACGGTCCTGTCCTCAAGCTGGAATGAAATGGTTTCGCCCATTCTGGCCCTGCCATTTTCGATCAGCGCCATGGCGATGGAGCGTTTAAGGGTCGGACTCCAGTAAGAAGAGGTCACATGGCCTATTGTCTGCATGGGTGGGCTTTGTTTGACTTCGCGAACCGCATGGGCACCGTCAGGCAGAACTTCATCGGGATCAATTGTGTATAATCCAACCAGCTGCTTGCGGCCTTCAGCGGCAAGGAATGGCTGTTGCAGGGAACGCTTGCCGATGAAGTCAGGTTTTTTCCTTGATACCGCCCAACTCATGCCGACATCATGCGGGGTGACTGTGCCGTCAGTTTCATCACCAACCACAATAAAGCCCTTTTCAGCCCGCAATACATGCAAGGCCTCAGTGCCATAAACCCCGATATCAAACTTGCTGCCAGCTGTCATTATTGCATCCCACAGGCTTTGCCCATAACCGGCAGGTGTTGCCAGTTCATATGACAATTCACCAGAAAACGAGATGCGGAACAGGCGTACCGGAAAGCCACCAATATTGCCGCTGGCCATGGTCATGAATGGTAATGACAGATCAATGTCAGTGCCCATATGTTCCAGAACCTTGCGCGCATTGGGACCGGCAATGGCAAATTGTGCCCATTGTTCGGTAACCGGAGTTACAAACACGTCAAGATCAAACCATTCGGTTTGCAGCCATTCCTCCAGCCATGCCGCTATACGATCAGAAGCACCAGATGTGGTGTGGATGAGAAAATGATCTTCAGCCAGTCTGGCCGTTACCCCATCATCTGAAATGAAACCCAGCTCATTCAGCATAAGCCCATAACGGCAATGCCCAACCTTCAGGGTTGAAAACATGTTGGAATAGACAAGATCGAGCAGCTTTGCTGCATCTGGCCCTTTTATTTCAATTTTGCCAAGGGTTGAGGCATCCAGTATGCCGACATTTTCGCGCACATTGAGGATTTCCCGGTTGATTGCATCCTGCTTGCTCTCACCAGGCTTTGGATAACAATATGGGCGGCGCCAGTCACCAACCGGCTCAAACACATTTGTGTTCTTCAGGTGCCAGCCATAAACCGAGGTTTCACGCACCGGATGAAACAGCTTGCCAGCACTGGTTCCGGCAATAGCGCCGAATGATATTGGTGTATAGGGCGGACGGAAAGTTGTGGTGCCGACCTGTTCAAGCTTTTTACCAGTTGCCAGAGCTATCACTGCCATGGCGTTGATGTTTGAATTCTTGCCCTGATCGGTGGCCATGCCAAGGGTGGTGTAGCGTTTGGTATGCTCAACCGATTCATAGCCTTCACGCTGGGCCAGTTCCAGATCAGATGCTTTGACATCATGCTGAAAATCAATGAAGTGATGAATGCCTTCATTGTCTGAGCCGCTGGCCGGTGAAAACCACAGGCTTTCAGCTTTGGCTTCCTTGACAGTGCTGGTTTTCGGGCGTTTGAATTTACTGGTTTCGCCCGCCGCATAGCCCTGATCAATGCAGGTCGCAAGATCCATGGCCCCGTTGGCACTTCCAACAGCTACTATGTTGTCGTGATGGCTATCAGGAACAAATGAACTAAGGCCAGAATCAAATTTCAGCTTGCCGCCATTATGACACCACAGATTGACAACCGGATTAAAGCCACCGGCAACGGCGACAAAATCACAGGCAATGCGGGTCTCATCAGTTACCCGGCCACGGTTCTTCTGATATGGCGCCACTTTAACCGCCTCTATCGACTTGCCGCCTCTTGAGGTTTCAACATTGGAGATTGCAGCTTCAAACTGAACTTCAATCCCGGCAGCAATGGCAGCGTTGACAGCTTCACTTTCAGTTTGTTGACGACAATCAATTATCCTTGCAACCCCTACGCCTGCCTGTTTGAGGCTGAGCGCTGTTCTGTAGCCATCATCATTGGTGGTGAAGATTGAGCCAGTTAAACCCGGGGCCACGCCATAACGCTCAACCAGCCCTCGTGCTGCACCTGACAGCATGATGCCGGGGCGATCATTATTGGCAAAAGTCAAACTGCGTTCAATAGCACCGGTAGCCATGATCACCTTGGCCGCCCTGATTTTCCACAGGCGGTGGCGCGGTGCACCATTTGCGATCATTTCCGGGTCGTGATCACTGACCTGCTGCAGTGCCAGCAGGTAATTATGGGCATAGGCTCCTGTGACGGTAGTGCGGTTCAGCACCTGGACATTTTCATGGTCTGCCAGAAAAGCGGTTTTTTCCCTGACCCAGTCAATTTGCGGTTTGTCTTCAATCATTCCGGTAGAAATATCGGCCTGACCACCAAAATACGGGTTTTCATCGCAGATTATTACCCGCTGACCACTGATTGCAGCAGCTTCTGCTGCAGCTATCCCGGCAACTCCGGCACCGGCAACCAGCACATCGCAATCAACATGTATCTGCTCGTAAATATCCTGATCGCGATTATCAGGTGCAACGCCCAGCCCGGCTGCATAGCGGATGACCGGTTCATAGACTTTGTACCAGAAGGATGCCGGCCACATGAATGTCTTGTAGTAAAAACCGGATGGCATGAACCTTGAGAACATGTCATTGAGAATACCAATATCAAAATCAAGGCTGGGCCAGCGGTTCTGGCTTTTGGCAACAAGACCTTCAAAAAGCTCCACCTGACCTGCCCGGATATTGGGTTCATGGGCAGCGCCTTCACCAATGCCAACTATGGCGTTGGGTTCTTCTGAACCAAGACTGATCAGACTGCGCGGGCGGTGATATTTGAAACTGCGCGCCATTATTCTTTGGCCATTGGCCAGCAGGGCGCTGGCCAGAGTGTCACCTGCAAGCCCTTGCATCTGTTTACCGTCAAAGCTGAAAGAAACCGGTTTGGTCTGATCAACCCGGCGCCCAATACCATTTTGCAAAGGCAGTCTGTAAGGTTTTCCGCTCATTTGATTTTATCCGCAAAATATTCCGCCCAGCTACCGGTTGCCTGTTGCATCAGCTGTTTGGGGGGTAATTCGGTTATACCGTAATATGCCTTGAATTCATGGGTGGTGGTGTCTCTTGCAGCATGAAACCACTTGCCGCAACCTCGATCACAGCGCCAGCGTTCAAAATGCAGACCTTTGGGATTATGCCGCATGAACAGATAGTCACGCTGTTGCTCATTGCTGATATTTTCAGGGTCTGTACTTGCTGGTCTGGCAATATGGGCCTGACCGCCGTAATGGAAATCACATTCTTCACCTTCAACTCCGCAAACCGGGCATTTGATTAACAACATGGCAATAATCCTTTAATGCGCCACACCGGCTGCAACAGATTCATCAATAAACCGGCCCTCAGCAAATCTGTTAAGGCCAAATGGTTCGGCAATCGGGTGCGGGCGATCATTGGCTATGGTATCGGCAAAAACAAAGCCGGAACCGGGTATGGATTTGAAACCACCAGTGCCCCAGCCGCCATTGACATAAAGTCCCTTGACATCGGTCAGCGAGATAATCGGAGAGCGGTCACCGGTCATATCCACAGTTCCGGCCCACTGGCGCATCATCTTGATCCGCGACAATACAGGGAAGGTCTCAACCAGTGCTGTTACAGTGTGCTCTAAAGAGGTAAAGGCGCCGCGCTGAATGTAGGAGTTATAGGCATCTGCCCCGCCACCAATAACCAGATCGCCCTTGTCTGACTGGGAGATATAGCCATGCACCGTATTGGCCATGACCACCACATCGATCAGCGGTTTTAATGGCTCTGATACCATTGCCTGCAGACATACGCTTTCAATCGGCATATTGACCCCGGCCATCTGCATCAGTACCGAAGTATGCCCGGCAGTGACTACCCCGACCTTTTTGGTCCTGATGGTGCCTTTGGTGGTTTCCACCCCGACTATCTGGTCCCCATCCCTTGACAGTCCGGTCACTTCACAATTTTGAATTATATCAACCCCCATGGCATCGGCGCCACGGGCATAGCCCCATGCAACCCCGTCATGGCGTGCAGTGCCGCCATCTGGCTGATAATAGGCACCAAGGACCGGATAGCGGGCATTCGGGCTGTCATTGATAATCGGAACCAGGGATTTTACTTCCGGTGTGGTTAATATGCGGCTGTTGAGGCCGGCAAGACGATTGGCATGGGCGGTACGTTTGAAACCGCGCAACTCATGTTCAGTCTGGCACAGCATCAACAGGCCGCGCGGTGAAAACATGGTATTGAAGTTCAACTCCTGCGACAGATCGGCATAAAGCCTGTGCGCCAGATTATAGATGGCTATGGATGAATCCTGCAAATAGTTGGAACGGATAATGGTTGTATTGCGCCCGGTATTACCGCCGCCCAGCCAGCCCTTCTCAACCACTGCAATATTGGTCATGCCATGTTCTTTGGCCAGATAATAGGCAGTTGCCAGCCCGTGGCCCCCTGCCCCAATAATTACAGCATCGTAATTTGCTTTTAATTCAGGACTGCGCCAGACTTTAGCCCAGCCCTTGTGATATTGAAGCGCATTTCGCGCTATGGAAAAGACAGAATATCGCATTGTCGACCAAATTTGAAATGTGCTTGAACACCCAATGGAATACACACTATCACCCCACTTGATTTTCCGCTACAGGTTTGCGACATGAATGTAAATAAGTGCGACACTACCGGGCCGGTTATTCCTGGTACAAAACAAGGAAGCCAGCATTGTTTCTGGATATTTCAATAGTGCTATGATGATATGGTTTATTTTTTCCGCAATGCTGCTATTTGCCATCGCAATGGTAGTGTTTCCGCTGTTTCGCAAATCCCGTATGGATGAAGTTGCCGGGAGTGAATATGATTCAACGGTTTATCGTGACCAGTTAAAAGAACTGGACCGCGATATTGAACGTGGCACTATTGATGCAAAACAGGCAAAATCTGCCCGCAACGAAATCGCCCGTCGCCTTTTGCAGGCAGAGCGCAGTCAGAAAATAACAAATACTCCCGGTGTTGCCGGCAGCCGGATTACAGGAATAATCAGCGCTGTGATCATTATACCGGCAGTTGCCGGGCTTTTTTATATGAAGGTGGGACACCCGGAGATGCCTGACCTGCCACAGGAGCAGCGTCTGGCCAAAGCTCTGGCCAAGGGGGACATGTCAGCTCTGGTAATCAAGGTTGAGCGCATATTGGCCAAAAACCCCAATGACCTAAAGGGCTGGTCGGTTCTGGCACCTACATACAAGCGGTTGCGCCGGTATGATGATGCGGCACGGGCCTATGAACGGATATTAACCCTTACCAGGCCAACCGCCTCCTTGCTGACTGAATATGCCGAAGCCATGATCATGGCAAATGGCGGCAGAGGTGATGAACAAATTGAAAAAACCCTGAACAAGGCACTGGAGCTGGACAGTAAGTTCAACAAGGCGCGGTTTTACCGGGCGGCCATGTGGCAACAACAGGGCAAAAGCCGCCAGGCGCTTGGCGAATGGCGATCCATGATCAGGGATAATCCGAAAAATATCGAACTGCAGATGGCCGTACAGCGCCAGATAGCCAAAATTGAAGGCCCTGATGATTCAAAGCTGCCGGCAGTAAGTGATGAAGGCCGCAAGCAGGTTGAACAGATGTCTCCAGAGGATCGCCAGCAGATGATCCGCAATATGGTTGACGGGCTGGAAGAAAAACTGGATGAGGATGGCAGCGATCTGCAAGGCTGGATGCGCCTGATCGGGGCACGAATGGTTTTGCGTGAAAAATCCAAAGCACTGGCATCACTTGCCAAAGCACGAGAAAATTTCAAGGATAAACCCGAAGCAATGGCAAAACTTGCCGATCTTGCCAAAAGGCTGGGTCTTTGAACTGATTTGAACGGAACAGAAAAATGGCTATGACAAGAAAAAAACAGCGTACAGTAATGATCCTTGCAGGTCTTGGCGTTCTGGCCGTGGCGGTTGGTCTGATCATGACTGCTCTTAATGATACAATCGTTTTCTTTTACACACCAAGTGAAGTTGCAGAAAAGCATATAAGCCCTGAAACCAGATTCAGACTGGGCGGACTGGTTGAAGAAGGTTCATGGAAACGCGGTGAAGGGGCGGTGAACAATTTTGTCATTACCGACCATGATGAAGTTTTGAAAGTTGCCTATACCGGACCCTTGCCTGATCTGTTCAAGGAAGGACAGGGCGTGGTTGCCGAGGGCAAACTCAACCGGGCCGGAGTATTTATCGCAGATACAGTTCTGGCCAAGCATGATGAAAACTACATGCCAAAAGAAGTTGCCGACAGCTTGAAGAAAAAGGGTTACTGGCAACATGACAAGGATGAACAAAGCAAATGATTATTGAAGCTGGCCATTTCGCCCTGATTCTTGCCTTCGCTCTGGCGGTTTATCAGATGA
>JALXCV010000047.1 GCA_026990765.1 Hyphomicrobiales bacterium | reverse complement strand
GAGAGCGATAGCTTCAAGGATATTATTTCAGTATCAAAAGCAATCAGGGATGGTTTGTTATGAGCGGTGTTATCAGGATTTCTCTTAGAGCTGGTGAAACGATTTTTATCAATGGGGCACTGGTCAGTGTTGATCGTAAAACCTCTTTGGAGTTTCGCAATAATGTAACATTTCTTCTGGAAAACCACATGTTGAAAGAAGATGATGCGGTAACACCCTTGCGCAAGATGTATCTGAATTTGCAGAAATTGCTGATCGAGCCGCAAAGTGGCTTCACTACCCGCCAGAATTTTTATGAAATGCACACAATACTGGTTGCGGCATCTCCTTGTGATGAGCTGGTTGACGGTTTGATGGAAGTGAAAAACCTGATCAATATTGGCCGTAACTTTGAGGCTTTGAAAAAGTTGCGCAAACTGTTTGAGATTGAAGATGCAATGATGATGCAGTTTGATGACACGGAGGAACCGCAATTAAAGGTTTCTCAAGGAGGATAGGAATGGCAATTGAACCGGTAAGTTCCAGCTTGGCCACACCAACTGGTGCCACCAGGACCAATGTATCGGAAACATCAAATTCGCTCAATTATGATGCGTTTTTGAAATTGCTGGTGGCAGAAATGAAAAATCAGGATCCGACAGAGCCAATGGATTCGACCGAATATATGGCGCAATTGGCGTCATTTTCTTCTGTCGAGCAGGAAATCAAGGCCAATGCCAAGCTTGATCAGGTTGTTGCTTCCCTGGCAATGATGCAGGCCCCTGGGGTTATTGGTAAAACCATCACCTCATCGGATGGAACATTGAGCGGCAAGGCAGTGAGTGTCCAGTTTTTCTCTGACAAGGTTGAAGCAACTCTGGATAATGGTTCAAAGGTGGTTCTTGGGCCTGGTGTCAGGGTGTCGCAATAATGAATCAGGCTGATGCACTTGATCTGGTAAGGGCTGCAATCTGGGTGATTATAACCGCATCTGGCCCGGCGGTTCTGGCTGCAATGGCGGTTGGCCTGACCATAGCGCTGGTGCAGGCATTGACGCAAATTCAGGAAATAACCCTGACATTCATTCCCAAGATAATAGTGATATTTCTGGTTATCATAGCTACAGCCCCGTTTATCGGAGCTGAATTGCAAAAATTTACTGATGTTGTATATGGGCGCATTGAAAGCGGATTCAGTTAGACAATGTCTGAGAAGCTAATCACTGGTTTGGATCAGACAAAACCTTCGCATCAGCGTGATGTAGGCTTTGCCATTGGAATACTGGTTATTCTGATGATTTTGTTTTTGCCGGTGCCGGCTATCCTTCTGGATATGGGGCTGGCATTGTCAATTGCCTTGTCAGTGCTGATTTTGCTGGTTTCCCTGTGGATTACCAAGCCGCTGGATTTTTCAGCCTTTCCGACAGTATTGCTGATTGCCACCATGTTGAGGCTGTCTTTGAATATCGCCTCGACCCGGCTGATTTTGGCAAATGGCAATGAAGGTTATACAGCCGCCGGTAATGTTATTGGCGGGTTTTCCACCTTTGTGATGAGTGGTGATTTTGTAATTGGACTGATTGTCTTTGCCATTCTGGTTACTATAAATTTTCTGGTAATCACCAAAGGTGCCACCCGAATAGCAGAAGTTGGTGCCCGGTTTACCCTTGATGCAATACCTGGCAAACAAATGGCGATTGATGCTGACCTGTCTGCCGGTCTGATTGATGAAAAACAGGCGCAGTCAAGGCGCAAGGAACTTGAAGAGGAAAGCTCGTTCTTTGGTGCCATGGATGGAGCATCAAAATTTGTACGCGGTGATGCTGTTGCAGGTTTGATAATAACTGCAATCAATATTTTTGGCGGCATTGTCATTGGTGTTACCCGTCACGGCATGCAGATTGGCGATGCTGCTGATGTTTATACCAGATTGTCGGTTGGTGATGGCCTGGTTTCACAAATCCCGGCACTGATTGTATCATTGGCTGCCGGCCTTCTGGTTTCAAAGGGTGGCAACAAGGGTTCGGCCGAAGAGATTGTGATGGGGCAGCTTGGAGGCTACCCGGTTGCAATTTATGTTGGCAGTCTGCTGATGCTGGTTCTATCGCTGGTGCCAGGCCTGCCATTCTTGCCATTTGCCGTTTTAAGCGCCATTCTGGCTTTGACTGCATCGACCATTTCCGCCAATGTTCGCAAACGCGACAATGCACAGGCACAAGAGGTTTTCAAGGAAGAAGAAAAGACCAGGCAACAGGCGCAAAACAATATTCGCGAAATGCTGGAGATGCCAAGTATTGAATTGTCACTGGGCAAGCAATTGGCATTAAGTTTTAATTCTTCACAG
Source organism: Hyphomicrobiales bacterium (assembly GCA_026990765.1). GTDB lineage: Bacteria > Pseudomonadota > Alphaproteobacteria > Rhizobiales > Aestuariivirgaceae > JALWJW01. Next base: position 4,508 of record JALXCV010000047.1, on the reverse strand, counting down.
GTGGAACTGACTAACAGGGTCAGTAAAATCCGCCGCAAATTTGCCACTACCTATGGATTTGTGTTTCCTGAAATAAAGCTGTCAGACAGTTTTTCAACTGACAGCCAGAGTTACCGGATCAACTTTCATGGAACGGTTGCTGCTACCCAGAAATTGCGTCCTGGAGAACTGCTGTTGATATTGGGAGAGCGCCCGGCTCCAGATATTCCCGGTGAAGATGCCCGCGAACCGGCTTTTGGCATGAAAGCTCGCTGGATTGCCAAGATATTCGAAAATGAAGCCAAGGTGGCAGGCTTTCAGCCGGTTGATGCCATGTCTGTGATGCTTACCCATTTGAGCGAAACAATCAGGAATAATCTTGCCCAGCTTTTATCCTACAAGGACATGCGCAAATTACTGGATCGCCTGGACCCGGAATATCAGCGCCTTATCGATGAAATCTGCCCGTCACAAATAACCTATTCAGGAATACAGTCGGTTTTGAAACTGTTGCTGGCTGAAAGGGTGTCAATCAGAAATCTTGACCTGATCCTGGAGGCGATCGCCGAGATTGCCCCGCATGTTCATCGCCCCGAGCAGATTGTTGAACATGTCAGAATTCGTATTTCACGTCAGATATGCGGGGATTTGAGTGATGGCCAGAGCCTTAAACTGTTGCGGCTCGGCAATCGCTGGGATCTGGCCTTTCATGAAAGTATCAAGCGTGACAGCTCCAATGAAGCCGTTGAATTTGATATTGATCCTGGAATGATTGAGGAATTTTCAAATGAAGCCTCACAGAGTATTCGAAAATTTATGGATTCAGGTCAACAATTCGTATTGGTAACTGCTCCTGAAGCCAGACCATTTGTTCGAATGATTACAGAAAGACTGTTTCCGACACTTCCGGTCCTGTCACAACTTGAAATTGCCCGTGGCATCGAGATTGAAACACTTGGGGAAATCTCATAATGGGTCTGCCGGAAATGCTCGTCTGGTCCTTCCTGTTTTTTTGTCGAATTGGTTCCTGTCTGATGGTGATTCCAGGTTATTCATCATCCAGGGTGCCCATGAAAATACGCCTGTTTGTGGCAATAGCGATAAGCCTGTCCCTGACCCCGGTATTGCTTACCACCACGAAGGGAATAAACCCGGATGAGTCCGTATTGATGCTTGCCTCACTGATCATATCAGAGATTTTGAAAGGAGTTGTAATTGGTTTGATGGGGCGAATGTTTATGCTGGCCTTGCAATTTGCAGCTTCTGGAATGGCAATGTTTATTGGCATGGGGACAATGCCTGGCACCCCGATTGAAGGTGCAGAACCGGTTCCAGCCCTGGTTTCCCTGATAACCCTTACCGCCACTGCCCTGATTTTTTTCACTGATTTGCATCTGGAGATTATCCAGGCATTGCTGGCTTCATATGAGGTATCTGCTGTTGGTGACTGGCCAGTATTCAACCAGCAACTCGATGAGATATTGACTACTCTGGCAACTGCAATGTTTTTGGCAATACAGGCAAGTGCACCTTTTGTGATTTATTCGGTGATGGTGAATCTGGCTATAGGGCTTACCAACAAGCTTACACCGCAAATTCCCATTTATTTCATATCATTGCCTTTTGTGCTGATGGGGGGATTGTTTTTACTGTTCTTTGTTTCAGATGAAATGCTTGGTCTTTTCATCTCGGGTTTTGGGGACTGGGTCAGGTGAAAGACAGATTGCAAAGATTAAAGCGGATCGTTGATCTGCAAAACCGGATGAAACAGGCCAGAGAATGGGAGCTTGCAAATCTGGAGCACCAGAAAAGCAAGCTGGTGGATGAAAAGGTCAAACTGCTCGGGGCGCTTGGCCAGTTGCAATCAAACGAACAATTATTGGCAGATGTTTTGGGGAAAAGCCTTGCAGCAGCATCGAAAAAGAGTGCGCAGATTGATGCCAGTCACAAGGACAAGCATCGCAATCTGCAAAAACAGCACCGCCAGCTAAAGCATATTGAACGGGTCTATAATGAAGCACTTGGTGATTATCGAAATTCTGAACAAAATATGGAAATGGAAGATGTGATCGACCGGCTGGTAATTGAAAAGCTGGGGGCAGGGACTTGAACCAACAGGCAAGCTTTAGACAAGCCAGCATTGAAATAATCAACTTGTCTGTCTGATTTGAAAGAAGCTGTTAACATGTCCATTTCTCCACCTGGTGATATCGTACTTGATGTTGTGAATGCTGCCAGCCCGGAGCAAAAACTGGCTATTACCCGCAGACTTGAGCAAATGGCGAAATATGGCAAGGTTGTCGGTTCAGGGTTTGGCGACCTGATGAAAAAGACAATATCCATCAATGATATCACAAACACGGCTACAAGACCGGTTGCACAACCACCTGCAAAAAACAATTCGCATGAGGTCTACAGCAAGCTTGAAGGGGTGGTTCTGCAGGGAATGATTAGCAATATGATGCCAAAACAGGAAAGCAAATTATTTGGTAGCGGGCTTGCTGGCAATTACTGGAAATCCTTCATGTCAGAAGCCATAGCCAACAAGATTGCTGAAAGCGGGGGAGTGGGGATTGCCGCGGCCATGGATCCTTCTGTGAACTCCCAAAGAGTTGCCAAAGCCGAGCGTTTAGGCAGTTCAAAGATCGGCATGTCATATGAAAAGCAATTTATAGAAAAACTGATGTCAGCTTCGCTGACAATAAAGGAAACCGCTAAAGTCAGGAATGCTGGAGATGTCTGAAAATTCGCCTGACCTGAAAGATGTAATTAACAGGCTGATCAGTGTGGTAGATGATGAGACTGTCAGCTTGCGCAGCAATGATACCAGCAGGCTTGAATCGTCTTTTCAGAGTAAAAGCCGTTTATTGCTGGAATATACCAGAGCGCTTTCGGCCATGCAGATGAGGGGTAACACAAGCCATATTCTTGCCAGTACACATGCCCTGAACAATGCTATCAAGCGTAATCAGGAAGCATTGAAAACCCAGCTGGAAGCAGTGCGCGAGCTGTCGTCATTTCTGGAAGCTGAGGTTCGTCGCCATGAAAATGATGGCACCTATTCCCGGTCTTATGGAAATGGTGGTTACTAGATACTGAGATGCTGAAAATAATCGCAATTGGCATATGGGTTTCGATCGCAACACTTGGTTCATTCTATGGGGTGATGGTTTGGCAGTCAGGCAAATCTGTAGCTGTTGAACAGGGTGATTATTTTGGGAAACTTGAAAAGGTCAGGACAAATATTGTCAGTGTACCAATTATCTCGAAAGGCAAGATTTCAGGTTATGTCCTGGTTGATTTCATTTTCCTGGCAGATGCCAATGCGCTTAAACAAATGACTGTGCCAGCCAAACTGATTGTTGCTGATGAAGCATTCAGGGCTATTTATGTTGGTTCGCTTCGTGATTTTGAGCGGCTTGAAAGATATGATCTGGCTGGCTTGACAAAGAAGATGCAAGACGGGGCCAATAAACGCTTTGGAGCAAAAGTAATCAGGGATGTTCTGATTGATTCAATTAATTATGTGCCAAAGAGCCAGTTGCGGGCAGGGGCAAGGCGCAAAAAATGATCGAATATATAAGAACCTACCTAACAGGATTCATAGCTGCGGGTTTTTCAGTTTTTTTTGCTGGATACATGATGTTTAATGGTGCTGCTGAAAAAAAACTCCCCGATCTGGTCGTGACCCATGTTCCGGTCAAATCACCGGTCAAAGGAAAGTATTTTACAACCAATATTCCCAAACGACCTGACGGGGTCAATCATTTATATATAGATAAACAGCGTATCATTACCGGTAGTATTCCGGTTATTGCCAGTGAGACAGAAAAGGCTACAGGCAAACAGGATTTACTGGTGTTCAGAAAGAAAAACGGTCTTTCTGCCAGAACCAGATATGTGGTTCGGGTTGCAACCAGCAATCTGGCACTTGTTGAGGGCAATGGCAGGCTGTGGAGTGTTGCTCCCGGACACTTGTTGCCGGGAGCAGGCCGGGTTTTGAAGATTATCAAGAAGCAAAAAAAATGGGTAGTGATGACAACCAGTATGGAAATCACCGAATAGTGGCTTGCCCATGTTTTGCAACATGACAAGCCCTGTTATCGGCTCCCTTGAACTGCTGTTTCTGCTTCTACAAGAAGCATGAACCCGCTATTGCCTTTCCTGCAATAATTTTTGCCATATAACCAGATTGCCAATAGCCAGAAAAACCAGCATAAACACTATAAATCCAGACATTCCATAGTAGATCATTTGATTTTCATCCATGAATAATACACATGTGCTTCCTGTTTGATCAGCCCTTGATCCAATCAGAGGCACTGTAATTTCAGATACCAGACCTTGTGGCTTTCATGACTCTTTATGAGCCTGAAACCTGTTTGGGTCTGAGAGTGAATGACTTCTCCTAAATCAGCCAAAAGACTGCAAACCAATGCAATTGGCACGAAAATGATTTTTGAGGAGAAAATGCTGGGTTTTTACCAACACAGTTGCGCGGCATCATGCGGTTGAACTTCCTGGTTCAA
>JALXCV010000046.1 GCA_026990765.1 Hyphomicrobiales bacterium | reverse complement strand
ATCAGGCATGGTCTGAAAGTGGAGGTGAGATATGCATTTGCCACAACAACGCCGCCCCGGTGAACTTGTATTTGTGTTTATCCTTGTCGGGTTCAGCGCAGCGGCCATCTGGCAGGCATATCTGATTTCCGGGTTTACCGGACTTTCCAAACCGGGCGTTTTTCCGATGCTTGCTGCGGCAACCATGCTGGTATCAGGCCTGTTTATCCTGCGTGATACATTTGCAATAGAACCTGCCGGCAGTAAAAATGGCGTATCGGTATTTGGCCAGTTTATACGTGATGTAACCCCTTTGCGTTTCATCATCATGCTGGCAATTGTTACCGCCTATCTGTTTGCCATGCCGTGGCTGGGTTTTGTTATTTCTTCTGGCCTGTTCCTGCTGATTTCCTTTGTCTTTTTGTGGCGAAAATCATTCTGGGTTTCATTTCTGCTGGCACTAGTCGCCCTTGGGGCCGTCTATTTCGTTTTCAGAATTGTGTTTCAGGTGGTGTTGCCGCAAGGAAGCCTGATACCGCCGGGGATATTCTGAGATGTTTGATGCCATCACATATCTGGCCCTGTCATGGTATAATCCGCAATTACTGTTTTTAACGGCAATCGGTACTCTGGCTGGAATCTATGTCGGCGCCATTCCCGGCCTGTCAGTGACCATGGCAACCTCGATCCTGATTTCCTTTACTTTCAAATGGGATGTGAACAGTGCCCTTGCCCTGATTGCCGGGGTATTTGTAGGCGGGGTCTATGGTGGAGGCCGTACCGCTATTTTGCTCAATATTCCAGGCGCCCCCAGCGCCATTGCCACTGCCATTGAAGGCTACCCCATGGCCAAGCGCGGTGAGGCAGGAGAAGCCATTGGTCTGACTACTGTCATGAGCGTGTTTGGCGGGGTGGTAGGGATTATCGCCCTGGCGCTGTTTGCCCCGATAATTTCGCAATTTGCCCTGATGTTCAATTCACGCGATTATCTGCTGTTGGGCCTGATCGGCATTTTGCTGGTTGGAACCTTGTCGGGTGAAAGCTTTGCCAAGGGCGCCTTTGCCGGTGGACTTGGAGTGTTGATCGGCATGGTGGGGCTGGACCCGATGACAGCCGAAGGGCGCTTTACCTTCGGCACTATCTCATTGATGGGGGGCATCCCCTATATAGTTGCGATGATCGGCTTTTTCGGGGTTGCTGAAGCCTTTGTCCAGTTGCAAAGCTTGAACATCCCGGCAGTAAAACAGAAGATTGACCGAATTGTTCCCAGATTTTCCGACGTCAAACGCTTCTTCTGGGTGGCAATTCGTGCCTCGGGTGTTGGCACCATTATCGGTGCACTTCCAGGCACTGGCGGTGATATAGCAGCATTGCTGGCTTATGATGATGCAAGGCGCACTACCAAGAATCCTGAAGTACCATTTGGCAAGGGTGCAAAGGAAGGCTTGATTGCCCCGGAAGTGGCCAATAATGCAGCCGTTGGCGGTGCCTTCATTCCAATGCTGACCCTTGGCATTCCCGGTGATGCGGTAACCGCGGTAATAATTGGCGCCCTGTTCATCCACGGATTGAAACCGGGTCCATTATTGCTGGTTGAAACCCCGCATCTGTTCTGGTTCACCGTAGGCAATCTGGCGCTGGCAAATATATTCCTTTTGATATTCGGACTGACCGGTATCAAGATATTCACCAAGATTGTTGAATGCCCCAAAGCCATACTCATGCCATTGATCATCATTCTGTCCGCGGTTGGTTCTTACGCAATCCAGAATGACCCGACCCATATTTACTGGATGCTGTTATTTGGTATTATCGGCTATTTCATGAAGATCTACGGCTTTCAGGTAGGGCCGGTAATCCTTGGCGTCATATTAGGGCCGATGATGGATGCCAATTACCGCCGGGCCATGATCGGTGCGCGCGGTGATATTGGCGAGTTTTTCTACAATTTTGTTTCCCATCCGATCACCCTGGTTCTGTTTATAAGCTTTTTACTGATGTTGCTGTCACAAACTCCATTGTGGCCACGACTGAAAAATCTGTTTACCCGCAAACGCGATAAAAACCTGACTGAATAAAAGGACGAGCAAAGATGAAAACATCAATTGCAACAGTTTCACTGGCAGGCGATCTTGAAGAAAAACTGGCAGCGATTGCCAAAACCGGTTTCAACGGTATTGAAGTTTATGAACAGGATATAATCGGCTTTGAAGGCACTGCCAGACAGGCTGGTAATCTGGTCCGCGATTATGGTCTCTCGATTACCCTGTTTCAGCCATTCCGCAATTTTGAAGGCATGCCGGAAAATCAGCGTTCAAACAGCTTTGACAGGGCCAGGCGCAAATTTGACCTGATGGGGGAATTGCAAACCGGTTTATTGCTGGTCGGTTCGTCAGTATCTGGCGAAGCAAGCGGTGATGTTGAACGTATCGCTGATGATTTTAACCAGCTGGCCGAATTGGCCAAAGAGCGCTCTATCCAGATTGCCTATCTAGGCCTTGCCTGGGCACCTTACATAAATGACCACCTCAAGGCCTGGGAAATTGTTCAAAAGGTTGATCACCCCTGCCTTGGTCTTGGCCTTAACAGTTTTCACTCAATGATGGCAAAACCTGCAAGTCAGGCAATTGATGAAATCCCGGGAGATCGTATCTTTCTGGTCCAGCTTGCCGATGCTCCGGTGATCGATATGGATTTGCGTTATCTGTCAAAACATTTTGGTTCAATGCCGGGGCAGGGCGATCTGGACCTTGAACAGTTCATGCGCAAAATTGCCGCCACCGGATATTCCGGGCCGCTTTCGCTCAATGTTACCAATGATAAATTCTCCAGTGCCAATCCCAGAACCATCGCGGTTGACGGCTATCGCTCGCTGCTTAATCTTGCCGATCATGTAAGAAGGCTTGAGCCTGCCTTTGCCATAGAGATTCCCGACATTCCCGATCGGGCCGAGGCCAGGGGATTTGAATTTATTGAATTTACTTCCAATGACAAGAATGAAGCCCGGATTATCGGCACCATGCTGCATGCCATGGGCTTTGCCTATGTCGGTCATCATATTTCCAAGGCAGTCGGCTTGTGGCGACAGGGCAATATCAACATCGTGATCAATACTGAAAGCGAAGGCTTTGCCTATTCAGCCTATATCATGCACGGCACTTCAATCTGTGATATCGGGGTACAGGTAGATGATGCTCTGGCAACCTTGCGGCGCGCCCGCGCCATGGGAGCAAAGACCTTCCATCAGCCTGTGGGTGCCGGTGAACTGAATATCCCGGCAATTCGCGGGGTAGGTGGCTCCCTTTTACATTTCATCGATGCCAAAACCGATCTTGGCAAGGTCTGGGAAATTGAATTCACTCCGCAAAAACAGGAAAATGAACCTGAAGCTGCAGGTCTTGATCACATTGATCATATTGCCCAGACAATGAATTATGAAGAAATGCTCAGCTGGACCCTGTTCTACACATCAATCTTCAAATCACACAAATCCGCGATGATTGATGTTGCCGATCCATCCGGCCTCGTCCACTCTCAGGCAATCTCTTCAAACCATGGTGACATGCGCATAACGCTTAATGGTTCAGAAACCCACAGAACCTTTGCCGGGCAGTTCCTTGCAGATAATTTTGGAGCACCGGTGCAGCATGTAGCCATGGCAAGTAATGATATTTTTAAATCAGCTGCAATCATGCAGAAAAATGGTTTTGTCAGCCTTGAAATGCCTGCCAATTATTATGATGATCTCAAATCCCGTTTTGATCTGGAAAAAGAGCTTATCGAAAAGATGCAGGCTGCCAATATCCTTTATGATCGTGATGAGGGTGGCGAATATTTCCAGTTCTACAGCCAGCCATTCTTTAGCGGGTTCTTTTTTGAAATCCTGCAACGCAAGGGCGATTATAGCGGATTTGGTGCTCGCAATGCCCAATTCAGAATAGCAGCTCAAAAGAAGTATCAGCGGATCTCCGGTATCCCGTTATGTTGAACGTTTATCTCCTTTGGCAAAGAGGTTTTGCCGTGGCATGCAAGTCATGAACAAACCATCAAACCAGGCCACTGCTGATAATAAGCGCCTGAAATTGCGGGCAGCTCTGGTTGGCAGCGGCATCATGGCCTCCCTGACACCTGCCATGCACGAGGCTGAAGGGCGCTATCACGGGCTGGATTACAAATATGAGATAATCGATATAACCGGTGATCAATACCGGGGCAAAAAACTGGCTGATATAATTTTCAAGGCCCGCAATGATGGTCTGGCGGGGATGAATATAACCCATCCGTTCAAGTCAGAAGTACTGAAATATGTCGATGAAGTCTCCGACAATGTAAGGGCGCTTGGCGCTTCCAATGCAATTGTTTTTACCGGTGAAAAAATAGTTGCTCACAGTACCGACTTTAGCGGATATATGCGCGGGTTTGAGCGCGATATGAAAGGCTGTAACAAGACCGGAATTTTGCTGGTGGGAGCAGGCGGGGGCGGGTCTGCCGTTGCCTTTGCGCTTGCCTCTCTGGGGGTCGAACGATTGCTGATTTATGATATTGATCAAGGCCATGCCGAAGCGCTGGTTGCCCGGCTGGAAGAGCATGTACCCGGTATCAGCGCCAAAGCTGTAAGCAGGCTTGATGCAAAAATCATGGCCAGTGTTGATGGGCTGGTCAATGCCACCCCGGTTGGCATGGCCAGATATCCAGGCATGGCAATTGATCCTGACTTGCTGACACCGGACATATGGGTTTCAGACATTGTGTATTTCCCGCTTGAAACAAAACTTCTGGCAACAGCCCGCAAAAAGGGTTGCCGGGTAATGAACGGTTCCGGCATGGCGGTGTATCAGGCTGTGCATTCATTTGAGCTGTTCAGTGGTATCAGGCCGGACGCGGCACGCTTTGAAGCAGAATTTGAACGGTTGATTGCCGACACAAATTCTTGAAACAGGAGATGAGCATGGGCGACAAGACAGATGATCATGATATTCGTGCATGGTGGCAGACATCAATCATAGATATGGAGCCGGGTCGAATAGAGTTTCGAGGCGAACCGATACAGGAGCTGATTGGCAATATGTCATTTGCCCAGATGATCTGGTTCATGGTGCTGGGCGAAAAGCCGGACAAACAACGCGCTGATCTTTTGGAATGTGCTCTGGTGGCAGCGGTGGATCATGGTCCGCAAGCCCCTTCAATTGCAGCGGCCCGCATGGCGGCGACCTGCGGCATCGGTATCAATAATGTCATGGCAACCGGCGTCAACATGCTGGGTGACATTCACGGCGGTGCCGGTGAGCAATGTGTCGAATTGTATTATGATATACATGCAAGGATCAAGGATGGAGCTGAACTTGCAAAGGCTGTGGCAGATGGCATTGATGCCTGGTGCAAGCTGCATGGCAAGATTGTCTCAGGTTTCGGCCACCGGTTTCACAAACCGGTTGACCCGCGTTCCCCGCGCCTGATGCAACTGGTCCGTGATGCCGCCAGTGCCGGGACTGTTAGCGGTGATTTTGTAACAATTGGTGAAGCAGTCTCGCATGAACTGTCACGGCGCAAGCACGGTCGCCCTATCCCGATGAATATTGATGGTGCCACTGCTGTAATATTTGCTGAACTTGGGTTTCCTCCTGAATTGGCACGCGGTATTTTCTGCCTGTCACGCTCAGTCGGCATTCTGGCCCATGGCTGGGAACAGATGCAGCAGAATGAGCGCAACAAGGGGCCAATGCCTCCCAGATTTCTCCCACTGTACAAGCCCGAAAAATAGCGCGTGTCGCGTTAAGTTGAATTCACTTTGCTGATATGAACGGCCTTGCTTTGCAAGACCTGCCTCATATCTGCAAGTGAATGTTTGAATCTATTCAAACACGATATGCGCTGGCTGGCAGGGTTCCGGTTGCTGATGGTTGCCGGTGAAACAGAGCTGAAAGCACATTCACTCATAAACCGGTAAAAAGCATGTAAAATAGAATATACATGTTGAATATAAAAATATATGATATTATAAAAGTTCTAATACATTAACGTCCTGTTGCAGCCAAGCCGCTTATGGCAATAAAGGAGTGCAGGCAATGTCGTATGAATTCTCGCTGGCCCATCTGACGGCGCTGGAACTTGCACCAATTGAAATGCTTGAAGTTGCCGAAAGCTCGGGCTTTGATTATTTCAGCCCCAGACTGGTAGCTGTGACACCTGGCGAAGAACCACACCCTCTGGTACATGACAAGGCAAAGCTGAATGAGCTGGTAAGGGCGCTGTCACAAAGCCGGGTGAAGGTAAATGATGTCGAGCTTGTAAGCCTTAAACCTGACATTTACCCCCAAAGTTTTCGCCCTTTGCTGGAAACTGCCGCGGCCCTTTCGGCAAAATTTGTCATTACCCAGTTACCTGACCCTGACCAGAACCGGGCTTTGGACAAGTTCATTGAATTTTGCCAACTGGCTGCACAATATTCGTTGCGCCCGATGCTGGAATTCACCTCATGGTCACCTGTACCTGATTTTTCTGCTGCCAAAACGGTGCTGGAACAGGCCGGTCAGGACAATGCCGGAATGCTGGTTGATCTGCTGCATGTGTCACGCTCTCATACCGACCCGGCTGATTTTCATTCAGTGCCTGCACAATGGTTTGGCTTTGTCCATCTTTGTGATGCGACCGGGCGGCCACCTGCAGATGAGCAGGCCCAGCTATTTACCGCACGCCATGACCGGGTGCCACCAGGACATGGTGATATTGATGTGGATAATATTCTGGCAAATTTGCCGACGGTTACCTATTCGCTGGAAATACCCAACACCGCCCGCAAACAGGCAATGGGTGCACGAGCATGGGCAGCATATTGCCTTGATGAAACCAGAAGATATTTCAATCTGCACGACCCGCAATTTCTGGCAACCGGATAAACCGGCTATAATAGAATTGATTGATAACAGGACGAGTTAAAAGGCCTTGATAAAGATGCAACGTGAAATCACCAGCCAGGAACTGAATGAAGTTAAACAGCTTGTCGACAAGGCGCGCATTGCCATGCGTGAAGTTGAAGACTTCTCACAAGCTCAAATTGACCGGCTCTGCCAGTCTATCGGCTGGGCCACATCCAATGAGGAAAATTTCACCAGACTGGCAAAAATGGGTGTTGATGAAAGTGCAATTGGTGATCGCAATGGCCGCCCCAACAAACGCTTCAAGATTCACGGCGTATTGCGCGATGCCTTGCGCCAGAAAAGTGTTGGCCTGATAGAAGATGATGTCGAAAAGGGCATAATGAAATATGCCAAACCTGCCGGGGTAATTGCTTCCCTGATCCCGATGACCAATCCGGCCCTTACACCGCCAGTAACCGGTATCTATGCCGCAAAGGCCCGCGATGCAGTTATATTTTCACCTCACCCGCGCACCAAAGGCACAACTTCCGCCATGGTTGATATCATGCGCAAGGCATGTGAACAGGCAGGTGCGCCCGCCGATCTGTTTCAGGTTGTCAAAAACCCTTCCATTCCTCTCACAAGGGAACTGATGGCCAGTTGTGACCTGACCATGGCCACCGGCGGCAAGCCCATGGTAAAATCTGCCTATAGCTCCGGCAAGCCGGCCTATGGAGTTGGTGCCGGCAATTCTACCATGGTGATTGATGCAACCGCAGATATAGATATTGCCGCACGTAACAGCGCTATCAGCAAGACTTCCGATTTTGGTTCCGGCTGTTCGGCAGATGGCAATCTCATCATCCAGCAATCCATTTATGATGAGTTGCTCAGCGCTCTGATTGAGGAAGGTGGTTATCTGTGTTCTCGCAAAGAAAAGGCAATGGTGGAAAAAGCCATGTGGGATGAAAATGGCCGCAGAACCTTCCCGACCATAGCCTGCCCGCCCCAACAGATCGCAAAAGTATCAGGTTTCACCATTCCCGATGACCGCAAATTCCTGATGGTTGATAATAATGGCCAGATTGGCAGTGAATACAGATTTTCCGGTGAAAAGCTTACCACCTTGATGGCGCTTTACCGGTTTGACCGGTTTGGAGATGCGCTGGATATTGTCAGGGCCATTTATGAAGTGGGTGGCAAGGGCCATTCATGTGGTATCTATTCGCATGATGATGCCCATATTGATGCCTTGGCCAAAGTTGCACCGGTCAGCCGGATGATGGTTCGCCAGCCGCAATCAAAAGCCAATGCCGGGTCCTTTACCAATGGCATGCCCATGACTTCGTCCCTTGGCTGCGGTATCTGGGGTGGCAATATCACCAATGAGAACATATCACTCAAACATTATCTGAACTTCACCTGGGTCTCGCGCCCGATAGCTGAAGACCGCCCGTCAGAAGCTGAACTGTTCGGGGAGTTTTACGGCACCTGATTATTAACAATCTGAAACGAGGCCAGTATGAAAACTGTATCTGAACATCTGGTGGAATATTTTGAAAATCGTGGCGTAAAGCACATATTTGGACTTTGCGGGCATACGAATATTGCCCTGCTGTCGGCTCTTGCAGCATCTGATATTGATTTCATAACTGTCCGGCATGAGCAGATTGCTGCCCATGCGGCAGATTCTTATGCGCGCATTACCGGCAAGGCTTCAGTGCTGCTGACCCATTTAAGCCCCGGCCTGACCAACGCCACCACCGGAGTTGCCAATGCGGCGCTCGACTGTATTCCAATGGTGGTGATTGCCGGTGATGTACCATCCTATTATTATGGCAAGCACCCGCATCAGGAGGTCAATCTGCATGCAGATGCCTCGCAATATGAAATTTACCGGCCATTTGTCAAACGGTCATGGCGGGTCGATACAGCAGAATTGTTGCCGGAGATCATGCAAAAGGCTTTCCAGCTGGCTGAAAGCGGACAGCCTGGACCGGTTCTGGTCAATGTGCCGATGGATGTGTTCTCAAAACCAGTAGCAGCATCATATTTTGACCGTTTGACTTCAAGTTTCTCAACCTTGCACAAACCTTCAATTGATGATGAAACCGGCAGGTTGATCATTCAGGCGCTGGGTCAGGCATCATCGCCAGTTTTATATATTGGTGGTGGCCTGTTGCTTGCAGATGCCAGTGATGAATTACAAAGATTTGTTGATCACATGCAAATTCCGGTTGCCCATTCCCTGATGGGCAAGGGTGCTCTTCGCGATGATCATCCGCTGGTTCTGGGAATGACTGGTTTCTGGGGCACTGAGTTGGTCAATCAGACATGTCTTGGAGCCGATAATATTCTGGCAATCGGCACCCGTTTCAAGGAAGCTGATTGCAGCTCATGGTATGATGATTATACATTCAATATTCCCCCGACCAGACTGATGCACATTGATATTGAACCGGCTGAAATCGGGCGCAATTATCCAACTGAAATCGGTGTGGTGGCTGATGCCAGATCTGCCTTGCAGGTTCTTAACCGGCTGGCGCGGGAAATCTATCCTGACGGGTTCCAGCGCCCCGACATTGTTGCAAAGATCGCCAGATGGCGCCATGAGTTCAAGACATCCAACCAGCAAATGGCAACCAGTGACGCTTTTCCGATGATGCCGGAGCGTATTCTGGCAGATACACGCTCTGTGCTGCCTGATGATGCCATAATCACCACTGATGTCGGCTGGAACAAGAATGGCGTTGGCCAGCAGTTTGATATTCTTGAACCGGGCAGTGTGCTCATTCCCGGCGGTTTTGCCACTATGGGCTTTGGCCCCCCTGCTGCCCTTGGGGCCAAAATTGCAGCACCTGAAAGAATAGTGGTATCGCTGGTCGGTGATGGCGGGTTCGGACAAAACCCTTCAGTGCTGACAACTGCAGTGGAACGGCAGCTTGTTATCGTCTGGATTGTAATGAACAACAACGCATTTGGCACTATCGCCGGTTTGCAGAAAGCCCATTATGATCTCAATTACGGCACAACCTTCCCCGGAAATGTGGGAGATGCTGATCTGGGGCCTGATTATGCGGCCATTGCCCGTGCCTATGGGGCTGAAGGTATCAGGATCAGATCGGCTGATCAATTGCGCCCGGCCCTTGCAAAAGCCATCGCCTCAAACCGGCCCACAGTTCTGGATGTGGCGATGATAAATAATCCGACACCGACTACCGGCCACTGGAATATTCTGGATATTTATTCACCCGGCATGAATAAATCGCATGTTGCCACCTGACCGGTTGCACCTCTGATATGCCAATAATTTGAGGCCGGTCATGCCGCCAGTGAAAATGCCACCAGTTGCTGGCGATAGCTGACAGCTTCTGCTATGGCTCGCCTCGATACAATATCATCACCATCAAGATCGGCAATGGTTCGGGCCACCCGCAATATACGGTGATAGCCGCGTGCAGTCAGATTCATGGCTTCTGCCGCATCGCGCAACAGGGCAAGTCCGTCATTATCGGGCTGTGAAATATCTTCCAGCAACCGCCCGTCGGCCTGTGAATTGGTACGCAAATGTCCAAGGCCAATTTTGGCAAACCGCTGTTTTTGTCTCTGCCTTGCCGCACTTACCCTTAATGCAATATCACTACTGGTTTCCTTGGGAGGTGGCAAGGTCAGGTCAGTTGCACGCAGCGCTGCCAGTTCGATCTGAATATCCATCCGGTCAAGCAATGGCCCGGAAATCCTTGCCTGATAATCACTGGCACAACGCGGCCCGCGCCTGCACACATGCCCGTCCTGTCCCGCCTTGCCGCATTTGCACGGGTTCATGGCGCTGATCAGCTGGAAATTTGCCGGGTAGGTTATATGATGATTGGCCCGGGCTATGACTGTTTCCCCGCTTTCAAGTGGCTGGCGCAGGGCTTCAAGTGCACGCGGGTTGAACTCTGGCAATTCATCCAGAAACAATACCCCATTATGCGCCAGTGCCATTTCACCTGGAAGCGCTTTCAGCCCGCCACCGACCAGTGCTGCCTGACTGGCAGAATGGTGCGGTGCCCGAAATGGGCGTTTTTGCGATAATTCACCATTTTCAAGATTACCGGAAACCGAAGCAATCATCGATACTTCCAGCATTTCCTGAGGATCCATATCCGGCAATATTGACGGCAGGCGCGAAGCCAGCATTGATTTACCGGCCCCGGGTGGTCCGACCATCAGCATGTGATGGCCACCTGCTGCTGCAACCTCCATGGCCCGTCTGGCCGATTCCTGTCCCTTGATATCGTGAAAATCAGCCAGGTGCCTTTCATTGGCAGCCATAGTGGGTTCAGGCCGGGTCAGAACCTGGGTTCCCTTGAAATGGTTGACGATTTGTACGATGTTTTCAGGTGCCAGAATGTCAATATCATCACTGGCCCATGCTGCCTCGCTGCCGCATTGGGCCGGACAGATCAGCCCTTTTCCCTGAGCATTGGCGGCCATTGCTGCCGGCAGCACCCCCGATACCCGGGCAATCGATCCATCAAGCCCCAACTCGCCCAGTATGGTATATCGCTCCAGATAGTCAGGCGGTAAAACCCCCATGGCAGATAACAGGCCAAGTGCAATCGGCAGATCATAATGGCTGCCGGCCTTGGGCAGATCAGCCGGGGCCATATTGACAGTTATCCGCCTTGCCGGTGATGCCAGCCCCACTGCGCGCAGGGCAGCACTAACCCTCTCGCGACTTTCCGCCACTGCCTTGTCAGGCAGTCCGACAATATTGAAAGCCACCACCCCGGTTGAAATCTGCACCTGTACATCGACCGGTATGGCTTCTATGCCCTGAAAGGCAACTGTGGAGATATGCGATATCACCGTGCTTGCTCCTTGCTGAACGATAAGTCAGGAACAAGACTATCCTATAAATTTTATAATTACAAGAACAATAAGAGAACAAAAAATTATTTCTGAAGTTTTTTCTCTATCGCATCGATAATCATCACCGCAATATCATTGCCACCAAAGCGTTTGACTTCTCTGATACCGGTTGGTGAGGTGACATTGATCTCGGTCAGATAATCACCGATCACATCAATTCCGACAAATATCAGCCCGCGCTTTTTAAGCTCAGGGCCAAGGGTCTTGCAGATTTCCATCTCGCGATCTGTCATTTCGGTTGGCACCGGCTTGCCGCCAACATGCATGTTGGAGCGAACTTCGCCTTCAGCCGGTATCCGGTTGATTGCCCCGGCCACTTCCCCGTCAACCAGAATGATCCGCTTGTCGCCCTTTCGGACATCGCTTAAATATTTCTGGGCAATGAATGGTTCGCGAAAGCTCTGGGTGAACATCTCAAACAGTGAGGCAAAATTCTGGTCATCAGCTTTCAACCGGAACACCCCGGCCCCGCCATTGCCATATAAAGGCTTGATGATTATGTCATCATACTCATCGCGAAACCTGCGCAATTGCGCTTCATCTTTGGTGATGATGGTTGGCGGTATGAATTGCGGGTAGCCCAGAATAAACAGTTTTTCCGGTGCATTGCGAACCTCAACCGGATCATTGACCACCAGGGTTTGCGGATGTATCTGCTCCAGCAGATGACTGGCGGTAATGTAGTGCATGTCAAATGGCGGGTCCTGACGCATCAGCACCACATCATAATCAGCCAGATTGACGGTTTTTTCATCAACCACGCTGAAATAATCGCCAGCTTGATCCTTAACCGTTAGCGTGCGGCCACTGGCATATAATTGCCCGTCATAAAATGCCAGACTGTCAGGATGATAGGAAAACAGCTCATAACCACGCCTTTGCGCTTCAAGCATCTGGGCAAAGGTTGAATCACCATTAATATCAATGGATTCGATTGCATCCATCTGCACTGCAAATTTCAAACTCATAAAAAAGCCTCATTAAAACTGTTTGCCGCCTTCGCCAAAGGCGTTTTTAATATGTCTTACTGACAGGTAGGGTCGAACAAGGATGATGTCAAAGCGGCAATTGAGATTATTTGCTGATTTATCATTTGCAATCCAGAAAGCTGCCGCTTTTGAAATTCTCCGCCTTTGTGCCGGGGTGATGGCATTTATGCCGGTTGCAAAATCCTTGCGCGCCTTTACTTCAACAAAAACCAGATCAGATTTTCGCCGGGCTATTATATCTATTTCTCCCATTGAGGTTCTGGCCCGGCGGGCAATAATCGAATAGCCCTTGGCCCTTAACAGCCAGGCAGCCAGCAATTCGGCCCGTCGCCCGCGTCTTTCCGCCCTTTGTCTGTCGCTCTTTGCCATGTCTCACATTTCTTTGGCAAGTGTTACAGCTTTTGCATAAAGGTCGCGTTTTTTCAGACCAAATTCATTGGCAACGCTCAAGGCAGCTTTGGCTGCTGATTTGCTTTGTAGTGCTTCGCCAAGGGCTGCATCGATCATGGCCTCATCAACCGCTTTGGTTTCTTTGCCAGCAGGTCTGATAACCAGAGTAATTTCACCCTTGATTGACTGGCGCTGTGATAATTGGCTGACAAGCTGGCTGGGGTTGCCTGATATGATTTCTTCAAACTTTTTGGTCAGTTCGCGCCCGATTGCCACTTCACATTCACTGTCAATATTTTCAAGAGCTTTCAGGCTGGCCATGATGCGTTTGGCCGATTCAAAGAAAATGCTGGTTCCAGGATAATTACATGCCATTTGCAAGGCCTGATTTCTGGCTGCATTCTTGTGTGGCAAAAATCCGCAAAACTGGAACCGGTCGCCGGGCAGTCCTGAAAGCGCCAGTGCTATGATCGGCGCACTGACACCGGGCGCCATATGTACCGGCAGATCAAGCTGGCGCAGTTCTGCCACCAGCTTGTATCCGGGATCAGAAATCAGCGGAGTTCCTGCATCCGAGATCAGTGCCACAGCTTTGCCGGCTTTTACCGCTTCAATAATTTCCGGTCGTATCTTTGCCCCATTATGGTCATGATAAGTCTTCAATGGTGTGGAAATACTGAAATGCTGCAATAATCGGCGGCTGATCCTGGTGTCTTCACAATAAATGCAGTCACAACCAGCGAGCACTGATAGTGCGCGCAAGGTGATATCGGCAAGATTGCCAACAGGTGTTGCCACCAGATGCAGCCCTGATATTGCTTTTGCTGACGATATTTCCTGTCCGTTCAGCATATATACAGTATTTTGTGTTGTTTTTGACTTGTTCATGGCGCATCTGGTTGCAATTGGGGATTTTACTTGTTTAACGAAATGTTTATCATAAATCCCATAATGGATATGTTGGCCGGTTTGTTGATTGTTTGCGACTGTAACTGGTCTTGTTAATCGGGGGAATAGTAAATGGGTCGGGTAATGAAAATTACAAACAGGCGTGGATTTTTGGGGATTGTCAAAATTCTGGCTGCCTCAGCTTTAGCCTTGCTGGTCGCCAGTTGTGGCGGCGGCATGGATTTTGGCAGTGTTTTTGACAGTAGCGATCCCAATGCACCGGTAAGCGCCAACCAGCCGCCTCCCGGTAATGTGACCCAGGCAAAGGTTGCCCTGCTGCTGCCCCTTAGCGCCAGAGGCCAGACCGCCCAGATTGCCCTGTCGATGAAACAGGCGGCTGAACTGGCACTGCTTGAAACAGGCTCATCCAGTATCACTCTGGTGACCAAGGACACCAAAGGCACTCCCGGCGGTTCTGCAGCTGCTGCCAGTGCTGCCCTTGATGAAGGTGCAGAAATCATTCTGGGGCCACTTCTTGGCAATGATGTCAGATCAGTTACCCCGATTGCAAGGGCGCGCAATGTTCCGATAATTGCTTTTTCATCGGTTAGTGCTGTTGCCAGTCCCGGCACTTATCTTATGAGTTTTCTGCCATCACAGGAAGTATCGAACCTGATTCGCCATGCTGCCAGTGCCGGTATGAAAAACATGGCAGCGATGATACCCCAGTCACAATATGGCTCCATTGTTGAGCGTGCCTTCAAGGCCTCTGCAGCCAGACATGGTGTCAGTGTGGCAACTATTGAACGATATTCACGCAATGGCAATAATCTGCCGGCCGCAGCCCGCCGGTTGACAGCCAGGGTAAATTCACCATCAGCCCCTGTTCAGGCAGTATTCATTCCCGAAGGTGGCCGGATGTTGCGGGCCATAAGCACAGCCCTTGCCCGTTCAGGTTTTTCTCCCCGGTCGGTAAAGGTTTTGGGAACCGGATTATGGGACAGCCCGCAGACCGCCAGTATTCCGGTTGCATCAGGTGGCTGGTATGCCGGTGTATCGCCGCAAAAGGTTGCAGCCTTCGAACAGCGTTTTCAGGCCAGCTACCGGGTAAAACCATCGCGGCTGGCTTCGCTTTCATATGATGCCGTATCACTGGTGGCAGCTTTTGCCAAACACCCGCGCGGCACCCGCTTTACAGCATCACAAATCACTAATCCTGAAGGCTTTAATGGCGTAAATGGCTTGTTCAGATTCAGACCTGATGGCCGGATTGAACGCGGCCTGTCAATTTTGGAGGTTTCAGCAACCGGCACCAGAGTTGTTGCTCCGGCACCTACCCGTTTCAACTACGGTTATTGAAGAAAGTTTCAGTTCTGGTCAATCTGGTAATAATCAAGAAACCAGTCGGCAAATTTTTGCATACCTTCCTCAACCGTGGTTGAGGGAGAATAGCCAGTGTCCCTGGCCAGTTCTGTGATATCAGCGCAGGTATCAAGCACATCGCCAGCCTGCATTTCCATCAGGTTCTTTTCGGCCTTGCGCCCAAGGCATTTCTCCAGAACCTCGATATAATGCATCAGCTTTACCGGCTTGCCACAGCCAATATTATAGATTTTATAAGCAGCCACCCCGCTTGATCCGGGCTTTGGCTGTTTGGCATCCCATTTTGTATCAGTTTTGGCAGGCTTGGTCAGAACCTGGATAATACCTTCGATGATATCTCCAACATAGGTAAAATCACGGGTCATGTTGCCGCGATTATAGACATCTATGGTTTCGCCTTTAACGATTGCATTGGCAAATTTGAAAAAAGCCATATCCGGGCGGCCCCAGTCACCATATACGGTAAAGAACCGCAAACCTGTTACCGGGATGTCATAGAGATGGCTGTAGGCATGGGCCATTGCCTCGTTGGATTTCTTCGAAGCTGAATAAAGATTGATCTGGTGATCAGTTATATCGCGCTCGCCATAAGGCATTTTGCGGCTGGCCCCATAGATCGAACTGCTGGAGGCAAATACCAGATGTTTGACCGGGTGATTTCTGCATGCTTCCAGAATATTGGCAAATCCGACCAGATTCGACTGCACATAGCTTTGTGGTGATTCTATTGAATAGCGCACCCCGGCCTGGGCTGCCAGATGCACAACATAGTCCGGTTTGTGTCTGGCAAAGCAGTCATCTACTGCATCATTATTGCTGATATCGAGTTTTTCTTCGTAAAAACTGTCATAGCCGCGTATCCTGTCAAGACGGGCCTGTTTCAGGCTTTCATCATAATAGGAATTAATATTGTCGATGCCGACGACTTCATGGCCTTCATCTACCAGCCTTTTGGCCAGATGGTTGCCAATAAACCCGGCTGAACCGGTAACCAGAACTTTCATTTGCTGCCAGGTTCCTTATCAGTTCAAACAGATGATTTGAATGAAAATGCTATTGTGGAAAAATGGTGGAGCCAGACGGAATCGAACCGACGACCTCTTGCATGCCATGCAAGCGCTCTCCCAACTGAGCTATGGCCCCATTTCGCGGGTGGCAAAAGTTATAAAATCGTGCCAGCCCGCGGGAAACTATAATCAAGCAGCCAAACAATCAAGTAAAACTTGAAGCATGACTGAAAAAAATTCTAGACTTCATCATCTGTTGCCGGTTTGCTGATCAGATCGCTGACACTTGCACCATCTGTATCATCATCTTCCAGGAATGTATCATCATTCTCGCCACCGGCAGGAACAGCATCATCATCGCCCAGATCAATTTCCTTGATGGCCGCTGTTTCATCATCCTCTTCAATATCAACATCATCAACTTCCAGATCTTCAAGAGAGATGATTTCTTCTTCCTCTGCCGGGGTTTCTTTCTCGGCAACTGGAGCTTTTTCCGCTTCTTCCTTGGAAGGAGGCGGGGTATCTTCCTTGGAAGGCAATACCGGTTCAGCAATGAAAGAGGCACCGCATCCCGGGCATTCCATCGGAGTTTTGTTCAGGTCGTAAAATTTAATGGAACAGCTGGGGCAAATCCGCTTGGTTCCCAATTCCTTATCGATCAAGGGTTTAGTCCTTCAAAATTAAAAGCAGTTCAGTTTAGTTCGCGAACATGAAAAGCCTGTCTAACCAGATGATACCTGTATAGTCGCTTTATGGTTTGTAATTCAAATCATACAGCAAGCACTCAGGCAATATTCAAGAAAAGCTGGCGCATGCCATGCCACGATGTGAGCTGAATGTCAAAACCTAAACGATGTATGGCGGTGGCGCAAGGCTAAAGCCTGTGCTAATAGGCGGTAAAACTTGTGAAATCACTTAAAATACCTTCCTTGCTCATGAATGTTGATTCTGCCAAAATGCTTTGTTCTGCAAAAACCTGCTGCCTGAAAGGATCGGTTACGGTCCCGGGTGACAAATCCATATCTCACCGCGCCTTGATGCTGGGTGCAACTGCAATTGGTGAAACTGCTATCACCGGTCTGCTGGAATCAGAAGATGTTCTGAATACCGCCAAAGCCATGGCAGCTCTGGGAGCCAGGATTGAACGCTATCGCGATGGCACCTGGAAACTGCGTGGTTGCGGGGTTGGCGGTTATTCTGAACCGGCTGATATAATTGATTTTGGCAATTCGGGAACCGGGGTGCGCCTGTGTGCCGGTCTGGTCGCAACTACTGCGATAAAGACCGCATTTACCGGAGATGAATCACTCAATACTCGCCCCATGGGAAGGATTACTGATCCCTTGCGGCTTTTTGGAGCAACAATTGATACCCGCAAGGGCGGCAGGCTGCCGATGCGGATAAAAGGCGCAAAAGACCCCATTCCGGTTGAATATGTTCTGCCTGTTGCTTCAGCCCAGGTCAAATCAGCCATTTTGCTTGCCGGTCTGAATGTGCCGGGCAAAACCACAATTATTGAACCGGTTGCTACCCGCGATCATACTGAAAAAATGCTTGCCGGTTTCGGGGCCGATATTAGCATTAGTGAAAAACCGGATGGCAGGCATATTACTGTTCAAGGCTGCAAGGAGCTAAAGGCCTGCGCAATAACAGTTCCCGGTGATCCAAGTTCAGCCGCTTTTTTGATTGTAGCTGCACTGATCACCGATAATTCTGAAATCACCATTGAGAACATGATGCTGAACCCCTCGCGCATCGGTCTTGTTACCACCCTGATGGAAATGGGCGCTGATATAAAAATATCCAACCGCCGTATCAGGGGCGGTGAAGAAATGGGGGATATTACGGTACGCTCATCCAGCCTTGAGGGAATAACAGTGCCCGCTGATCGTGCGCCATCAATGATCGATGAATATCCGGTTCTGGCAATTGCCGCCAGTTTTGCCAAGGGACTGACCAGAATGGAAGGTGTTGGGGAATTGCGAGTAAAGGAAAGTGACCGGCTGGCGGTTGTCTCACAGGGGCTTACCGCCAATGGTGTTACCAATCGCACCGGTAGTGACTGGATGGAGATTGAACCTGGCAACACGGTCACGGGTGGTGCAACCGTCAAGACCAGCATGGATCATCGCATAGCCATGGCATTTCTGGTAATGGGTGCCGGTGCTGACAAGCCGGTCTGCGTCGATGATGGCGCTATTATCGATACCAGCTTTCCCGGCTTTGCCGATCTGATGAATTCACTTGGCTGTAAAATTAACAATAACGGAAATATCTGAATGATTATCGCCATTGATGGTCCAGCTGCTGCCGGCAAGGGAACCATAGCCAGAAAACTTGCGTCTCATCTCAGGTTTCACTATCTCGATACCGGTTCGCTTTATCGCGCTGTTGCAGTCACCATGTTGTCAAAGGGACTGGACCCAGCAGATGTGCAAGCTGCGGCCAGAACAGCAGACAATCTGCAACCAGATAGCATTCCAGATGCGCTATTGCGTTCAGCTGAAGCTGGTGAAGCAGCTTCAATAGTGGCAGCAATTCCTGAAGTGCGGGCCAGCCTGTTGAAATTTCAGCGTGACTTTGCCCAAAAATCTCCAGGAACCGTGCTTGACGGGCGTGATATTGGAACAGTTGTCTGCCCGGATGCACCGGTAAAAATCTTTGTAACCGCATCTGCTGCCGAGCGGGCCAGGCGTCGCCACAAGGAACTTGTTGAAGCTGGCAGTGATATTGACCTTGCCACAGTGCTTGCAGATATTGAACGGCGCGATGAGCGCGACAGTAATCGTTCATCGGCTCCTTTGGTTGCTGCGGCAGATGCCCACTTGCTGGATACCTCAAAATTGGATATAGAAGGCGCATTCCAGGCTGCGATTGACATAGTCAATTCGCATTTGAGTTGAAAAGGGATGTGCTGCTTGCCAGCTCATGCCTTTTTGTCGTTGTTTTCAAGGTGGCAGACAGGATTTTGTCTGGAATGAGTTTGCCTCACTGAAAACGTATGTAAAAATGTCGATGTTAGCCTGTTGCTGTCTATTGGAATAAAACAGCTTTTTCTGATGCCAACAGGATGTCCTGCGGCCATATCCGTGGGCCAGCGCGATTTTGATTTAGTAGTAAATGAGGACCTTTAATGGCCGAAACCGAAACCCTTAACCCCACAACAGATGACTTTGCAGCAATGCTGGATGAAAGCTTTTCCAGCGAAAGCAATATTGAAGGTACAGTCATCAAGGGAAAAATAATCGCAATAGAAAATGATCTGGCGATTGTTGATGTGGGCCTTAAAACCGAAGGCAGAGTGCCTTTGCGTGAATTCCAGACACCGGGTGAAGAAATTGACCTGAAACCTGGAGATGAAGTAGAAGTTTATCTTGAACGGATTGAAAACGCCCTTGGCGAAGCTGTCCTGTCACGTGACAAGGCCCGGCGCGAAGAAGCCTGGGTCAGGCTTGAAGCATCACTTGCAGCCAATGAACGTGTTGATGGCGTTATCTTTGGCCGCGTCAAAGGCGGCTTTACTGTCGATCTTGGCGGTGCAGTGGCATTCCTGCCGGGCAGTCAGGTAGATGTGCGTCCAATCCGTGACGTTACCCCGCTGATGAATATCACCCAGCCATTCCAGATATTGAAAATGGACAAGCGCCGCGGCAATATTGTTGTTTCGCGCCGTGCCATTCTGGAAGAAACCAGAGCTGAACAGCGCGCAGAACTGGTGCAGAATCTGGCTGAAGGTCAGGTTGTTGAAGGTGTGGTCAAGAACATCACTGATTATGGTGCATTTGTTGATCTTGGCGGCATTGACGGGCTGTTGCACGTTACCGACATTTCATGGAAACGCGTCAACCATCCAACTGATGTTCTAACCGTTGGTGAAACCCGCAATGTCCAGATTGTTAAAATCAATCCTGAAACCCAGCGTATTTCACTTGGCATGAAGCAGCTTGAAAGTGATCCATGGGAAGGCGTTGATGCCAAATATCCAATCGGTGCCCGTGTTACCGGTGAAGTTACCAATATCACTGATTATGGTGCATTTGTTGAACTGGAAGAAGGCATTGAAGGTCTGGTCCACGTATCAGAAATGAGCTGGACCAAGAAGAATGTTCATCCCGGCAAAATCCTGTCGACTTCCCAGACCATTGAAGTTGAAGTTCTTGATGTTGACCAGTCACGTCGCCGTATCTCGCTTGGCCTGAAACAGACACAGGATAATCCATGGGAAAGCTTTGCCGCTAAGTTCCCCAAAGGAACTGAAGTTGAAGGTGAAGTCAAAAACATCACAGAGTTCGGTATGTTTATTGGTCTTGACGGCGATGTTGACGGCATGGTGCACCTGTCGGATCTTGACTGGAACCGCTCTGGTGAAGAAGCCCTTCAGGATTACAACAAGGGTGACATGGTCAAAGCCGTTGTGCTTGATGTTGATCTTGAAAAAGAACGCATCAGTCTTGGTGTCAAGCAGCTTGCCGGTGATCCGATGGAATCTGGCGGTGCTTTGCGTCGCGGTTCAACAGTAACCTGTGAAGTAACTGCTGTTCAGGAAAATGGCCTTGAGGTCAAGATTGCTGATTCAGACATCACAGCCTTTATCCGCCGTTCAGATCTTGCCCGTGAGCGTTCAGAACAACGCCCAGAGCGCTTTGAGGTCGGTGAAAAGGTAGATGGCAAGATCACCCAGTTCGACAAGGCAAACCGCAAGGTTACCGTATCGATCAAGGCTCTTGAAATCGCTGAAGAAAAAGCAGCCGTTGCCCAATATGGTTCATCAGATTCAGGTGCATCACTTGGTGATATTCTCGGCGCTGCCCTGAACCAGGCAAAAGACGAAGATGAAAGCAATTAATTGCTGATATCGCAATCTTGTCATGGCAGATGGCAATCCCGTCTGCCATGATACTTTCCAGTTATTTGAGTAATGTAAGAATAATAAAACGCCTGAAAAACAGGTAGTTCCTTAACTGATCAACCGGGCAAGCATGTTTGAAGCTGATACCATAACTGCCAGCAGGCGCACACGCCGGTCACTTAATTTCTGGCGGGTGGTTGCCATCATTGCCATTCTGGCTTCTTTCATTGCCATATTCTTTGCCGGAACCAGAACAGAACACGGTCTTGGAAAATATTCCAACCATATAGCCGCCATCAGGGTGGATGGATTGATAGTCGGCAACAGAAAACTGATTTCCCTGATCGAAACCATTGCCGAAACAGACAGGGTAAAGGCCCTGATTGTGCGGATCAATACCCCGGGTGGCACCACATCAGGATCAGAAGCCATATATAATGCCCTGCGCAAGGTGGCGGCCAAAAAGCCGGTTGTAGCCAGCATGGAATCAATGGCAACATCAGGTGGATATATTACCGCCATTGCCGCAGACCATATTGTTGCCAGCGGCAATTCAATTACCGGTTCTATCGGGGTGATATTCCAGTGGGCCGAGGTGCATGAAATGCTGGGCAGGCTGGGTATAAAAATGCAGACAGTAAAAAGCGGCAAGCTGAAAGCTGAACCCAACATGTTTGCTCCGTTAAAGGATGATGTGCTCAAGGTGACCCAGAATCTGATTGATGATTCATTCAAATGGTTTGTCGAACTGGTTGCAAAGCGCCGCAAAATGGATGTTGCAACTGTCTACAAGCTGGCAGATGGCCGGGTATATACTGGTCGTCAGGCACTGGCCAACAAGCTTGTTGATTCCATTGACGGGGAAGATGCAGCTCTTAAATGGCTGCATGATGAGAAAGAGATAGACAGCAAGTTAAAAGTACTTGAATGGTCTCCAGCTGTCAGCCTTACCAAGGCCAGCCTGCCATTTTCAGCAATTGATTACCTGCTGGAAGCTGCAGGTTTAAAGAAATCTGCCGCCAAAGTTGAAAAAATAATTGATTCACAGGCACTTCACCTTGACGGATTGCTGTCTGTTTGGCAACCTGCCCGATAGTTTTGAAAAAAGGTGCTTCAGGGAGAAGTTGAATGATCAAGTCTGAACTGGTTTTGAAAATAGCAGAACAACACCCTCATCTTTATCATCAGGATGTCGAGAATATTACCAATGCCATTTTTGAAGAGATTATAGCTTCTTTGTCAAAGGGAAACCGGGTTGAACTGCGCGGATTTGGTGCATTTTCAGTGAAAAAACGCGATGCCCGTCAGGGTAGAAACCCGCGTACCGGCGAAATCGTTTCAGTTGCTGAAAAGACAGTACCGTTTTTCAAAACCGGCAAGGAACTGCACAACAGACTCAATGCCCGATAACAACTGAAACGGCGATACAAAAGAGGAAAGCAGGATGAAAAGGATTTTTTCACTGTTGATAGGCTTGCCCGCTGCAATAATCATGATTGCTTTTGCTATCGCCAATCGCGGAGC
>JALXCV010000045.1 GCA_026990765.1 Hyphomicrobiales bacterium | reverse complement strand
AACCTGGATAGGTGGTCAGAACCTTGTTGGATATATCAATGGCAAAGCGGATGAACTCAAGATCCTGCCGGAACGGATCATCATGCTGTGGTGCAATAGTCTCACCCGCCGTTGCCGCCCATGCGGTCAGCCATTTATAAAGCTGGTTATTGAGTTCAAAATCCGGCAGCACATCGATTGACTGTGGCAGGAACAGGTGATCACCATCAAATCTGGCGCGGGTAACAGCAGTTGATGACTGGCCAAGCCTTCCCAGCCTGGTGCGTCTGAAATCCACAGTTTCATCTGCAATGGGTTTAAGTTCGACCCCGTGACCACCACCAAGTCCGCGATAGAATATTTCCAGTCGCCTTTCAACATCGGCAAATTCAGCCGCGGCCTCGGGAAACCTTTCGGCATTACCGGCATCACCAACCATACGGTGCCAGATGGCGCCGACAAATTCTTCAGGTTCCAGAAGGTCCAGAATGCCCATTTTTTATCCAAAAATAGCCTGAACGATATCCCGCAGGCCCCGTTTGACATCGCTGTCATCGCTCAAAGGCTCAATCATGGCCACATCAATGGCGCGTTCGACCGCCATTCCATCTGCGATCAGTGATGCGCAATACACAACCAGCCGGGTTGAAACGCCTTCTTCAATGTCCTGGCCTTTAAGGTCACGCAGTTTGGCTGCCAGACGCACCAGCAGGGTGCATTTTTCTTCATCAAGGCCACTTTCTTTGGCAACGATCATGGTTTCGGTTGCCGCAGGCGGGAAATCAAACTCAATCGCCAGAAACCGCTGACGGGTGCTGGGCTTGAGTGATTTGAGAATATTTTGATAGCCGGGATTGTATGAAACAATCAGCATGAAATCATCTGGTGCTTCAAGCACCTCACCGGTACGATCCAGTGGTAATATGCGCCGGTCATCGGTTAGTGGATGGATGACCACGGTCACATCCTTGCGGGCTTCAACAACCTCGTCAAGATAGGCAACCCCGCCATGGCGAACCGCTGCAGTCAATGGGCCATCAGCCCAGATCGTTTCCCCGCCTTTCAGCAGGAAGCGACCGGTAAGATCTGCAGCAGCCAGATCGTCATGGCAGGAAACAGTGTTAAGAGGCAGACCAAGTCTGGCAGCCATATGACTGACAAACCGTGTCTTGCCGCAGCCCGTAGGGCCTTTAAGGAGCAATGGCAGTTTCAGCTTGAAAGCTGCTTCGAAAACCTCACATTCATCCCCGATCGGGTGATAAAATGGTACAGCTTTTTCCGCTGCTTGCTTGTTATTTGCCATTGCGTCCATCTTTATTGCTCTTGTTTTGCTCTTATTCTGCAGCTTGTGCTTCAGTTGAGATCAGTTCCTTGCGTGGAACAAAGATCGAATACATGAAGATCAAGGCACCAAGTACAAAAACGGAACCTGCACCAAAGCGCATTACATAGAACAGATGCAACTGATCCTGTACAGCCATGAAGTCTTCGCCATTAACGCGTTGCAGATGTGTTTGCACAACACCGGCAAATGTCAGAACGAAGGTCATGAATGCCATGGAACTGGCCATGATCCAGAATGATACCATGTTGAGCACCTGATTATATGGCTCACGCTTGAACAGGTAAGGTGAGATATATGTAATCATCGCCAGATTGACCGATACATAGGCACCAAAGAATGCAAGGTGACCATGAGCGGCTGTTACCTGTGTGCCATGGGTGTAGTAGTTAACCCCGTGCAGGGTGTGCAGGAAGCCCCAGACACCAGCGCCAAAGAATGCCAGAACCGAGCAGCCAAGTGCCCACAATACAGCAGCCTTGTTTGGATGGTCGCGACCACCTTTCCACACCATGGTGAAGCTGAACAGAACCATTGCAAAGAATGGAATAACTTCCAGTGACGAGAAAATGGAGCCAATCCATGTCCAGTAACCAGGTGTTCCGATCCAGTAATAATGGTGACCGGTTCCAAGGATACCTGAGAACAGGGAAAGTGAAACGATAACATATACCCATTTTTCAACTACTTCACGGTCAACGCCGGTAAGCTTGAGCAGCAGGAATGCGAGGATCGAAGCCATAATGAGCTCCCAGACACCTTCAACCCATAGATGCACAACATACCACCAGTACATTTTGTCCAGTGCCAGATTGTCTGGAACATAAAAACCGAACAGGAAGAATATGGCAAGTCCCCACAGACCCAGCAGCAAAACGTTCGAGATGGCGGTTTTACGCCCTTTCAGAACTGTCATGGTGATATTGTAAAGGAATGCCAGGGCTGCAACAACGATGCCGAGTTTTACCCATAATGGCTGTTCAAGGAATTCACGCCCTTTAAGGCCGAAAAGGAAATTGCCTTCAGCTATGTTGAAAACATAGGTCACAACAGCGCCAAGCGTGCCAACTACCAGCAGTATAAGCTGGCCATAGGCGATTTTTGGCGAGTAGATTTCGCTTTCTGATTCTTCAGGAATTATGTAGTAGGCAGACCCCATAAAGCCCAGGATCAACCATACGATCAGGGCGTTTGAGTGCAGCATACGGATAATGTTGAATGGCAGGAGTTCTGACAGAAAGTTGGGTGCCATGTAAACAAAGCCGCCCAATAATCCGAAAGACACCTGGATAGCAAACAGGGCCATGGCTACTGCGAAATAGGCCAGGGCAATTTTTTGTGATTGGTATTTCATTGCGTCTCTCCTCAACCAGCTTCGTTTGGTGGCCAGTTATCAGTGGTCTTGATCTTGCCTACCCATTTGAAAAATTCAGCCAGTCCGTCCACTTCTTCATCCGACAGGTTAAACTGTGGCATCTGGCGGCGACCTTCAGCTTTTGTAGGCATGGCTTTCATCCACTCTGCCAGAAACTCGTTGAATGCTTTCGGGTCATCCTTGTCGCCTCTGCGGATTGCAACATTGCCAAGTTCGGGCGCAAAATAGGCACCTTCACCCATAATCGTATGACAATTGACACAGGCCTTGTCTTCCCACACTTTTTTGCCCAGCCTCACCTTGTCAGTGATCCCGGCACTATCTGTGGATTTGTTTACAATAAAATTATGACTTTGAGCCGTTAGCCCAAAGAATATAATCAGGAAAAACAGCGATCCCCCGTAAAATATATTGCGGGCTGCCGATTTGGTTTGCATAGCCAGCACCTCTCCTTTTTTGGTTACACTGTTTTGAAACTAGAATTACCCGTGATCTCATTCATTGACTTTTATCAAGTGGAAACGGCAACGGTGGAATAAGTCAGGCTCCGGTCAGGAGTAATTTTGCAACCTGCCGGATAATACTGTTCCGGTATAATGGTTATTCATCACCGGCTATCGGATTTTTACTTAACCAATGTCAAGGTCTCAAACATTGCAGGTTTTTAATATACCGGGGTGAACATTGCAATAGATTCACTTCAAGAGAGGAAATATCCAATGAAAAAAACAGCTCTGAAAAGCCTTGCGGTTGCTCTGGCTTTCGGAACAGCATTGTCGGCTGGCGTCAGCGCGGCCAGCGCCGGCGAAGCTCCGAAACTGTCAGAAGCCGAATTTGATCAGGCAAAGGCCCTTTACTTCCAGCGTTGCGCTGGTTGTCATGGCGTGCTGCGCAAAGGCGCAACAGGTAAAAACCTTGAGCCAAAAAACACACTGAAACTTGGTACTGAAAAACTAGTCAGAACCATTACCGAAGGTACAGACGGGGGCATGAACCCTTTCAATGATATCTTCACCAAGGAACAGATTACCCTGCTGGCTAAATACATCCAGAATACACCACCTGTACCACCAGAATTCTCTCTGGCTGAAATGCAGGCTGCAACCAAGGTGCTGGTTGATCCTAAAGATTATCCTACCAAGCCACTTCATGGCCGCAACTGGGAAAACTTCTTCATCGTCATCGAACGTGATGCTGGCAAGATCGCCATTGTTGATGGTGACAAACATGAAATCGTTGCCCATGTTGACACCGGTTATGCTGTTCACGTTCTGAAAGCTACCGAACATCACAAATTTGAACATCCCGAAGGTGGTGTTGCCGGTCGTTTCTGGTTCATCATGGGTCGTGACGGCAAGATGTCCAAGGTTGACCTTTGGCAGAATCCTGACAAAATGCTGGTCGCCTATACCAAAATCGGCTTTGATGCTCGCGATGTTGCAGTATCAGGTGATGGCAAATATGTAATTGGTGGCGCCTACTGGCCTCCCCATGCAGTTATTGCCGATGCCAAAACAATGAAACCGATCAAGGTTATCTCTACCCGCGGTGTCAATGTTGACGGCAAATTCATCAATGAAGCCCGTGTTGCTGCTATTTACACAACACCAAACGCATCCACATTCCTGATTTCCGCCAAGGAACTGGGCCAGATGTGGCAGGTTGACTATACCGATCTTGATAACCTCAAGGTTACCATGATCAATTCAGCCAAATTCCTGCATGACGGTTTCTTTGATCCAACTGGTCGTTACTTCCAGATTGCTGCCAATGCTTCCAACAAGATGGTTGTGATTGACAGTGAAAAACAGAAATTGGCTGCCATGATCGATGTCGCCAAGAAACCCCATCCAGGCCCTGGCGCCAACTGGGTTGACGACAAATGCGGACCTGTAGGTGGTACAACTCACCTTGCTGCCGGTATGGTAACAGTCTGGGGCAACGATCCTGCCGGTCACCCTGATCAGGCATGGAAAGTATGCTACACAGTACCAACAGATGGACCGGGTGTATTCATTCGTACCCATCCAAATTCACCATATGTCATAGCTGACCAGACCAAATCACCTGATGCTGAAGTACGTCAGGCTGTGCAGGTTATCGACAAAAAGACCCGCAAGATCGTAAAAACTCTTGTTGTGACCGATACTGAAGGCTATGCCGCTGTTCATACTGAATTCAATAAGGACGGCAGTGAATTCTGGGTTTCTGTCTGGAACCGTACAGATCCCAAGAAAGCTAATGGTGAAATCGTGGTTTACGATGCCAAGACTTTGGAAGAAAAGACCCGCATCAAAGGGTTCTACACTCCAACCGGCAAGTTCAATGTCTATAACCGGACAAATCACGTAAGCTAACGGTTATCTGAATATACACATTAATACGAAGCGGGCGGCTAATTCAGCCGCCCGTTTTTTTTGCGTATTGCAGGTGCAATGACATGCTCTAGGGGCATAGCCATTTATAGCGAATAAAACCAAAGGTCGCGACTGCGGCCCGGCGCTGCTGCGCCGCCCCGATGGAGCGGAGCCCATAGCGCTCCTTGCGTGGGCTGATTAATAAGCATTTTCGCTTTTCAGCAATGCAAATGGTGTCTTGGCGATGATGTAAAGATCACGATATAAAGACCAGCCATCAATATATTCCAGATCAAATTTTACCCGGTTCTTGATCTTCTCGTGAGTATCGGTTTCACCGCGCCATCCATTGATTTGTGCCCAGCCGGTAATACCCGGTTTTACCTTGTGCCTGGCAAAATAACCATCAACCACCTCATCATAAAGATCATTGGCAGCCTTGGCCTTTGTCGGGTGTGGGCGCGGGCCAACCAGAGATAGTTGTCCGGTCAGCACATTAAACAATTGTGGCAGTTCATCAATGGAAGCCTTGCGGATAAACCGGCCTACCCTGGTAACTCTCGGATCACCCTTGGTTACCAGCTTGTTGGCGTCCTTGTCGCACAGATCTGTATACATTGAGCGGAATTTGTAGACTTCGATCAGTTCATTGTTAAAACCATAGCGCTTTTGCTTGAATATGATCGGTCCCTTGCTCTCTATACGAACAGCAAGTGCGGTTATTGCCATAATCGGTGACAGGCCAATTATCATGCAACTGGCCAGAACCCGATCCAGTACGTCTTTAAGGAACGCATTCCAGCCACCGAGCGGGCGATCAAACACTGCCAGTAATGGCAGATTTCCCAGATTGGTATAGGCCCGTGGTGACAGTTTCAATTTGGAAGTATGAGCGGCAATCCTGATGTCTACCGGCAATTCCCACAAGCGTTTCAGCATTTGCAGCAATCTGGCCTCGGCTGACATGGGTATGGCAACAATTACCAGATCAACCCGGTTGCTGCGGGCATAATCAGCCAGATCATCAACCTTGCCAAGCTTGGGAAACTTTTCCACTGATTGCGGGTCGCGATCATCTTTCCTGTCATCGAACAGACCGACAATCTCGATATCAAGATCATCCGAACCATCTAGCATGTCCAGCGCTTGCTGGGCGGTTTTGCTGCCACCGACAATGGCTATTCTTTGATGAAATCCCCCGGCATCAGCAATGGATTTGGCCCACCAGGCAATTATCAGTCGTACCGGAATAAACCATACCAATGAAACTGCAAACCAGCCAATCAACCACATTTTATCTGCCGGGAGGACAGTAAGCTTCAAGGCAAAATACCATATTGCGCCAACGATAAAGGCGGTAGCTGATGATACAAAAGCCCCGTTCCACGGGCTTATCAGTGAGCGTACATCATACAGCTTGCTGGTTCGAAGAATAAGCATCACTGAAAGCGCAACGCATATTCCGGCAAACCCGGTGCCAATAGATTGTTCCGGGCTGATATTGATGATTGTCCGC
The DNA here is from genome assembly GCA_026990765.1 of Hyphomicrobiales bacterium. GTDB lineage: Bacteria > Pseudomonadota > Alphaproteobacteria > Rhizobiales > Aestuariivirgaceae > JALWJW01. Next base: position 16,540 of record JALXCV010000045.1, on the reverse strand, counting down.
ATGAAAAGCAAAACCGAACTGACCAGCAAAACCACAAAATCTGCTGCTTTGAGTAGCCGCTGGATAACCAGACGGTCCACATATCCCACTTTGCCTTTCGAATATGGCTTGTGCATAATAGCCTCCCGTTAATTAGTCTGCAGATGTTTGGTTTTTTGCCACAGACTTGATTCCACCTGTTGTGGCGCACATTACCAGCCATCAATTAAGATCAGATGAGAGTGCATGGTTAAGAAACCATATAGTTTATATTGACAAATTACATATAAATCGTCGATGTTATCTGCATGACAAGTCAGCATGAAAAACCAGATATTGCTATAATAGGTGCTGGAATCGCCGGAATATCCTGTGCTCTCAACCTGCAAAGGCAGGGCATGAAGGTTACCGTATTTGATCGCGAAGGCCCTGCTGCCGGGGCATCTTTCGGCAATGGCGGGGTTCTGGTGCCTTGCGCCGTGGTTCCGGTCATGACCCCCGGCATCATGCTGCATGAACCGGCAATGCTGTTTGACCGTGATGGCCCGCTTTTCATGAAATGGTCCTATCTGCCCAAACTTGCACCATTCCTGTTTCAGTATCTAAAATCTTCCAGATCAGCAAAAGTTGAACATATTGCCAGCCATCTGGCACCCTTGCTGGCTGCCAGTGTCGAAGAACATCAAGAGCTTGCCAGAGGCACCATTGCCGAAAAATGGATACGGCCTTCAACCTATCTGTATATATATGAAGACAAGAAAGCCTTTGAAAAAGATGCGTATGGCTGGGGCTTGCGGGCTCGCAACAATATTGAATGGACCTGCTATCAAGGTGGTGAGGTCAAGGAACTGGAACCGGATATTTCCGATGCCTATCAATATGCCGTTGAACTTGCCGGTCATGGCTTCATTGCCAATCCGGGGCAATATGTAAAAGATCTGGCTGCCAGCTTTGTCGCTGATGGCGGTGAACTGATCATAGCTGAAGTCACCGGGATAGATAATAATTCAGAACATTTCAGCATCAAGACAGCAGACAAGCAATTCACCGCGGACAAGCTTGTCATAGCTACAGGTGCATGGTCAGGTGATCTGGCCCGCCAAAACGGTGTTGGCGTGCCGCTGGAAGCTGAACGTGGCTATCATCTTCAACTGGCAAACCCGTCAAAAAAACCTATACGCCCGATCATGAATGCAGCCAAAAAATTCGTTGCCGTGCCAATGGATGATGGCTTGCGCCTGGCCGGAATTGTTGAATTTGGCGGGCTTGAAGCTGCCGCCTCAAAAGGCCCGGTGGAGTTGTTGATGCGCGGTGCCAGACACATGTTGCCGGGACTGGAATTTTCATCCACAACCGAATGGCTGGGTTTTCGCCCTGCAACCACCGACAGCCTGCCGGTTCTGGGCGAGGCACCGGCAATGCCAGGCCTTTACTTCAATTATGGCCATCAGCATGTGGGAATGACAGCCGGACCAAAATCTGGCAGAGTGCTGGCACAATTAATAAACGGGGATAAACCCAATCTGGATTTGTCGGCCTACAGGCCGGACAGATGAACCGCTGAAAAGAGCAAATTAGGGAGAACTGAAAAATGTCCAAGCTCAAAAACAGAATACTCGGTGCTGTCATTGGCGCAACCGTCATGGGACTGACAGCTTTTGCTGCCCAGGCTGAAAAATGGGATATGCCAATGGCATATTCAGATTCCAACTTCCACACCCAGAACGGCAAGGCCTTTGCTGAAGCTGTTACCATGGCAACCGGTGGCAAGCTGGAAATTGTCGTGCATGGTGGTGGCTCACTGTTCAAGGGCAATGAAATCAAGCGTGCCGTACAAACCGGTCAGGCTCCGATTGGTGAACGTCTGCTGTCAGCTCACCAAAATGAAAATATCCTGTTCGGCTTTGATTCCGTTCCGTTCATGGCCTCATCATTTGAAGCATCAGAAAAACTGTGGAAGGCTGCCCGTCCCAAGATAGAAAAAGTACTGCTCGATCAAAATCTGGTACTGCTTTATGCGGTTCCATGGCCACCACAGGGTCTGTATTTCAAAAAAGACATAAATTCGATTGCCGACACCAAGGGCGTCAAGTTCCGTGCCTATAATGCTGCTACCGCCCGCCTGGCTGAGTTGTCTGGCATGCTGCCGGTACAGATTGAAGCTGCCGAACTGGTACAGGCGCTGGCAACCGGTGTTGCTGATGCCTTTATCTCATCTGGTGCAACCGGCTATGACAAAAAGGTCTGGGAACATTTAAGCCATTTCTATAATGTGGCTGCCTGGCTTCCGCGCAATTATGTGTTTGTCAACAAGGATGCCTGGGACAAGCTCGACAAGGATACTCAAAATGTCGTCAAGGCCCTGGCCATGCTGGCTGAAAAGGCTGGTACTACCAAATCCCAGCAGCTGTCCGGCTGGTATCTGTCACAGCTTGCCAAAAATGGCATGAAGGTTGGACCGGCAACCGGCCAGTTCAAGAAAGACCTTGAAAATATCGGTGCAACCATGACCAAAGAGTGGCTGGCCAAATCCGGTGCTGACGGTAAAGCCATTGTAGATGCCTTTAAGGCAATGAAATAAGCCTGAAAACTGACAGGGGAGTGCGCTCCCCTGTTTACCGGCCCAGTTTTTTTCCGGTCATAAAACTGCAAAATCGAGGCAACAAATGCCAGAACCCAAATCCCGCCATCCGGTTCGTGCCGGGCTGGATATGCTATATAATGTATCAGGTGCAATCGGTGCTGTTTCACTGGTGGTGATGCTGTCGACTATTGTGCTGCAAATGGCTGCCAGATGGACTGGCCATGTTTTCCCCGGCGCCACCAATTATGCCGGTTACTTCATGGCCTGTGCCTCTTTTTTTGCCCTTGCCTATACGCTAAATCACGGTGCTCATATCAGGGTATCACTGGTACTGACAAGGCTTGGCAGGTTTCGCCGCCTTGGTGAAATCTGGTGTTTCAGCATTGGCACCATGCTTGCTGCCTATTTTGCATATTACGCCATCAAGACCACTTACTGGTCGAAAAAACTTCACGATATTTCGCAAGGTCAGGACGCTACCCCGATCTGGATACCACAACTTGCCATGTGTGTTGGTACTGTGGTGCTGACAATTGCCCTTGCTGATCATTTGTTCAGACTGGTGTTTTTCGGTGAAACTGAATTGACCAGTGAAACCATCAAAGATCACTATAGCGAATAGGATTTAAAACCATGGATCAGTTTGCACTTACCGGGGTTTTCCTGTTTGTCCTGTTTTTCCTGTTAGGTTCAGGTGTCTGGGTCGGGCTGGCGCTTTTGGGGGTCGCTTTTGTCGGCATGGAGCTGTTTACCTCAAGGCCGGTGGGTGATGCCATGGTCACCACTATCTGGACCACATCATCGGGCTGGTCACTGGCCGCATTGCCGCTGTTTATCTGGATGGGTGAGATATTATACCGAACCCGGCTTTCCGAAGACATGTTTCGCGGGCTGGCCCCATGGATGTCGCGGCTGCCGGGCGGCCTGTTGCACACCAATATTGTTGGCTGCACGGTGTTTGCCGCAGTTTCCGGTTCATCTGCTGCCACCTTGACCACGGTCGGCAAAATGTCGATCCCTGAACTTCGCAAACGCAATTATCCTGAACGAATGATCATCGGCACCCTGGCAGGCTCGGCCACTCTTGGTTTGATGATCCCGCCATCCTTAACCTTGATAGTCTATGGCGTCACCATCAATGAATCCATTTCCAAATTGTTTCTTGCCGGTATTCTGCCAGGTTTGGTGCTGGCACTGTTATTCATGGGCTATGTGGCTTTCTGGTCAATCACCAAACCGCATGAAGTACCCAAACTTGAAGCCCATATGAGCTTTTCTGAAAAGGTAAAGGAATCACGTTTCCTGATCCCGGTAATCGCGCTGGTAATGTTTGTGATTGGCTCGATGTATATGGGCTTTGCCACAGCCACGGAAGCTGCATCTTTCGGGGTGATCGGCGCTCTCATTCTGGCCGCGGCCCAAGGCTCGCTTTCCATCTCGACCTTTATTGAAAGCCTGATGGGTGCCACCCGCACATCCTGCATGGTTGCCCTTATCTTGATGGGTGCATCATTCCTGTCACTTTCCATGGGCTTTACCGGTCTGCCAAGAGCGCTGGCTGAATGGATAGCCTCAATGAACTTATCGCCCATTGTGCTGATTGCAGCACTGACGGTTTTCTACATCATTATCGGCATGTTCCTTGATGGCATTTCATCTGTAGTGCTGACAATTGCCGTGGTTGAACCGATGATCCGGGCGGCTGGAATTGATATAATCTGGTTTGGCATCTTCATAGTGGTGGTAGTGGAAATGGCACAGGTCACCCCGCCGGTTGGCTTTAATCTGTTTGTATTGCAGGGCATGACCAAACATGAGATGAGCTACATTGCCAAAACCGCACTTCCAATGTTCATGCTGATGATTGTCATGGTTGCAATTCTGGTAGCATTTCCAGAACTTGCCACCTATCTGCCCGACCACATGAAATCGCGGCCATAAAGCCAGATGTAATCAGCGCCAGAAGCTTGGTGAAAACACTACCAGAAAGGTGAAGAATTCAAGCCTGCCCAGCAGCATGGCAATAGTCAGGATAAATTTGGCTCCATCAGGCAGGGTTGAGTAATTTCCTGACGGGCCGATAATATCGCCAAGACCTGGCCCGACATTGGTCAGGGCCGTTGTAGCCCCTGAAATACTGGTCACAAAATCCAGCCCGAAAACCGTCAGCGCCATGGTAAATACCATTACCGAAACAAACATCACTGAAATATAAGCCAGCACTGATATGGAAATGTCTGTTGTCAGTTTCTTGCCGTTAAAGGTGCTGATAGCCACCCGGTTGGGACTCATCAGTCTGGAGATGTAATTATTGGCTGTACGCAACATGACCTGCAGCCGAAAGGTCTTGACCCCGCCCGAGGTGGACCCGGTGCAGCCACCAAGAAATGTCAGCAGAAAGAATACGCCAACCGCCCCGGCACCCCATGTCGTATAGTCATCAAGCACAAAGCCGGTGGTTGAAATAATAGCCAGCACATTAAAAACCACCAACCGCATGGAATCCAGCAGGTTTTTATCATGGCTGTAGGAATAAGACAGGGTGATGATGACAATAAAGGTTGTCACCAGCTTCAAAAACCCGCGCACCTGTGTGTCATTCCAGAAATCGAGTGATCTGGTCTTTACTGTGCGTACATAAAGCGCCAGCGGCAGACTGGCAGCCAGCATGAACAGTGAGGATATCCAGTGGATACGTGGATTGGTAAAGGCATTGAATGAATTGTCATGGGTGGAATAACCAGAAGTTGCCATGGTTGTCATCGCATGATTGACCGCATCAAATGCGCTCATTCCAGCCCAGCTATATGAAAGACCGCATAAAATGGTCAGGCTGAGGTAACTCCAGACGATCATCCGCATCAGTTCACCGGCGCGCGGCACAAATTTTTCTGACCGGTCAGAATTTTCAGTCTGGAATAACTGCATGCCGCCCACTTTCAAAAATGGCAGCATGATAATCGCCATCAGCACAATACCGATGCCGCCAATCCAGGCAATGGTTGAGCGCCATAACAATATCCCCGGTGGCATGTCATCAAGACTGGTCATCACCGTAGCCCCGGTTGTGGTCAGCCCGGAAACGGTTTCAAACCATGAATCTACCAGTGTCATGCCATTCCCGTAAAGCAGGAATGGAATAGAGGCAAAAGATGACAATACCAGCCAGCTTGATACGGTCAGCACAAAACCTTCTTTCAGATAAATCTCATCTGACCAGCTGCCACGAGTGGCGATAACCATCATCAGCCCTAAAAAACCGGTGATAAAGGCTGATATTGCAAACACCATGGCATTGGGATTATGGGCAACCAGATCAGTAAAGGCCGGTGGCAGCATGAATACTGTAAGCGCCAGCAACATCATGCCATTTACAAACACAACGCGTTGTACATCAATAATGGTTGTCAGGTGTCGGCGTTGCATGGTGCCTGAATAGTTGTTGCTTCAATTTGAATTCAGGTGATAAATCCTTGTGCGATTTGCCCACCAGATGGGATGGCAAAATACTTGAAGTGCACCACGATAACAAGTGTATTGCAAAATAAACGCCTTTTCGCAGATTTTTAATACCAGGATTGGCTTGACGCTGACCGAATCTGGCCTTTATCTTCAAGCCGATATTGCAAAGGAGCCAGCCAGAATGTCCATTACCCCTACAAACAGTTCAGCCCTGATCATAATCGATGTTCAAAACGATTTTCTGCCCGGTGGCGCTTTGGCTGTTAATGATGGTGATGCAGTCATTGACATTATAAATAGTATCAGCCCTTCTTTCCCCAATCTTGTGGTGACGCAGGACTGGCACCCCAAAGGCCATATTTCCTTTGCCTCAACTCATGATGCAGAAGCCTTTTCTGTGCGCGAGGTTGAATATGGCCCGCAGGTCATGTGGCCGGATCATTGTGTGCAGGCAACGCATGGCGGGGCGCTGGCCGATAATCTGCAAACAGACAGGGCGCAACTGATTATCCGCAAGGGCTGCAATATCGGCCTTGATTCCTATTCGGCCTTTATCGAGGCTGACAAGGCCACGTCAACCGGCCTTGCCGGTTATTTGCGCATGCGGAAAATCTCTGAAGTATTTCTGGTCGGTCTGGCCACAGATTTCTGTGTGGCTTTCTCGGCAATTGATGCCTGTACTGCCGGGTTTGATACATATGTGATCGAAGATGCCTGCCGCGCCATTGATCTAGATGGTTCGCTGGCTGCTGCATGGAAAGACATGACAGATGCCGGGGTTAAACGAATAGCCAGTGATCATATTGACGTTGCGTGATTTAATGCTATTATCACAGGCATGACAAAACTTGCAGCACTCCTCATCGCCCTTTATTCGCTAACCAGCCTTGCTAATGCCCAGGCACCATTATTTGATCCGGGCAAGAAATTCTCGATCATGCACGGATCAGCCATAATGGGTGATCCGGCCAGTTTCAAAACCCTTGGCAGCGGTCATCTTGGCGGTACAGTTGTCACCACCGCGCTGGTGCCAAATCTGGGACTTACAATCATGGCCGGTTTCATTGAGCCTCAGCAAAATGGCGAACCAGGCGCTGGTCATTCCATAGCCTGCAACAAGGATGAAGCCCGCACCCTGATTGATCTTTTGCGAAAAGGCCCGAAATGGGCTGATATTGCCAGGGAAAAGCAGGTTGGAGATTTTGCCAAAGTGATTGGCTATGTACGTGGTGACAAGGATCAAAAAGAATATGTATCTGTGGTGTTTGTTTCTTTTTCCGATAATTCATCAGCAGTGCAGATTGAGCATGTAATTGCCGGAAGTGCCAGGAAATTCCGGTTTGAGATAAAACAGGCCAGCAAGTTTTCCCAGCAACTGGAATATTATCTGAACAAGGCAATAGCCGAAACCACCCCGACACCTGCACCGGATGAGGCAAAAGACAAGCTGTTCAATTGACTGGCTCTAAAACGGCACCCGGTCAAAAAAACTTAGCAGCCTGCCATCAGCCGGATGATGCAGGCTCAGGCTTTTGGCATGTAACTGCAAACGGTCAGCGGCTTTGAAAGCATCATCGTCAGCATAAAGATTGTCTCCCAAGATCGGATGCCCGATTGCCAGCATATGCACCCGCAACTGGTGTGATCTTCCGGTAAAAGGTGCCAGTTCAACTCTGGTTTTCAGGGGTTCGCGTTGCAACACCCGCCATCTGGTTAGTGCCGTCTTGCCGCGCTCATGGTCGACCATCTGGCGGGGACGGTTGGGCCAGTCACAGATAAGCGGCAGGTCAATCTCGCCCCTGTCAGCTTCAATAATGCCTTGAACGCGTGCCTCATACAGTTTTTTCACCTTGCGCCGTTCAAACTGCAACCCAAGATGCCGGTGGGCTTTGGCATTCATCGCCATGATGATAATACCTGATGTATCCATATCCAGCCGGTGCACAATTCTTGCCTGCTGATATTGCTGCTGCGCCCTTGCTTCCAGACAATCGGCATGTTCAGATGCCTTGCCGGGAACACTCAGCAGGCCACTGGGTTTTGACAAAACCAGTATTTCTTCATCAACATGCACAATGTCCAGATAAGGTCTGGTGGGCGGATTATAGGTGAATGCTCGCATGGTCGATGCTTGTAGCCTAAATGCTTATTGTTGAAAACAACACATCTGCGGCGAATGAACAATTGGAATCCGCCCGGTTTCATGCCACAAGTGCCACGGTTTGAGAATCCTTATAAGGACTTGGAGATTTTTCACATGGCAAATGTCGTAGTAGTTGGTGCCCAGTGGGGCGATGAAGGCAAGGGCAAGATTGTTGACTGGCTTTCTGAGCGCGCTGATGTTGTCGCCAGATTTCAGGGCGGGCATAATGCCGGTCACACGCTGGTAATTGATGGCAATGTGTTCAAGCTGTCGGCTCTGCCATCGGGTATCGTGCGCGGCGGCAAATTGTCAGTTGTTGGCAATGGTGTGGTGCTTGATCCATGGGCCTTGCTGAAAGAAATTGAAGGTTTGCGCGGGCAGGGGGTTGTGGTTGAACCGGAAAACTTCCGCATTGCCGAAAACACCACCTTGATCCTGCCATTGCACCGCGAGCTTGACGGCATCCGCGAAGCTGCTGCCGGCAAGGGCAAGATCGGCACTACCGGGCGCGGTATTGGCCCGGCATATGAGGACAAGGTCGGCAGACGCGCTATCAGGGTTTCAGATCTGGTAAATCTTGATACTCTCATGAACAAGATCGACCGGGCGCTGGCGCATCACAATGCCTTGCGCAAGGGCCTTGGTGTTGAATTATTTGATGGTGATCAGCTCTATAAGGATCTGGTTGAACTGGCCCCGAAAATTCTTCCCTTCATGGATTCAGTCTGGGATCTGCTGGACAAGGAAAAGCGCAAAGGCAAACGCATATTGTTTGAAGGTGCACAAGGCACCATGCTCGATATTGATCACGGCACCTATCCTTATGTGACTTCATCCAATACTATTGCAGCCCAGGCGGCAATCGGCACTGGCACCGGTCCTGGCACTCTCGATTATGTGCTGGCAATCGCCAAGGCATATACAACCAGAGTGGGTGAAGGTCCGTTCCCGACCGAATTGTTTGATGATATTGGCCAGCGTCTGGGCGAGCGCGGTCATGAATTTGGCACAGTAACCGGTCGCCAGCGCCGCTGTGGCTGGTTTGATGCCGTTATGGTGCGCCAGGCGATGAAAACCTCAGGAGTTACCGGTGTAGCCCTGACCAAGCTGGATGTGCTGGACGGGCTTGATGAAATCAAGGTCTGTGTCGGCTATGAGCTGGATGGCAAACCGGTTGAACGCTTCCCGGCTTCCATGGGTGCACAGGCCCGGGTAAAACCGGTCTATAAGACCTTTGAAGGCTGGCAGGAATCAACTGAGGGTGCCCGCTCATGGGATGAATTGCCCGCTGCTGCGGTCAAATATATCCGCCAGATCGAACAACTGATAGAAACCCCGGTTTCTCTGGTCTCGACCAGCCCGGAACGTGAAGACACTATCCTGATCAAGGACCCGTTTGAGGATTGATCCTCAGGCAGCTTCACTTTCCAGCACTGACACAATATCATCGACGACGCGGTTTACCAGAACCTCGTCGTCACCTTCTGCCATAACCCTTATCAGCGGTTCGGTGCCGGACGGGCGGATTACCAGACGGCCTGTTTTGGCCAGACGTGATTCACCATCGGCAATTGCCTCTTTCACTGCTGGCAGTTTAAGTGGCTCGCCCTTTTTATAGCGTACATTTTTCAAAATCTGTGGCAGTGGAGTGAACTGGTTGCATATTTGTGAAACCGGTTTGTCCTGTTCCTTCATTGCTGCCAGAACCTGCAGGGCTGCAATCAGCCCGTCACCCGTAGTGGAAAAATCTGACAGGATAATATGGCCGGACTGTTCCCCGCCGGCATTAAACCCGTTCTGGCGCATATGCTCGACCACATAGCGGTCACCAACCTTGGTGCGGGCCAGTTTAAGACCATTTTCCTCAAGATGCCTCTCAAGCCCCAGATTGGACATGATGGTTGCCACAATACCGCCGCCGCGCAACTGGTCCTTGCCTGCCCAGTTGGTGGCAATCAGGGCCATTATCTGGTCACCATCAATCGCATTGCCGTTTTCATCGACTATCAGCACCCGGTCTGCATCGCCATCCAGCGCAATACCGATATCGGCTCGCACTTCCAGAACCTTGTCGATTAGTTGCTGTGGCGAAGTTGATCCGCACTGCTCATTTATATTGAAACCATTGGGATTAACCCCGATGGTTTTAACTTCTGCTCCCAGCTCCCACAGGGCAGTCGGGGCAACTTTGTAGGCTGCTCCATTGGCACAATCAATTGCTATGCGCAAACCTTCAAGCCGCAAATTGCGCGGGAAGGTGCGCTTTACTGATTCAATATAGCGGGCCTGTGAATCCTCGATACGCTTGGCCCGGCCAAGCCTGTCAGGTGCTACCAGATGCTGCTCCAGACCATTATTCATCAACCGCTCGATCTCGACTTCCTGACTGTCAGAAAGTTTGCGGCCCAGTTTGTCGAACAGCTTGATGCCATTATCATGAAACGGATTATGTGATGCTGAAATCATCACTCCCATATCAGCCCGTAATGAGCGGGTCAGCATGGCAACACCGGGTGTCGGCAATGGTCCAAACAAAAACACATCCATGCCAACTGACAGGAAACCGGCGGTCAGCGCCTGTTCAATCATATAGCCCGACAGTCTGGTATCCTTGCCGATTACCACCCTGTGGCGATGATTGCCGCTTTTGAACAGCAAACCGGCAGCCATTCCAACCCGCATTGCTGTCATGGTATCCATTGGCGGCTGATTGGCCATGCCGCGTATTCCGTCAGTGCCGAAATAATTTCTTTTCATCTGTATTCTCAAACCCTGTGAATATTTGCATTCATCCATGCACCGCCATTATGCCCGAAACATGGTATTAAATGATTAAGACCCCATGTTTTTCATGGGGTAAGCCATCAGTATTGCTCTTGCCTGTACAGTTTGTTCTACATTGTGAACCCGTAAATATTGCACACCCTGCAAAATGGCTTTTGCCGCCACAGCCAGCGAACCGGCATCGCGCATTTTGGGATAGCTCTCACCGGTTATCTTGCCAATGAATGTTTTTCTTGAGGCGCCAAGCAATATCGAAGCGCCAAGGGAATGAAAAACTGCCAGCCTGTCAATCAGTTCAAGATTGTGCTTCAAGGTTTTGCCAAACCCGATACCCGGATCAATTATAAGGCTTGACCTTTTAATGCCCAAAGCCTTACAAGCTGCAATCCTTCTGGCCAGATAATCATAAATATCCAGCACCACATTGTCATAATCAGGATTGTCCTGCATGGTCTCGGGTGTTCCGGCTGAATGCATGAGAACAACCCGAACCGCAAGCTGTTTGGCCATTGGCAGGCTGTCTGGTGAAAATTCCAGTGCGGTTACATCATTGATTATATTGGCACCGGCACTTACCGCTGCCTGCATGATTTGCGGCTTGCGTGTATCAATCGATATCAGGGTTTGAGCGTCAGCCATTGCCTTTATTACCGGTACAACCCTTGCCAGTTCTTCATCCACTGATACCTGGCGGGCGCCAGGGCGGGTGGACTCACCACCAATATCGATAATATCTGCACCCTCACCAATCAGCAGCTTTGCATGTTCAACTGCGCTGGCTGTATTGCCAAAATCACCACCATCGGAAAAACTGTCCGGGGTTACATTGACAATGCCCATTATTTGCGGGGTTTGCGGTGCTTTGGCCAGTTCAATATTCTGGCGCTGCCGGTTTAATTCGCTATCGCGGCTTTGGCTGAACTGCTCATAGGTCAGCCATTCATGTCGGCCATTGCGATCAAGCAGCTCAACCAGTGAATAAGCGCTCCAGCCGCCGGCGATCATCCCGGCTTTTTTTGCAGCAACTGCATCAATCGCCGCCTGACCGATTAAGCAACCGTCCGGGCGAACATAGATAGATGCTGATTGTGTCATAGAGCGAGATGTGATCATGTTGAATCATTTGACCGGCTTTTCGCGTTTGCTGGCAAGGCAGGTTTCGTGCCGTGGTCTGGTTGACCACAAGCGGAAGCTAACGCAGTCCAGCGAGCGCGAAAAACCGGATTTGGCTCCATCAAATGGTTCAACATGATCACATCTCGCTCTTGTTGTACCGACAATTTACGGGGCGCAGTTGCCTGCACCCCGTTATAATCATGTCTGTGGTTGCGGGTCCATGTCACCAGCCGGTTTTTCATCCGGGCTTGGCTTGGTGGTGGGCACCGATGGCGTCTGACTGGTCTTGGAATTGGAACTGTCATCATCGCGATTAAGCTCTTTTCCGTCAAGAATATCCTGAATCTCATCCCCGGTGAGGGTTTCATATTCAAGCAGCGCCTTTGCCAGAGCTTCCAGCCCCTTCTTGTTCTTTTTCAGAATCTTGACAGCTTCGACATGGGCTTCATCAACCAGACGTCTGACCTCGGTATCAATAAGTTGCGCAGTCTTTTCTGAAATACTCTGATTGCGTGCCACTGAATGACCAAGAAATACTTCTTCCTGATTCTCACCATAAGAAACCGTGCCCAATTCTGGAGAAAACCCCCACTGGGTTACCATGGCTCTTGCCAGTTTGGTTGCCTGCTCAATATCTGATGAAGCCCCTGATGTTACGTTTTCCGGCCCGAAGATCAGTTCTTCAGCAACCCGGCCACCCATCATGATGGCAAGCCGTGAGGTCATCTGCTTGTATTTCATTGAATAGCTGTCACCCTTGGGCAGTTGCATAACCATGCCCAAAGCCCGGCCACGCGGAATGATGGTTGCCTTGTGTACCGGATCAGCTGCCGGAACTTTCAAAGCCACCACGGCATGGCCGCCTTCATGATAGGCAGTAAGGGTTTTTTCTTCTTCCGACATGGCCATGGATTTGCGCTCAGCGCCCATCATCACCTTGTCTTTGGCATCTTCAAAATCAGCCTGTGTCACCATGCGCTTGTTGCGGCGAGCGGCCAGCAATGCCGCCTCATTCACCAGATTGGCAAGATCGGCACCGGAAAATCCGGGAGTGCCACGCGCCAAAACCTTGGCATCCACATCAGGAGCCAGCGGTACATTGCGCATATGAACCTTGATGATTTTTTCACGTCCCTTGACATCAGGATTGGGAACCACGATCTGGCGGTCAAACCGGCCAGGGCGCAATAATGCCGGGTCCAGCACATCAGGCCGGTTGGTGGCAGCAATCAGTATGACCCCTTCATTGGCCTCAAACCCGTCCATTTCAACCAGCAACTGGTTCAGTGTCTGTTCACGTTCATCATTGCCACCGCCAAGTCCGGCACCGCGATGGCGGCCAACCGCATCGATTTCGTCAATGAAGATGATGCAGGGAGCATTCTTTTTTGCCTGTTCGAACATGTCACGCACACGCGAAGCACCAACACCGACAAACATTTCCACAAAGTCAGAACCCGATATGGTGAAAAACGGTACATCAGCTTCCCCAGCAACAGCGCGCGCCAGAAGGGTTTTACCAGTGCCGGGCGGTCCAACCAGCAAGGCACCTTTGGGAATCTTGCCGCCAAGCCGCTGGAATTTTTGCGGGTCCTTGAGGAACTCAACCACCTCTTCCAGCTCTTCCTTGGCTTCTTCAACCCCTGCAACATCATCAAATGTCACCTTGCCATGCCGCTCGGTCAGTAGTTTGGCCTTGGATTTGCCAAACCCCATCGCCTTGCCGGAAGATGACTGCATCTGGCGCATGAAGAATATCCATACCCCGATCATCAGCAATATCGGGAACCATGAGAACAGGAAGCCAGACAGCAATCCACCTTCATTTGCTGATCTGACCTTGATGTCAACGCTTTTGGCCCGCAGGTTTTTCACCAGATCAGGGTCATTGGGGCTGACGGTTTTGAATTCTTTGCCATTGGTCAGCTTGCCATTGATCACATCGCCGGAAATAGTAACCTGACGCACATCGCCCGCATCAACTTTTTCCAGGAATGTCGTGTAAGACAATTCACCTGCACGATCAGCTTTGCCCTGGCCCTGAAACAGGTTGAACAGTGCAAACAGCAGGATTGCAATTACAATCCATACTGCAAAATTACGAAAATTATTCACTTATTGTTTCTTTCATTGATAAGGGAACTCGTCCCTTCCCATCCAACTTGTCTGATGCCAGACACGACATTGCTATAACATAAGCATTCATTAAGTGCTTTCCAAGACAGAAAACAGCGTAAACGCCGCCTAGCTGCTCAAATCAGCATCCATTGGTACATTTTCAGGCAATTTAAGAATTTTGACCTCAATATCGCCAGTAGATTGATAAAATGGAATATGCTGAAGTTGAGCGTTTTTGTAAACAGCGGGCAGGGCGCAATGCACAAAGTGCGGTAAATGTGGAAGATTTGAACTGTCCGGCCTTGGTGCGTTATTGCCGGTTTTGGCAATCGTGACAATTTTTGCCGAATTATTGGTAATTTCAAACCGGCCATCCCAGATGGCAGTGCCAGATGATGCAATTTCAATCTTGCTGCTTATTCTTCCTGCTTCGCGTCCAATCACGAAATGATCCTTGCGCCGGGTTATCCGGGTTCCTCCCAGTGTCCGGGCGCTTCCCTGTTCATTGCTTGCCCATTTGCCCAGTTGTTCAATTGCTGCCATCGACAAATATTCGCAACCCCCACCAGCCCATTCTATGCAGCGTTGCAAAATCCTAAGTGAGAATTCATCAGCCAGACTGTCAAAGCCTTCGCGCTCAATAAGGCAATATCCGGCAGTAGATGCCTTTACCAGTTGCGCCATCTTGTTGCTGGTTTCCATCTCAAGGGCTTCATTGGCACGCCGTAATCTTTTCGCTGTCAGGGCAATGATTTTCCCATCTGGCAGAAATGGTTTGTCCTGCCTGATTCGAACCCGTTCAAAAACCCGGTTGTAATTTGACGGATCATCCAGCCATCCATGATAATTGGCTTTAAGATAATCCTGTAATTCCTGCCTTGAGACATCCAGCAACGGGCGGATAATATCGATAGAGTTCATGGATGATTTTGGAGCCATGGCCCCAAGCCCCTTGACCCCGCTGGCCCGGTTGAGCCGCATGGCGAAAGTCTCCAGCTGGTCATTTCTGGTGTGAGCAGTAACAAGCGCTGGAACTGCATTTTCCCGGCACCAGTCAGTCATCAGGCCATAGCGGGCAAGGCGAGCTTTTTCCTGAATCCTGGATGTTGGCTCATCATGCTGCCATGTCAGGATTTCACAATCCAGCCCCAGCCTGTTAGCCCATTGCCGGGTTTGTTCAGCATCTTTTCTGGAATCAGGGCGTAACTGGTGATCAACCGTCAATATGGTGACTTTGCCATGCCAGTTACTGACCAGCAGCATCAGCGCGGTTGAATCTGACCCGCCAGATACTGCCAGCGCTATTTTGTCATAAGGGGCAAGGGCGACACGAACTGTATCAGCATCCAGCACGCTTCATCTCTTTTTTGGCAGCGCGTATGGTTGCAGGCGATGCAGATTTTTTGGTTGTAACCTGCTCATAGGCACCACAACTTTGGGATTTCTGCCCAAGCTTGCCCAGCGACATGCCCAGTTTCAACAGGCTGTCAGCCGATTGCGGTCCAGATGGAAACTTGCGATAGCCTTTCAGATAGGTCTTGGCCGCCAGCCGATAGTTTTTTTGCGCATAATAGGTTTCACCCAGCATGAAATAGGCATCAGATGCCAACTTATTGTCGGGATGTTTGACCAGAAAAGACTTGAAACCGTTTTCAGCCGCCAGAAACCGGCGCGAGCGAAAATCAGACTTTGAACGATCAAGCAGCCTTTTGGCAATGGAAGTCTCGCTCACCTGATTGCCATCCAGAGGCACGCGCTGTACGGCACTGGTTGAAAACGAACCAGTGGTATCCTGAGGTGGCAATGGTGTTGTAACCGGTGCTGGCAAAAGAGTGTTTGCTGATTGCCATTGCTGTGGTGGCAGTCTCTTGCGTCCACCAGGTTTTTCGATTTCAGCAAAAATCTGCGGCTGGTTATCCACCCCATATTGCTCCAGCTCGTTCTGGGTGAAACTGTTATCCAGCGGCTGATAAGCAGGCGGGGGCGGTGAATAGGCAGGCGGCGGGGCTGGTGTGGTTGGGGTAAAAACCGTGCGTGGAGGTTTTGGTGCTGTCAGAACCTTGCCCTGGCGGCCCTGTTTGCGTTCCAGCCGGCGAAGCCGGGCATCCATGGAATCAAGACGGCGGCGAACTGCGCGAATTTCATCAAGTAACTGGCGCATCTGGCGCGGGTCACCTGCCTGTCCGCCATTGCGCTTTGAAGCTCTGACATTAGCTTCCAGTCTGATTATCCGGTCATAAAGCGAGTTCCACTCGCTTGTTGACTGGGCATGAAGCTGGGGACTGCCTACAAGAAACAGACCAAGGACCATAAGTCCGGCTACCGGCTTGAACATATATGCCATCTCCGCTGAA
>JALXCV010000044.1 GCA_026990765.1 Hyphomicrobiales bacterium | reverse complement strand
ACTGGCCGCCCTTGCAGCGATTGAGCGTGGTGGCGATGGATGCCTTCAGCCAGCAACAGCTCGATCTGATACAGCCTGGAACGAAACATGTCGTGCTGGCCAGTGTGTTCAGGTTCCTTCGGCTTCATATATTCCTTCCAAATCACTCTTTGGAGCAGTGAACCACACAAAAACAGCAAATGAAAATTGCAAGGAAACAGCCGCCAAACTGTACTTTCCCTGCAATAATCAATACTTTGAAAACCGGTTTTATTTTGTCAGATCAACGGGTTGGGAATACTTCACGTCCAACAAATTCATCAGGATGGGTAAGATGGCAGTGGAATTGAGACCGGGAGCGGACGTTTTCTGGAAAATGACCAGATAGTAAACTCACTTTCAGGATCAATCCTGTTTATTAATCCACAACCTAGGCTCAGGACCCATTAATTTTCAGGATTCCCTTTTGGGCTGATTTGTGATTCCCTGTGTTCAGGAGGATTCGCAAATGAATGATTTAATCTGGCTTTCTGACGAGCAACTTGAACGTATTAAACCTTGTTTCCCACTCTCGCACGGTATCGCCCGCGTTGATGATAAAAAGGTGATTTCCGGTATCATATTTGTCCTTCGCAACGGTTTGCGCTGGCGTGATGCACCACGTGAATACGGGCCACATAAAACCTTGTACAACCGGTTTGTTCGCTGGAGTAAAATGGGGGTTTTCGACCGGATTTTTGCTGATCTTGCCAGACAGAATGAGGCACCCGAACACCTGATGATTGACGCCACTCATCTCAAAGCACACCGCACGGCCTCCTCCCTTTTAAAAAAGGAAATGTTCCCCGCCGTATCGGGCGCACAAAAGGCGGCCTGAACTCAAAACTCCATGCCGTGGTTGATGAACATGGCAGACCGTTGATCCTGCTGCTTAGTGAAGGTCAAATGAGTGATCACACCGGGGCAAAACTGGTTTATGACGCGCTGCCACCATCGGCAACCCATCTGATAGGTGACAAGGGATATGATAGTGACGAATTTCGTCAGACCTTGCGTGCCAAGGGTATCGAGCCTTGTATCCCACCACGCAGAAATCGAAAATCACCCGCCCTGTACTGCAAAAAACTCTACAAAACCCGCCATAAAGTGGAAAATTTCTTTGGCAAGCTCAAAGACTGGAGACGTGTGGCGACAAGGTATGATCGCTGTGCTCACACTTTCATGTCAACAATCTGCATCGCTGCTTTCGTCATCTATTATCTCAATTAATGAGTCCTGAGCCTAAATATCTGCACGTTCGAGCATACCAAACAGATCACGTGGGTCGTCCGGGTCGGCAATCATGTCAAGTTGCTCACAATGGCTTTTTTCTCCAAGCTGGTCATGGATATAACGAAGCGCCGAAAAGTCCTCTATTGCAAAGCCGACACTGTCGAACAGCGTAATCTGGCTTTTTGACGTTCGTCCCTTGATCTCTCCTGTTATTACTCTCCAAAGTTCATTGACGGGATAATCATCCGGCAATTGCTGTATCTCACCTTCAATGCGTGTCTGGGGCGGAAACTCAACAAAAATATCCGAGCGCAACAGAATATCGCGATGCAACTCGGTCTTGCCCGGGCAATCGCCGCCAATGGCATTTATGTGAACTCCAGCGCCAACCATATTGTCAGTCAGTATCGTGGCATATTGTTTATCTGCGGTGCAAGTGGTGATGATATCGGCGCCATAAACCGCATTATGCGGATCAGTGCAACTGGTAATTGTCAATCCGCTTGAAGCCAGATTCCTGACCGCCTTGGCGGTAGCCGACTGATCGATATCATAAAGCTGGATTTTTTCTATGCCCAGTACTTTCTGAAACGCCAACGCCTGAAACTCACATTGTGCGCCATTACCTATTATCGCCAGAGTCTTGGCATTTTCCGATGCCAAGTGCCGGGCAGCAACAACTGATGTGGCTGCGGTTCTAAGAGCTGTCAGCAAGGTCATTTCAGTGATCAAAACCGGATATCCATTGGCTACATTTGAAAGAACGCCAAATGCCGTCACTGTCTGAAACCCACGCGCCATGTTTGCCGGGTGACCGTTGACATATTTGAAACCATAGGTTTCCCCATCTGATGTCGGCATCAATTCAATAACACCTTCATGTGAGTGAGCGGCAATACGCGGCGTTTTGTCAAAACTCTCCCAGCGGCGGAAATCAGCCTCGATATAATCTGCAATACCAGCAATGGCATTGGCCACACCCATCCCGTTGATAATCTTCATCATGTTGCTAACACTGACAAACGGTACGAAAGCAAGGGGTGAGGGAACAGGTGCTATATTCATTACTTGAATCCTTTATTTCAAAAAGTTCGAGTTGGCCGGTCAAGAACTGTGCGCCCCAACAGGCTCGCAGTAAGATCAACCATGAGATGTGCTGTACGGCCACGCTCATCCAGAAACGGGTTGAGCTCAACCAATTCGAGCGAGGTAACCAGATTGCTATCGCATAACATTTCCATAACAAGGTGGGCTTCTCGGAAGGTTGCGCCCCCGGGCACAGTTGTGCCAACAGCAGGCGCAATTGATGGCTCAAGAAAATCAACATCAAAACTGACATGTAGCGCCCCCCTTGCCTGTCGTACCCTTTGCAGAAAACTCGCAAGTGGCGCCTTTATGCCAGTTTCATCAATTGAACGCATGTCATGGACTTCGATACACGTATCTGACAGCCGCTTTTTTTCAGCCGCATCGACAGACCGGATTCCCAGCATGCAGACATTTTCCGGCGCAACCGGATTTGCAAGCTCGGGATACAGGCCGTTGAACTGTCCGGTGCCGGTAAAATAGGCAACAGGTGTGCCATGCAGATTACCAGTGACGGTCGTCTCCAACGTATGAAAATCGGGATGAGCGTCCAGCCACAGTACAAATTGCTCCCGGCCAATTTCACGCGAATACCGCATTACTCCTGGAACCGTTCCAATTGAAATACTGTGATCGCCCCCCAGAAAAATTGGCAGGTTACTATTGCTGGATGCTTCATAGGCGGCTTCTTCCAGCGCCAAAGCCCAAGCTGATGTCGCATCAAGATTGCGAACCGCTGTATCTGTTGGAATACAATGCTCAATATCTACTGGCGTTATGTTACCCATGTCATACACATTGTGTCCCAGATCTTGCAATACCGCTTCAAGCCCAGCAGTACGCAGGGCATCAGGGCCCATCAGACAACCTGGCTGTCTAGCACCAGTCTGGACGGGTGCTCCAACAAGGGTGCAATTCACAGATGTCATCTTGTACTCCAGCGTCTTTTCTTTAACCTCGATTTCACTGACAGGTTACAGAAAAATAAAACTGGCAAATAGTTGGAAATCTATATATTTTTTTAGGTAAACTTGGCAAATATCATATTAATTTAATCAATTAGTAGAGTTCATGATCAATCTAAATGAAACCGATCGCCGTTTGATTGCGTTACTCAAACTGGATGGCCGCGCCTCAATAACGCAGTTGGCTACCAAGATGAAAGTCTCGCGGGCAACAGTGCAATTTCGTCTGGACAGGTTAATAAAGGCAGGTATCATCAATCGCTTTACGATTGAGCTTGCATCACGGGAAAATGAAAACCTCATCAAAGCGGTCATGATGATTTCCATTGAAGGCAGTCAGGAAAAAGTCGTCACCAGCCACCTGCGTCAAATGCCCGAAATCGTTAACAGCTACACTACAAATGGCAAATGGGACCTGGTTCTGGTAATCGAAACAGTCAATCTGGTGGATTTCGACAGAACCTTGAGAGAAGTCCGGCAAATACGCGGTATCAGAAACAGCGAGACCAGCATCCTGCTGACATCGGCATAAATTATGCCGCCATGTTTTCACACTGCGACCAAACAAATTGTTAAAATATTCCCAAAATTGCTTCTTGTCCGAAATGGCTTTTAACTGGCAGCATGTTTGATCTGAGTACCGGGCCCAATAGTAACTGGCGGAGAGGAAGGGATTCGAACCCTCGAGACGGTTCCCCGTCTACTCCCTTAGCAGGGGAGCGCCTTCGACCACTCGGCCACCTCTCCACGGGCGGTTATGCCTATGTTTGCCGATTGATTCAAGACTAAATATCGAGATTTGCGAAGTTCTTGTCACAAACGATAAAAGTTTTATGATTAAGTAAATATTAGCGTGCACTGTGACATGGTTTAATGGTATCAGTGGTCGACGGTTTTTTGTTTGGAGGCGTAAATATGCGCAAGGTTTTGACAGGTTTGGCAGTTATTTTGGCAATTGCAGGCAGTTTGCCGGCATATGCAGGTGGTTCGCGCAAACCGACTGGTCATGCTTACTCACCAGATCAGCAAAGATTGCCACTGCTTAATTCGCGTCGCGACCAGATTAATTCACGCGCCGATATTTATGAGGCCGAGATATATCGATCCCAACGCGAAACAGCCATTGCCTTTGGCGAATTGCAACGTATGTTTGAGCGCGACCTTCGAGCCGGAACCAATTTCCGGCCCAGATATTAGCGTATGCCCTGCTTGCTGATCAGTGGAGGCTGAGCCAGTTTCTGGCCATGCGCTGGGCTGCATGGATTTCTTCACTGCTCATTTCTTCTGACAATTCAACCCGCAATTGCCTTGCCTGCTGATTGCCGCGCATTGCTGACAGGTTCAGCCATTTGTGAGCTGTGACCAGATCCACATCTACATCACGGCCATTGCAATACATAAGGCCCAGTGAATAAAGTGCTTCAGCTGTGACAGTGTCAGATGCACCTGGTGTTGCGGTTTCCATATTGTTCAAATTCATGCGAGCCATAATAAATCCCCTTTGCTAATGTTTAACGCCCGTTTTTCAACTCCGCTTTTTTGTTACGCGGTATGAGGGTATTGTGACTCGGCAATCAAGAATAACGGGTTAAGGGGCAGTATTAATTAAAGTTGAACAAAATTTGCCATACTGATTCAGGCACTGTTTATTAACTATTATTTATTGTGATATTTCAGTGGGTTAAATATTTTTTACTATAAATCTGCGACAAGCTGATTCACTCACCGGTAACCAGTCTGGAGACTTATCTATTTAATTGGCAATGAAATTACTGCTGATACGGGAAAATGATCCGAGCCGGATGAGCGGCCAATGCGGGCAGCTTCTACAACAGATATTTCAGGCGACATAAAAATATGATCGATTGCAATTTGTGGCAGCGAGGCAAAAGATGCCGGCCATGTTGGCCTGGTGGTTATACGTTTCAAACCGGTACGCCTGCCAAATATCTTCAGGATTTGGGAATATGGAGTGGCGTTAAAATCACCCATAACCAGTCTTAAGCCCTTTTGATGATTAATCTCACCTATCAGGGTTCTTATCTGCTTCATATGGGCATTGTAATATGGCGGGCGAATCGTATGCACGGCAAACAAGGTCAAACCGGACAGTTCGGGGCCGAATTTTACCCTGGTATAGGGCGGACCAACCCATCGTGTCTTGCTGTTACTTTCAGCCATGGGATATTTTGAAATAACGGCCAGATGGCAATAAGGAACCGCGAAACAATCCTGTTGATATGGGTATTCACTCTTCAAAGCCTTGAGTAGTGGTGCCTTGTCGCGTCCAAATTCCATCATCGCGACCACATCAGGGTCGGTGCGTTGGATTTCTGCTGCTACCTGTTTCCAGCCATTATTGGAAAACCAGGTATTGAAGGTCATTATCTTCAAGGTCTTGTTGTTGCTGGCCAATGAATTGACCGCCATGGTCGAAGACGGAGCCGATTTGGCCCAGATTCCAATGCCTGCAACTGCAATGATGATCATCACCAGCGCTGAACGCAAATGCCATTTCGGCAACATCAGGCCAATAAGGAAACACATGCCTATCAAGATGTAATGCAGGGAAAAATGGGTAGCCATATCAAATACCAGCCAGAATTTGGCCAGTATCAGCGACATCAGGGCCAGCGAGCAGACAATCAGGCCAATAAGACAGATTATCTGTCCGAATGGCATTTTCTCATCATCTTCCTCAATGAGATTGTCATCGGGGGTATTGGTCAATATTTCCACTCCAGGGCCAGACAGGGTATTCGATTCGTTGGTGATCAAGCCAATGTACTCAAAACCTGTCAGTAAACAATGACATTTTTGTGCAGTTTTTCAGGTATTGATTTACAATTCGTACTTCATGCCTTCATGGCTGGGCTTAAATCCCATGCCTATATAAAAGCGATGCGCATCCGGTCTTGATTTATCTGTTGTGAGCTGGGCCAGCAGACAACCACGGGTTCTGGCCCGATCAAGAGTGAATTGCATCATCTGGCGACCTATGCCCTGCCCGCGATATTTGCTGGCGGTGCGGACTGCTTCTATATGGCAACGCTCATTGCCGCCGCGTGACAAATATGGAATCCAGGTGATCTGCCAGGTGCCGACTATCTGATCATCAAGCAGCGCCAGCCATTATTCATTGCGCGGGTCGTCCTGAATCGCGCTAAACGCCTCAAGATAGTTTTCCAGCCCCTGCCCGCTCAAATCCTCTCTGGTTTTTCCCAGAGCATCATCGGCCAGCAATTGCCTTATAGCTGGTACATCAGTTATCTGCGCCTGACGAAAATGCAGGTTTGGTAAAGGAGATTTACTCACTCAACACCAAGTTTTTTGCGCAGCATCTCGTTTACGGCCTGCGGATTGGCCTTGCCGCCAGAGGCTTTCATCACCTGACCGACAAACCAGCCAATCATTCCAGGTTTTCCTTTGACCTGTTCAGCTTTTTCAGGATTGGCAGCAATTACTTCATCAACTGCAGCTTCAATGGCACCAGTGTCGGTTACCTGCTTCATGCCCCGGTCTTCAACGATCTTTTTAGGGTCACCGCCCTCTTGCCAGACAATTTCAAACAATTCCTTGGCGATTTTGCCGGAAATGGTTTTTTCAGTCAAAAGATCAAGGATTCCGCCAAGCTGATCGGCGCTGACCGGACTGTCATTGATATCAGTGCCCTGCTTGTTGAGACGGCCAAACAGCTCGTTGATAACCCAGTTGGCGGCCAACTTGCCGTCTCGCCCTTTGGCTACAGCTTCAAAGAAGCGGGCCGATTTGGGTTCGGCAATCAGCACTTCAGCATCATAGGCTGAAAGCGAAAACTCATCCATCAAACGAGCTTTTTTCTCATCCGGCAGTTCCGGCAGGGATGAGGCGATTGCATCAACAAATGCCTGATCAAATTGCAAGGGCAACAGGTCAGGATCGGGGAAGTAGCGGTAATCATGGGCCTCTTCCTTGGAGCGCATGGAGCGGGTTTCGCCCTTTTTGGCATCAAACAGCCGGGTTTCCTGATCAATGGTGCCGCCATCTTCCAGAATATCAATCTGGCGGCGGGCTTCATATTCAATTGCCTGGGCCATGAAGCGGATTGAATTTACATTCTTGATTTCACAACGGGTGCCAAACTCACCACCGGGGCGGCGCACCGACACATTAACGTCAGCGCGCATCGAGCCTTGTTCCATATTGCCATCACAGGTTCCAAGATAGCGCATGATGGTACGCAGTTTGGAGACATAGGCCTTGGCTTCATCTGATGAGCGCAAATCCGGTTTGGAGACAATTTCCATCAGCGCAACGCCTGAGCGGTTAAGGTCAACAAAGCTCATTGACGGGTGCAGATCATGGATGGATTTGCCGGCATCCTGCTCCAGATGCAGCCGTTCAATGCCGATCTCGACCGATTCTTCAGGGGTGGTGTTTATGGTGACAATACCTTCACCGACAATCGGCTGCTTGAACTGGGAAATCTGATAGCCTTGTGGCAGATCGGGGTAGAAATAGTTTTTACGGTCAAACACTGAATAATTATTGATTTTGGCTTTCAGGCCCAGCCCGGTGCGCACCGCCTGTTCGACGCAAAATTCATTGATCACCGGCAGCATACCCGGCATGGCAGCATCAATCATGGATACATGATCATTGGGTTCACCGCCATATTCTGCCGATGCGGCTGAAAACAGCTTGGCTTTGGAAGATACCTGAGCATGGACTTCAAGCCCGATAATCACTTCCCAGTCACCAGTGGCGCCGGAGATAAATTTTTTCGGGTCCGGGGTACGGGTATCTACTATTTCAGGTGTCATGGAACGGTTCTCATATAAGCATAAAATTGTGAGTTGTTTTATCCGGTTTTGCCGCAAATAATCAATATGGTATTTATTTTTCAAGCCGGGCCAGCAGACTGGAAGTATCCCAGCGCCTGCCACCCATGGACTGAACTTCAGAATATAACTGGTCAACCAGTGCGGTAACCGGCAAATGAGCATCCATGCGGCGCGCTTCGGCAAGGCAGATAGCTAGATCCTTGCGCATCCAGTCAACGGCAAAGCCAAAATCAAACTCACCCCGGTTCATGGTCTGATAGCGGTTTTCCATCTGCCATGACTGGGCAGCCCCCTTGGAGATAACTTCAATCACCGCTTCAATATCAAGACCGGCCTTCTTGCCAAAGTGAATGCCTTCAGCCAGACCTTCCACCAGACCGGCAATACAAATCTGATTGACCATTTTGGTCAGTTGCCCGGCTCCTGATGGCCCCAGCAATTTGCACATTTTGGCATAATTGGCAATCAGCTGTTCAGCCCGGTCATAGGCGTGTTGTTCACCACCACACATGACGGTCAGCACACCGTTTTCAGCCCCTGCCTGACCACCTGATACCGGGGCATCGATGAATGAGAAACCTTTTTCTGCAGCTATCTGGTTCAATTCACGCGCCACATCTGCTGATGCGGTGGTGTGATCAACAAACACAGAGCCTGGTTTCATGACCTCAAATGCACCATCCGGGCCAGTGGTTACAGCGCGCAAATCATCATCATTACCGACACAGGCAAATACGAAATCAGCGTCTTTTGCCGCTGCTGCTGGAGTTGTCGCATGGGTTCCACCATATTCACCAACCCATTGCACAGCTTTTTTTGTAGTACGGTTATAGACTGTTACATCCAGGTTACCTCTGGTTTTCAGGAACCCGGCCATTGGATAGCCCATAACGCCCAGACCGATAAAAGCTGTTTTTGTGCTCATATGTCTCTTTCCCATCTATAGTGATTGCCGCTAGATTCGACGTGATCAGAATTCAAGGCATACATATACACAATCGCCAATTACTGCCAGTCAAAATAATTGTCTCAGGGAACAGATGGATGAGCGTTACATTTAACGATATCAAAAAGGCACAGGAAACTATCAAAGGCCATGTGGTTCGCACACCATTGCTGCACTCACATGCACTTTCTGAAATAACCGGCGCTGAAATCCATGTGAAACTGGAAAACATGCAGGCTACATCATCGTTCAAGGATCGCGGGGCGCTGGTCAAGCTAACATCGCTTAGCGAAGAAGAAAAACAGCGCGGCATTATTGCCATGTCAGCGGGCAATCATGCCCAGTCAGTGTCGTTTCATGCCAGAAATATGGGGATTGACACAACCATAGTAATGCCGCTTGCCACCCCGTATAACAAGATCGAGCGAACCAAAAGACTGGGGGCCAGGGTTATTCTTTCAGGTGAGAGCGTGGCTGAAAGTCAGGAAAAGGTTGAACAGCTGGTGGAAAGTGAGGGCCTGACACAGGTTCACCCCTATGATGATGACAAGGTGATTGCCGGACAGGGAACGGTGGCTGCAGAAATATTGGAAGACATTCCCGATCTTGATATATTGGTGGCCCCTATTGGAGGTGGCGGGCTGATGAGTGGTTGTGCCATTGCTGCCAAACATGTGCGCCCTGAGATAAAAATAATTGGTTCTGAGGCTCTGCTCTATCCATCTATGTATCATGCCTTGCGCGGTGAGAAGTCGCATTGTGGCGGGGCAACGCTGGCTGAAGGCATTGCGGTAAAGGATGTTTCGAAGCGAACAGTCAGCTATTGCAAGCCACTGGTTGATGAAATCAAGCTGGTAGATGAACAGCAGATAGAACGGGCGGTGCATTTGTTCCTTACCGGACAGAAAACCCTGGCAGAAGGGGCAAGCGCAACGGCACTTGCTGCCGTGATGTCTGATCGCGAACAGTTTGCCGGCAAAAAGGTGGCGCTGGTGTTGACCGGTGGTAATATAGATCCGCGAATTCTGGCCTCCATCTCATACAGAGAACTGGAGCGCGAGCAAAGACTGATAAAAATGCGGATTGCGGTTGATGACAGGCCGGGAATGCTGGGTATCATTTCAACTTTAGTTGGCAAAATGGGCGCCAATATCCTTGAGGTCTCGCATCACCGCATGTTCCTTGATATATCTGCAAAAGGAGCACAACTGGAAATCATGCTGGAAACAAGAGATGGGGTTCATGCAACCGAGATTGTCAAAAAGATTGAAGAACACGGATTTTCTACCACGGTTCTTGGTTCCTTTGGCCATGGCAAGGGCGGGTTTAATCAATAGGAATACTGTCTGTGTCGATTGAAAAACGTGAATTTCCGCAATTTTTTGTAACTTCTCCGGCTGAGTGCCCTTATCTGCCAGATCATGAGGAGCGCAAGATTTTTACCCACCTGACCGGCAGTGATGCCGCCGGGCTGCATGATATTTTATCCAGAAACGGTTTTCGGCGATCACAGGCGATTGCCTATAAGCCTTCATGCAGGCAATGCAGCAAATGCGTGTCTGTCAGAATAAGGGTTGATGAGTTTGAACTGTCAAAATCCCACAAGCGAATAATTCGCAAGAACCGGTTCTGGCACGGGCATATGGTAGACCCTGTAGCCACGAAGGAACAGTTTTCCCTGTTCAGTGATTATATCAAAACCCGCCATGGCGATGGCGGCATGGCGGAAATGAGCGCTCTTGATTATGCAGCCATGGTTGAGGAAACACCGGTTGAGACAAAATTGATTGAATATCGCAACGAAGCGGAATACCGGCTTGACAGTGAAAATAATCAGCAAGGTCGCCTGCTGGCAGTCTCCCTGACTGATATTTTGAGTGATGGCCTGTCAATGATCTACTCGTTTTTTGATCCGGTATTGTCACCGCTAAGCCCTGGTTCATACATGATACTTGATCACATAGAGCGGGCCAGACAAATGGGCCTGCCTTATATCTATCTGGGCTATTGGGTCGAGGGTTCACAAAAAATGGCCTACAAATCCCGATTTCTGCCTCAGGACAGGCTGGGTGAACATGGCTGGGCAAAGGTTGATTAAGCCAAATTCCGGTAATTTGTAAATTTTCAGTTAAAACCTGACGTATTTATTTGCTGATCTGGTATTTTTATGTAACATAAATATACCCGATATGTAAATTTATACACCCATTACGGGCGCTGTGCCGGGTTGGTGTCAAAAAGAGTGTTTGTTCAATTATGATTAATTGTTTGTGTACTAGTATGAAACCAGTGTTTTTCAGTATCAAAAACTTTTGTCATATTGATACGCCATACTCACTAGACGAATTAAACGGAGAGTAGAAATGCTGGAGGGGATCAGAGATCCTTTAGCCGTGGTAGAGGCTGTTCATCAGATTGGCGTTTCCATGCAGAAACTGAACTTGCAAATCGAGGTATCAAGCGATTTTGCACGTTTTACTGAATTGCGCATGATTGGCAGAAACAGCAAGACCAGCCCGATGTTTGATCCAGCTGTCAACAAGCTGGACTGGCAGAACGGATTCTGGGTGGCAGGACATGATCTTGACAACAAGCTTGTCTGCCTGCAGGCATTTCGCAGAAATGCGGTAGACAGCTCGCTTGCCGACTGGGTGCCTGGGTGGATGGCTGGACAATATATAAAGAGAAATGAGCTGGTTTCATTCAATAGCTGCACCATACCTTCAACTTCAATTACCCATTCAGTTTCAGGCAATCTGGTCTATCATGGCGAATTATGGATAGACCGGATGAGCAAACGCCGGCAGCTTGCTGACCTGTTCCCGCGTTATGGT
Source organism: Hyphomicrobiales bacterium (assembly GCA_026990765.1). Lineage (GTDB taxonomy): Bacteria > Pseudomonadota > Alphaproteobacteria > Rhizobiales > Aestuariivirgaceae > JALWJW01. The sequence continues at coordinate 11,356 of JALXCV010000044.1, read as the reverse complement.
ATGTTGATGGCCCTGATCAAATGGCAACCTGATGCCATATGGGCGCTGGTTGGAACCGGAATGGCAACGCGTGGTTACATGGTCAGGCTTGGCTATGCCCAGGTTGAAAACGGGTTTTTACGCTGGAATATTGAACCGGAAGGAGCAGAACCGGTGGAATGGGTGGCGCTGGCATCAAGGTCACATCTTGAATACCTGGCATCGGACCCAAACTTAATAAATCCGCCTGTGCACAAGCAGCATAAAGCCAGGGCAGAAACCAGGGTGATGGGACCAGAACCCATAAATCAGGCCTGAAACCTGATCAACATGCTTGCAGACCATTTCAGACTATTGAAATATCCACATCGGTAATTTCAGTTACTACCGACACACCCTTGCGACCATCGGGAAAGCGGTGCGGGAGCACTACCCTTTGATATGGTATCCACATGATTGATGAATCAGGCTGTGTCATTGCGGCCAGCACATGATCATAATGGGGAATTTCAGTCCTGATCACATCTTCATAGGCCTGCTCTATCAGCTTGGCATAGCTGTGACCTGACAGACAGGGATATGAAACCGGGTTCATTCCCCAGCGTCTGGCTATTGTCGATCCGGTGCCAATTCTCTCAACCACAAACTGGCCTGATCCTTCATTGGGAGCGCAATCAATCGATATGTCAGGTGGTGCCACCATGTCCTTTAGAACATCGCGCAAAATATGGGGTACGCGGGTTCTTTCAGGGCTAACTTCCTTGACATAGGTATGCGACATTATATGAACATCACTTTTTGCCATGATCTGTGAAATGCGATCAGAGGCTTCCTGACTGGTTTCAACTGTTTCATTAAACCAGCCTGACAGGAAAAATTTCAGGGTAAAGGGGCCGGTGGAGACTTTGACCCATTCCATCAGATAGTATAAAGAGGCCCAGTTTGCCGAAAATACTGACCAAAGAGCGGTAACGCCATCTCTGGTTTCTATCAGCTTTATGATGCCGCCCCGCAAGATCAATTCGTTTTCAGACAGGCCGGAATTGATTTCGGCAGGCAGAAACTGCGTAAGCCTGCCATTAACTATCCAACTGACCTTCTTATCCATTTACCGGGACCAATAGTATGAAACTCTCTATAATTTTCACATCCGCAACAATCTTTATACGGACAAAAACAGATTAACCGCGCAAAAGCAAACAAACGGTTAAAACCACCCTAACAGGTAGGAATAATTGCATATTTTCAGTTAATTAACGTAAATTCAGGCAAAGCGGTTATTGCGGGGGAAGCCCTTGGGTGGCATGCAGCCTGCTCCGGCACGATTGCCGATCCAGTTATCCAGTTCAGTAACCGTCCAGTTGCGCGATGCTGAATCCAGCCATGTCAGACCGTCAGCCAGCACAAATGGTTTGACATCACTCAGGCCGCCATCTTTATATTTTTGCAGGCGAATGCCTTTGCCTCTGGTCATTTCCGGCAAGGTATCAAGCGGGAAGATAAGTAATTTGCGGTTCTCGCCAATCACCGCCAGCATATCAGCATTTTCAGGTACTGGAACACAGCACAGGGCTTCTGCCGGCAGTTTGACATTCATCACCTGCTTGCCCTTACGGGTGTTGGCTATGCAGTCTTCTTCCTTGACAATGAAACCATTTCCTTCGGTTGACGCCAGCAGGCGCCTTGTACCTGGCTGGTGCACAAACATCGAGATATAATCATCGGCCGGATCAATATCGGCCATCATCCGCAATGGTTCACCATGACCGCGGCCACCCGGCAGTGCATTGGTATCAAAGGTGAAAAACTTGCCAGATGAGGTGAACAACATCAACTTGTCGGTTGTTTGCGCATGGAAAATGTGCCTTGCACTGTCACCATCCTTGAATTGCAGGGAAGATGTGTCTTCCAGATGACCTTTAAGGGTGCGTATCCAGCCTTTGGTTGAACAGACCACCGTGACCGGTTCCTTTTCCACCATGGCAGTTTCCACATCAATATCGATTTCAGGTGCCGTGGCAAACCATGTGCGCCTTGCGCCCAGCTCGGTCTTTTTGCTCCATTTATCCCTGATCTGGCGGATTTCAGTGGCAATGGCTGACCATTGCATATCCTCACTGTCCAGCAGTGCCTGCAACTCGCCCTGCTCTTTGGTCAGTTCGTCATGTTCCTTGCGAATTTCGATTTCTTCAAGTTTGCGCAGGGATCGCAACCGCATGTTCAAAATTGCTTCGGCCTGAATATCGGTGAGACCAAACCGGCTCATCAACTGTTTTTTTGGATCATCTTCAAACCGGATGATACGGATGACTTCATCAATATTCAAAAAGGCAATCAGAAAACCGGATAGCAGTTCCAGACGGGCGGCGATCTTTTGCAGCCTGTAGCTGGTACGCCTGACCAGAACTTCCAGCCGGTGATCAAGCCACTGGCGCAGCACATCACGCAATGACAGCACATTTGGCACCTTGCCGCCCGACAGTACATTCATGTTCAGAGAAGCCCGCGATTCCAGATCGGTGAGCTTGAACAAGGCTTCCATGAGGATTTGCGGATCGGTGGCCTTGGTCTTTGGTTCCAGCACCAGACGGATATCTTCTGCGGATTCATCGCGCACATCACCCAAAAGCGGGATCTTTTTGGCGATCAGCAATTCAGCTATGCGTTCAACCAGCTTGCCCTTTTGCACCTGATAGGGAATCTCGGTGACGATAATCCGCCACATGCCGCGCGGCAAATCTTCCTTTTGCCATTTGGCACGCACCTTGAACCCGCCCTTGCCGGTCTGATATGCCTTGATGATCGAGGCCTTGTCTTCAACAATAATGCCACCGGTTGGGAAGTCAGGTCCGGGGATGAATTGCAGCAGCTTTTCAATACCGGCATTGGGAAACTTGATCAGATGCAGCGCCGCATCGCATAATTCAGCCGCATTATGGGGCGGGATGGAAGTTGCCATACCAACTGCAATGCCCGATGAACCATTGGCCAGCAGGTTTGGAAAAGCGCCGGGCAGAACCACCGGTTCATCATCTTCGCCATTATAGGTTTCACGAAAATCAACTGTGTCCTGATCGATACCGTCAAGCAGCGCCATGGCAACATCGGTCAATCTGGCCTCGGTATAGCGATAGGCGGCAGCATTATCACCGTCAATATTGCCAAAATTGCCCTGGCCTTCAACCAGCGGATAACGCACGGCAAAATCCTGAGCCAGCCGCACCATTGCGTCATAAACAGCCTGATCGCCATGCGGGTGATATTTACCGATAACGTCCCCTACTACCCGGGCGCATTTCTTGAAACCCGACTTGGGATCAAGTTTCAAAAGGCGCATGGCATGAAGCAGCCTGCGATGTACCGGTTTCAGCCCGTCGCGCACATCCGGCAAGGCCCGGTGCATGATGGTTGACAGCGCATAGGCAAGATAGCGCTCTTCCAGCGCCTCTTTAAGATCAATAGATTCAGCTTCTGGTGAATCTGATGGGGGAATCAGTTGGCTCATGCGGTGGTTATATCACAGGCACCAGCTTTACAACAATTGCTGGCAAGCCTGTTGATAAGGATGTTTCCTCAACCAGCCTGTGAAGGATATACAGCCATTAATTACGGACCGGGTTTAAGCCCGATCCGCTTTTGCTCCAGAAAAGAACCGGTTTTCAGCCTGCCTATAGCAAAAAATCATCCAGTACATGCGAGCCGATATTATCTCCATGAACAGTTACCGTACCAATATTGGATGGTACACCGGTTATCAGAACCGTATCTGCATCTATAACATTCAAGGTCAGCTCATCATAACCGGCCGGGGGTGGTGGTAAATGATGCGAACCAAAGGTAAATTGCAGATGGTCAACTCCCATTTCAAAGTCATTGACAATATCATTGCCCCATTCTTCCCTGATAAACCTGTCCTGGTCATAGCGGAAGACAAATGTATCTGCGCCTGCGCCTCCAGTCAGAATATCATTATTATCTCCACCATAAAGAATGTCATTTCCATTACCACCTTCAATGACATCATCACCGCCCTTGCCTTTCAGAATATCATTGCCATTACCGCCGAACAGGTGATCATCGCTGAATGTCTTGATGCTTAGTGAATTGCGGTCGGCTATGATGGTATCATTTCCATCTCCGCCAAACAGCCAGTCATCACCACCCCAGCTGTTGATGTAATCATCACCACCCTTGGCGCAAACTGCCGTGTTTTCGTTGCCTGAATTGATCAGACTGTCATTGCCGGAGGTGCCTTCAAGAGTTGTTACAATGGCTGCATCTGCTGGAATTTGCAGAGCACATGGAGTGGTAGCCTGCCATCCGGCACCATTCCAGCTAAACAACCCGTCATCAAACATGAAACCTTCAATAGAAATGCCATGATCAGTTCCATCTGCTCCGGTTATGAAGAAATCACCTGGAACGCCGGTTATTATATAGGATGATGACAGTCCGGAAAATGATGCAATATCAATACCTTCACCGCCATTCATATAGTCATTACCAGCACCGCCAGTGAAGAAATCATCACCATAATAGCCATACATGGTATCAGTTCCGTTGCCACCCAGAAGGGTATCATCACCATTACCGGCATAGATAATGTCGTTGCCATCTTCACCATGAATAGTGTCGGCACCTTCTCCAGCGTGGATAATATCATTACCGGTATAAGCATAAATGGTATCATCACCTGCATCGCCAAAAAGACGATCATTGCCGGTTCCACCCCTGATCAAATCATTGCCACTGCCGCCATATACCAGATCATTGCCACTGCCGCCATCAAGTGTATCTGCTCCGTTCTGACCGATCAGAACATCATCGCCGGCATCACCTCTTACATAATCATTGCCATTACCGCCCAGCAAACGGTCCGCTCCGTCACCGCCAAATACAGTGTCATTACCATTGCCGCCGGTCTCCCAGTCATTGCCACCATAACCATTCAGGAAGTCATCACCGTCGCCGCCATTCAGGATATCATTGCCGGATACGGCGCCTGGACCGGCATGCTCATCACCATATAATGTGTCATTACCAGACCCGCCAAACAACCGGTCATTGCCGTTATTTCCGCGCATAAGGTCATCACCGGCTCCACCATTGATAATATCATCACCATTTGCGCCATAAAGCTTGTCATTGCCAGCCTGACCATAGATCAGGTCATTGCCTGTACCGCCAATAACAGTATCGATACCATCACCACCAAAAATCCGGTCATCACCATCCTGTCCGTTTATCAGGTCATTGGCATCACCACCAAACAGAACATCATTATCGCTGCCGCCATAAATCCGGTCATCATCGTCACCACCAAAAATGATATCAATACCGGAATCACCATTGAGAATGTCCTGTCCGGCATTTCCCAAAATCCGGTCATTACCAATACCACCAGAGATATTGTCAGCACCATTGCCGCCATAAAGGGCATCATTGCCTTCTTCACCAACAACAATATCATCGCCATCGCCTGCCCTGACAATGTCGCGACCATCGCCACCATGAATATTATCAGTATCGGCTCCACCCAGAATTACATCATTTCCGGCATCACCATAAATGGTATCCTCGCCACCATCGCCATAAAGACGATCATTGCCGGGGCCACCCTTGATAAGATCATTGCCATCGCCACCATATGCCAGATCATTACCACTGCCGGCTTCCAGCGTATCTGCTCCGTTCTGACCAATCAGAACATCATTGCCATTATTACCCCTTACAAGGTCATCGCCATTACCGCCCAGTAACCGGTCTGCACCATCTCCGCCAAATATACTGTCATCACCATTACCACCTGATGCCCAGTCATCACCGCCATAACCATAAAGGATATCATTACCATCACCGCCAGTCAGATTATCATTTCCCGATACAACACCTGGCCCGTCATGTTCATCGCCATATATTATGTCATTGCCAGCCCCGCCATATAGCCGGTCACTGCCATTATTTCCGCGTATCAGGTCATTACCGGCACCGCCATATACAGTATCATTGCCTTGTGCACCATAAAGCCTGTCATTGCCTGCCTGACCATAGATCAGATCATTACCGTCACCGCCAACAACACTATCATTACCATCTGCACCATAAATACGGTCATTACCCTGCTGGCCGTAAATATGATCATCGCCAGCACCACCCAGCATAGTGTCATTACCGGAATCACCAAAAAGGCTTATGCCGGTTGTTGCACCTGAACCGCGTATATAATCATTGCCAGCCAGCAAAAGGTGGCGAAGGGCTTCATTTGTGGTTTCAAGACTTGTCTGAAAAGCACTTAGCGAAACTGACAGTCCAGACATCTCATCAACATAAGCCCCTGATACATCGTAATGAGCAATAGAGCCTATGGTGCCGGTGGTGAAAGAACCGGTATTGTAATCCCATACAAACCCGGTCCCATATACATATGTGCGGCTGCCATCAGCATTTATGTAGCCAAATTCGGTTGGGTCCACATATAACAGGGTATCGGCCAGATTACCTGAACCAAAAACATCCAGAAATGATCCTGCAACACCATTGTAATTATAATAAGCCATGATTCAGCTCTCCCACCGTTCATAATGACACAGAAACATTTCAGTGTGCCTTACAGTTGCAATAATGCAAGCCAGGCACCAAAGGGTTGATCTCATGCCGGTAAATCAACATCATATTTAACAAACAGTAAATTTGACAACTTGCAGGAAATCAATGATAGCAGCAAACAGTTGCAGACACAGGCACAGCTCTGCTCTATGAACATCCAGACAAAAACCTTGCAGATATGCTGAAAGAACCAAGCTAAAATGGATATGTGGTTATACCCCTTGATTATTCTTGCCGGTTTTCTGACCGGTTTTATCAATACTCTGGCCGGGGCCGGATCGGCGGTGTCGCTGGCGTTGATGAGTTTTGTCGGGCTGCCGGTTGATTTGGCCAATGGCACCAACCGGGTTGCCATATTAATGCAGAACATGGTCGGGGTTAACCGGTTTCATGCCCAAAAGATGATGGACTGGCGCATGGGGCTGTGGCTGGCCCTGCCCGCTGCTGCCGGGTCGATTGCCGGGGCATGGCTAGCCAGTGTGATGAGTGCCAAAAACCTTGAAACTGCCATCGGGGTGCTGATGCTGGTTATTCTGGTTATGCTGTTTGTACGCCCCAAAAGGTGGCTGGAAGGCCAGCCCGACATGCACGGCACCCGCCCTACCCCGTCCCAATTCGCAATCTTCTTTGCCATCGGCATTTATGGCGGATTCATCCAGATGGGTGTCGGGATTTTCCTGCTCTCGGGGCTGGTGCTGGGTGCGGGATATGATCTGGTGCGGGCCAATGCGGTAAAGGTTCTGATCGTGCTTTCCTTCACCATTTTTGCACTGGCCATCTTCATCTGGTCCGACCTGGTGCGCTGGGATATTGGCCTTATATTGGGAGTGGGCAACATGCTGGGTGCATGGGCTGCCACCAAACAGGCCGCCAAACGCGGCGCGCCATTTGTTCGCTGGCTGCTGATAGTAATAGTGACCTATGCGGCGCTGAAATATCTTGGGGTTATTTCAGCGGGGCTGGATTTGCTCGGTTAATTCAAAGACGGTTTTTTAGGTTGGTCTCTGGTTGAAACTGCCGGGTTCGTTGTCCATATGGTGATCAGACAAGGATCAGCAACAACAACAAACAACCAGCTTGATCAGGGAAAATTCAGATGATTGAATTGCATCAGTTTCGGCCATTTTGGGATTTGCCCAATGCGTCGCCATTTTGCATGAAGGCCGAGACTTATTTGCGGTTCCGGGGGATCGAGTTCAAATCTGTACCCTCAAGCCCGGCGAAATCACCCAGTCGGCAGGTGCCGTTTATTATTGATGGCAGCGAGACGATTACGGATACTGAAAATATTATCGCCCATTTTGAAGCCCGCCAGCCACATCATATAGATGAGGGGCTGAGTGATGAACAAAAGGCGCAAGGGTTTTTCATTCGCCAACTGGTTGAACATCAATTGTTCTGGCAGATCACCTATATGCGCTGGGGTGATCCAGAGGGCTGGAAATTATTTGCACCTGATCTGAAAAACAACCTGCCAAAGCTGATGCGCGGGCCAATGGTTTATCTGATAAGGCGGCGTTTATTGCGACAGATGCGGTTCATGGGGCTTAAAGCCAGTGATCCGGCAGCGGCTTACATGAAGGGCAAGGCAATTTTGGATAATCTGTCCGGAGTGCTCGGGGCCAGGGATTTCATGCTGGATGATCGCCCGCGTTCACTTGATATGAGTGTTTACGCATCGCTTGCCAATATAATTGATCAGCGCCATTCCAATCCGTTGCAGGTCCACGCCCGCGGGATTGACAATCTTGTAGCCTATTGCCAGCGGATGCAGCAGCTTTGTTACACGGCTTAACACTCTAAAATCCGTTTGCCTGCAAAAACTCTACCAGCTTGTGTCCGTCCTGTTTGACCTTGTCGATTGAATCATGGTCGGCACCTGATATCAGCAGGGTGTGGATATTGGCATGGTGGCAGTTATCGGCAATGGCCTTAAAATCAGAAACCGGAATGGTTTTATCTGCATCACCATGCACTAGCAATACCGGGCATTTGACTTTGCATATGGTGTTGACCGGGGCGATGTCTTCATAATCATGGCCGATCAGATATTCTATATAGCGCAGCACCAGATTTATCAGAAACCCTGGTATATGGTAGTCCTGCAGAAAGCGGCGCATCAACCATGCCGGGTGGGCAAAGCTGGAAATGGAAATCAGAGCAGCTATATCATCTCGCCGCGATGCTGCCAGTATCACTGCTGCTGCACCAACGGAGTGACCGACAAGGGCTATTTGCTGGTTGTCATAATCATTTTGCGATTTCAGCCAGTCAACCGCGCTTTCTACATCTTCGGCAAATTTGGGCATGGATGAGTGACCGTCACTGTCGCTGCTGCCGTGATTTCTGGCATCTGGCATAAGTATATTCATGCCTTTGCGATAAAACAGCTGTGCCAGTGGTAACATGACTTCAGCATTGACACCCCAGCCATGCAATATAACCACTGTCGGCGCATCTGGCTTTTGCCGATTGACTATGTGCCAGGCAAACAGGTTTTTATCGCGTTGTCCGTGAATGGACACTTTCTGGTAATCCATGCCGAAATCACCGGGGCTTCCATTCTCAACCAGTCGTGGAGCCTTGAAGCCGAAATGAATGGCAAACATGAACAGGGCCGGAATGGTGGCCATTATGATTATTATGCTGGTGGTGCTCATGCCGGGTTGATCAGTGCAGGTTTTAATGAAAGCGTGTATTCTAATATGGTTTCATATCAGGTTGCTTCAATATGAATTGATCAGGTTTTCAAATACACATATTCCGGCAAAGGCACCTTACCAGCGTTTCAGATCCCGAATGATCTCGCGGGCTGCATTATGCCCGGGGGCGCCGGTAACACCTCCGCCTGGATGGGTGCCGGATCCACATATATACAGGTTTTTTACCGGGGTGCGGTGGTTGGCATAACCAAGTGCCGGGCGCAGGGCGAAAAGCTGGTTCAGCCCCAGTGATCCATGGAAAATATCACCGCCGATCAGCCCGTAATCGCGTTCCAGATCAAGCGGGCTAAGCACCTGACGGGCTATTATCGCGTCCCTGAAATTGGGGGCAAATTCATTGACAGTGTTGATTATTGTATCTGCGGCCTCAGCTTTCAGATCATCCCAGCTTTGACCATCAGGCAAATCATAATCAAAATGCTGGCAGAACAGGCTGGCTACATGCTGTCCTTTCGGGGCCAGAGTATCGTCAATAGTGCTGGGGATCAGCATTTCCACAACCGGCTGCCTTGAAAATCCGTATTTGCGGGCATCATGACAGGCCTTGTCCATATAGGCAATGTCGGGGGCCATGACTATGCCGGCAGTGTGGTGAATCTGCTGGTTTTTGCCGGGAGCGGCGATAAAGTCCGGCAGTTCTTTCAGCGCCACATTCATTCTGAAAGTGCCAGATTTACAGTGCCAGTTATCCATTCGCTGCCTGAAACTTCGGGGAAGCACATCCTTGTCAACCAGTTGCGTAAACAGCAATTTGGGATTTACATTTGCGGCAATCTTGCGGGCGGTGAAAATACGGCCATCTTCCAGCCGGACCCCGGTTGCCCCTTTATTGTCAATAAGCACATTGGTTATGCGGGCATTTAGCTCGATATCGGCACCGGCTTCAATACAGGCTGATGCCATGGCGTCTGATACCGCCCCCATGCCGCCTATGGCGTGGCCCCAGGCACCGGGTTTGCCGTTTACTTCACCAAAACAATGGTGCAGCAGAACATAGGCGGTGCCAGCTTCATAAGGTGAGGCCAGAGTTCCGACAATGCCGTCAAATGCGTAGATGGCCATTATCGCCTCATGGCTGAAAAAGCGTTTGAGGAAGTCAACGGCGCTCATGGTGAAAATATCAATGAGGTCCTGGCGGGCTTGATCATCAAGCGCCAGAATTGGCTTTGACTGTTTGTACAGTTTTAACAGTTCCATTATGCCAGAACCGGAATTGGGCGGAGTTTCCAGCACCAGAGCGCGCAGCACATCAGCAAGACGGTTCAGTGTCTGGCTGTATTTATCCAGATTGGCAGCATCTTCTGGAGAAAACCGGGCAACTTCTGCCTTCCACTTGTCAGCATCGGGCCAGACTTTCAGGCCATCATCACCTACGGGCAGGAAGTTGGACAATGGGCGCTCTATGACTTTCAACCCGTGGCGGGCCAGTTCCAGATCTCTGATGATTTTGGGGTTTAACAGCGATACTGTGTAAGAACAGACAGAGTTTTTGAAACCGGGATGAAATTCCTGTGTTACCGCAGCACCGCCAACCACATTGCGGGCTTCCAGCAGTTTTACCCTGTAACCGGCCTTGCCCAGATAGGCACCAGCAGTCAAGCCATTATGGCCGGCTCCAATGATTATCACGTCATATTGCTGCTGGCTGGCCATGGTTTTTATCCTTGTTTTTGGCGGTTGGTTTTTTTCATTATAGGCGGTGAATCATCACATGCACCACCGGTTTTTTGCCCCAATTATCCATGCAGACGCGGCGGATTGAGCGTTTCAGGGTTTCGATAACCTGATCATCATTGCGGCGCAGTTTGCGGGGCATGGAATCGAGCGTATCGTCAATATAATCAAGCATCAGCTCATCCATGGCATAGCCGCTGGCATCGGTCTGCGGGATACCATCGAGCACCACTTGCGGGTCGGTCATTATCTGGCCATTGTCGCGCATGGCAAGAGTAACCACTATTATCCCGGCAAATGACAGTTTGCGGCGAAACCGGGCCGGTCCCAGCACCGATGAGACCAAAAGGCGGCCATCAATATGGGTGCGCCCG
>JALXCV010000043.1 GCA_026990765.1 Hyphomicrobiales bacterium | reverse complement strand
CCCCACCCATTGCTCCCCCACCTGCAATTCCAGCCTCTGCACCATTAGAAAATGTGGCGCCACAGACTGCTGCTGTAACTCCGGCTAGTACAGTCTCTGCACCATTGGAAAGTATGGCACCGCAGACTGCCGCTGTAACTCCGGCCAGTCCAGTCTCTGCACCATTGGAAAACATGACACCACAGCCTGCTGCTGTTACTCCAGCGGCGCCTGTCGCATCAGCTGTTCCAGCTGTTGGTGCAATAGTTGAGGATGCAAATGCGGATAAGCGCCGCGACAAACGCCGACGGGTTCTGAAAGGGGCAACGATCATTGTTCCAGACAAGACTCAATCACTGACATTCAGTTGCCGGGTGAGGAATGAAACTACAGGCGGGGTACAGCTTAATATCAGGAATACAACCTTGATACCCAATGAGTTTTACCTGATGCATGATGGCGATCCGGGAGTGCAGATACCGTGCCGGGTGGCGTGGCGCAAAATGGACAAGCTGGGAGTTCAGTATATTGACCAGCTCTCCAGCCAGTAATCATCTTTTGAATTTTGCGGTAAATGCCTGAAACCTGTTTGAAGTTACAGGATCACTTGCAGTCATGGTACTGCGCAAATTATTGTTTCCAGACATGATAATCGACAGTGTGGTTGTTGCCGGTTTGCCGGTATCGGGATTTTTTCCCCGCATGGTCAAGATCAGGGAATCCCTGTTATGGTGACCGGTTACCTTTGCTTCACCAATTCCAACAGTGTGCAATCTGCCGGCCAAACGGTGCTTGCCAGTGTCATATTTCAACCGGCCACGGGTTTCCATTTTCAGATCAATCCCCAGACAGATCAACCGCACCTTGAAACTGGTATTGTTATTTTCAAGACTACCATCAAAACGACAGCTAACCGGTTCCCTGGGAGCTTTGGCTTTAAGCCGCAAATATCCCCTACCCTTCCAGGTGCCGGTTACCTTGTTCATGAAGCCAGCATGTTCAGCTTTTGCAACTGACAGGAATGCGGGAAAGGTCAGCAGCATTGCTGATAACAGTAAAACTCTGGGAATGAGTAGGTTCATCTGGTTATTTTTTCACAACAGTTATTATCAGGGCCGGAAGCACCAGCATTGCGCTTATAAGAGCAAAGATCAAGACTGTTAATGTGGTTAGACCGAAAGTCTGAATAGTCGGCAATTGTGAAAATTGCGTTACGGCAAGACCTGATGACAATAATATTGTGGCAGCGATCAGAACCGGGCCGGTTTTTGCCAGCGATCTGATGATCGCAGCCTCGACATTTGCTGCCTTATATTCAATATGGTAGCGGTTGAGCACATGGATTGTGTTATCGATAGCAATGCCATAGGCGATGGTCAGTGCCAGAACCGTGGTCAGTGAGATTGAATCACCTGTCATATATAGACCTAATGACACAAGTGTCAGTGGCAACAGGTTTGGAATGGCTGACAACAGTGCCAGCCTGATAGAACCGACAAAAATCCCAACCATGATAATGGTAGTTATAACTGCCAGCGCCAGTGACAGTTTCAGACCGTTGATAACGGTTGGACTTGAATAGGCTGACTGGGCGATAATACCGGCGAACTCAATTCTGGCTTTTGGGTATTTGTCCCTGATTTTTTGCAATTCAGCATCAATCCGATCAAAATACGGGCGCGAGCTGGCTGCCGGTTTATGCGGCATATAGGCTGTAACCCGCCATGACTTACCATCACTTGAAAACATCCGGCGACGGTATCTTTCGGGCAGTTTAGCTGGAATATCAGCCATATTGGCTGTAGTTCCAGACAGCCAGTCAAGTGCGGTCACATAAGAGAAAACACCTCGCACATCCGGGGATTTCTCAAGCATCCGGTGCACTGCAATCAATGATGCAGGGGCGCTGCCCTTTTTATCGGCAACATCTTCAACCAGCACCAGAAAACTGTCAGCCCCGCCAAATTTTTTATCAATCCTGTCAATCGCCATATTGGCCGGGCTGGAGACAGATAAATAGCTGCGATAATCATAGGTGGTATCAATGGCAAAATAGGTGATGGCAGAAACCATGAACAGGATAATTGCTATTATCGACACCATATGCGGGGCTTTATGGGCAATATTGGCAAATATTTTTGACAAGCGTTCAAGCATGCGGTTAAAGCGCCCTGATATGACAGCGGGATGATTGTCACCATCTTTCAGCAAGACAACAGACAGAGCCGGAACCAGGGTTATTACAGCCAGAAAGGCAAAGAACACCGATGCGGCTCCAGCATTGCCGAAATCGCGAACCGCACCTGATACGCTAAGGTTCAAACTGAGGAATGCAACGACTGTGGTAAGAGAGGTCATGGCGCAGGCCGGGCCGACCTTTTTGATGGCAACAGCAACTGCGTCTTTTACCGGATTTGCCTCACCAATGCGGCGGCGTATGGTTTGAACCATGTGCAGGCTGTCACAAAAAGCAATCACCAGTATCAAGGTTGGCAGAACATTATTCATGGCGGTGACCGGTCTGCCGGAAAGCCCGAATGCGCCCAGCATCCAGCCCACAGCCACAACCGGTGGCAGGGAAGCTATGAATACCAGCGACGGGCGGCGGAAAAAGAACATGCAGATGGTGATTGCCAATATGGCACCGATTGCATTCAGTTTGTGCAGATCTTCATTCAGGGTAACCAGAATATCATGCCGCAAGGCTTTTTCACCGGTTTGGGTGATGACAAGACCGTGGGATCTGGCAAGCGGATCAGTAATGGCGGCAATTGCATTCAACATGGCAGTGGTTTTCGCCAGAGTGGCATTTTGATCGCTTTTAAGCGAGATGATCATGATAGTGCTGGTAAAATCATCTGATAATAACAGATTGCCAATCAGCGGATGCTGGTACAAATTTTCAAGCAGGGCCGGTATTTTGCTGTTGTCGGGAAGTTTTGCTGGTATCAAAGTGGTTGAAATTCCGTCCGCATCTGGTGGATTGCGGGCAGAGAATATTGAAGAAACTCCGATGACATTCTCAACAAACTGAATATCAAGGTGCACATTGCGCAAACTGTCCAGTTGCTCGCGATCAAATGGCTTTTTACTCTCAACCAGCAACACCAGTTCACCACCGGAGCCGGAAAATGCCTTGTGGTAGCGATCAGTTGCCTGTGATACCCGGTCACCATTGTTGAAAAGCTGGCCAACGTCATCGGCAAAGGTGAGATTAAGCATGCCTGAGAAAATACCGGCAGAGACAATTAGTAAAAGCAGCAGAACCGTATATGGCCGTTTCAGACAGAAATAGCCTATTTTTTCCAGGCCAAAACAGAAACCGGCCATTATCTCCCCTGCCCTTTCCTAACTCAAGCCTGGTACTTACAAACCCTCAAGCATATTTTTAACAAATTCTGGCAGCCCCACACGCCGGTTTCTTCTTAGTCTTTCTGCCTGCAAAATCGCCCTGATTTCAGTTTCACAGCGATCTACATCATCATTGATAACAATATAATCATATTCCGGCCAGTGGCTGATTTCATTTGATGCTTCGGCCATGCGCTTGGCAACCACGGAAGCCGGGTCCTGCGCCCGTTTTATAAGGCGTTCATGCAGTTCTTCTGCCGATGGTGGCAGGATAAATACCCGCACCAGATCATCACCAATCTGGCTCATCACCTGCTGGGTTCCCTGCCAGTCAATATCCAGCAGCACATCCTTGCCGGCACTCAGCCAGTCTTCAACCGCCTTGCGCGGAGTACCATAGCCATTGCCGAACACGGTTGCCCATTCAATAAATTCATTGGCCTTTACCATCTGGTCAAAGCGCTTCTGATCAATGAAGAAATACTCCCTGCCATCAACCTCACCGGGCCTTGGCGGGCGGGTGGTCGCCGAAACTGACATGGATATGTCCTTGTCATCCTGCAAAAGTCTTCCGGCAAGAGTTGATTTGCCCGCCCCTGAAGGAGAAGACAGGACCAGCACCAGACCGCGCCTTGCCAGTCTTACCATTTTGGAATTGTCATTCAATATTTTGTACCTGCTCACGAAGTTGATCAATTGTGGTTTTCATATCAAGGCCGATGCGCGACAGTTCGCCGTCTGATGCCTTGGAACAAAGGGTATTGGCTTCACGGTTGAATTCCTGGGCCAGAAAATCAAATTTGCGGCCAACCGGTTCATCTGACTGAACAAGTTCGCGCGCCGCGGCAATATGGGCAAATAACCGGTCAAGTTCTTCCTGCACATCTGCCCTGGTGGCAATGATAATAGCTTCGGCATGCAGGCGATCCCGGTCAAGATCGTCTGAACGCTCCAGCAGGCGCGAAACCAGTTCGGCAAATCTGGCCTCAATAGCTTGAGGAGCGCGCGAAGGGCAATCACGCGCTTCAATGGTCAATTGCTCAATCCGGTCAAGATGTCCCTGCATGACAGTTTGCATATGGGCGCCTTCTGAACAGCGCATCTCGTTCAGGGATGTAAAAGCCTCATCAAGGCTTTGCATTATCGCCTTGTCGCGGGCCTTTATGACTTCATCATCATCTGTATCTTCAACTAATTCCAGAACCCCGCGCAAAGCCAGCAATTCACCGATTTTTGGCGGATCAAGCTTATATTGCCGACTTGCCTTTTCAGCTGCCTGCATGATCGAGGCCAGTATGGTTTCATTGATATGATAGCGGCTGTCTCCAGCTTCGCGGCTCATTTGCAGGCCGATCTGGAAATTGCCGCGCCGGAAATAGTTTGCCGCCAGCTTTCGCGCCATTTGTTCAATATTATCCATCCCGTGCGGCATGCGGCAGCGGACATCAAGCGACTTGCCATTGACACTCTTGACCTCCCAATGCCAGCCATAGGCCCCATACGCACCATCAGCACGCGCAAACCCGGTCATACTTGTCAGACCCATATCAGCCCTTCTTACAGAATCAAATTGAGATTACTTTGCGACACTATAGGGTTTTGGTATTTTTTTGAAGGTGAAGTATATGTAAAACAGGTTTTATTGAGCAACCTGCATTACTCATATCTTCATAAATATCATGTTGCCATAAGCCTCTGCAAATTCTACAGTAGCTGTAGGTTCAAGAGGTATGTGCAATATGTATAAATATTCGATTGGCGATCTGGCCAGGGCTGCGGCAACCAAGGTGCAGACTATTCGCTATTATGAGGAAACCGGGTTGATGCCGGAGCCTATGCGTACTGCCGGCAATCAGCGTCGCTATGATGAAACGGCCCTGAACCGGTTAAGTTTCATCAGGCATTCGCGGCAATTGGGTTTTTCGCTTGATTCGATCAAAGCACTGTTGCACCTGACGGATAATCCTGACCAGTCATGCCAGCAGGCCAATCAGATTGCGGTTGAACAACTGGTTGAAGTGGAAAGCCGCATTGCAAGATTGAACGATCTGCGAAAGGAACTGGTTAGAATATCGCAATCATGCAAGGGGGGAACCATGGCAGATTGCAAGGTAATTGAAACCTTGAGCGAACACTCATTGTGTGATTGTTCTTGAAGAATACAATTTGTCGTCACATTGTTGGTTAGAGTGTCTGTTACCCATCACGTTTACATTTATTGTGAAAAGGAAATCTCCCATGAAACGTTTGCTCACGACCGCATTGTTCTGCACAAGCTTTTTGACCCCTGTTCTGGCTGACAGTATTTCCTTTGATTCAACCGTTGGCAAGGTGACGGTATTTCCACAAGGTGCCCAGATTACCAGACTGGCAACCGGCAAGGTGAAGCAAGGAGAGCATGTTATCATTATCGATGGATTGCCGGGCAATATTGACAGTAATTCGGTGCGGGTCGAAGGCAGTTCTGATGGTAATGTGATGATTGGTTCGATCGATGTACAGCGCAAATTCATTATGGGGGTTGATAATAACGCTGAACAGGAAAAAATCAGGAAACAGATTGAAGCGATTGAAGACCAGCGCGCCGGTCTTGCCCAGCAAATCAACAATGCCCAGACCCAGCGCTCAATCCTGCAGCAACTGGCCCGGATCGCGATTATGCCAAGCAATGGCGAAAATGGTTCAGTGTTTATCAATGCCGGTCAACTGGGTGAACTGCTTGATGTTACCGGCAGCAAGCTTGCCGAATTCACCGCACTAGCAGAAAAGGCCCGGATAAAACGGCGGCAATTATCCAGACAGATCGATGAACTGAACAAGCAACTGGCAATGATAGCCCCCAGACAGGAAGAAAAAACTGTTGTTGCCATAAATCTTTCGGCTGATGCTGACAGTGATGCCAAATTCACTGTGCGTTATAATGTGCAAGATGCCGGCTGGTCGCCGGTTTATGATGCAAGACTGTCACTGGGCAATCAGGCCAGACACAGTTCGCTTGAGCTGACAAGACGGGCCAGCGTCTATCAGTCAACCAGTGACAGCTGGAGCAACGTCAAGCTGGTTCTGTCCACGGCCCGCCCGTCCAGTCATACCCAGCCACCTGAATTGTCGCCATATATACTGTCAGAAAGAATGCCGATAATGCAGGATAAAGTGGCTATGACCAAGCGACTGGGACGGGTGATGGAAGAAAGGGCGGTGGCGCCTGCCGCCCCTGCCCCGTACAAGAAAAAAATGGTGCGGCCTCGCCCGGTTGCAGTGAGATTTAGTGGTTTTCTGGCTGAATATGACATTCCCGGAAAGGTCAATATTCCCAATAATGGGGTAAACAAGAATGTGACAATCGGTCAGGTAAAACTGCCCGCCGATATTCTGGTAAAGGCAGTGCCCAGAACAGATAACCATGCCTATCTGCTGGCAAAGTTTACCTTGAAAGGTGTAACACCTTATCTGCCAGGGCCGGTGATGCTGTCGCGTGACGGGGTATATATCGGCAAGGCACAATTGCCACAACTCAATTCAGGTGAAGAACACAGCCTGTCATTTGGCCGCGATGATCAGGTCAAGATCACACGGAGAAAGGTTACCCAGAAGAAAAGTGAAAGCGGTTTCGTTTCCAAGACCAATATTGAAGAGCGCCGGTTCCTCACCATTGTCGACAATCTGCATGATTTTCCTGTGAAGGTGACTATTCAGGACCTGATCCCCTATTCAACCCATGAAGATATTGAAGTTGAATTGTTGCAGGGAACCAGCAAACCCAGCAAGGTGGATGTTGATAATGTGCGCGGGGTTCTGGCCTGGGATACGCTGATCAAGGAAAATTCATCCTTCAAGATCAATTTTGGCTATAAGGTATCATGGCCCAAGGACATGATGATAACCCCGGTAAGATAAAGCAATAATTAGAGCGAGATAATATGCCATTCCTGAAAATTCGGGAATGGCATTGGCATTTCTATTTCTTTGCCGATTTGGCCTTTGATTTCTTCTTGGCCTTTTTCTTCTTTTTGAAAAACATTTTACTTGGCCAGGCGCTTAGATCATTGTCGCGGCGGTGCTCCAGTTCGTCTTCCATCAAAACTGCAAGAACACTGGCGGCGGTGGCGCGTTTTTTGGGGCCAAGAGTTTCAAAGGCATGTTCAACCCGTTTCCACGGGTCTTCCTGCAATAGTTCATAGCCTTCACCGGTGACAGTCAGGGCAACCGAGCGGCGTTCACCCTTGCGGTTGGTTTTCTCAACCAGCCCTTTCTTAACCAGAGCAATGACAGTTTGCGATATGGTTCCCTTGGTAGCGCCCAGATAACGGGTCAGCGCAATTGGTGAGTTTGACGACTTGTTACAGCGCGCAAGGAACCGCAGGGCCTCCCATTGGGCAGGATTGAGACCAATTTCATGTTCTGCAGCCCGCATCAGCCGGGCAAGGCGAGCCAGTTCACTGACAAATTCAATTGATTTTACCGGCTTTTGCTTGGGTTTTTTCTTTGATTTTTTATCTTTCGCCATATTCTCTTCCTCTCATGTATCGAGTCGTTATAACACTAAAGAGACAACAAGCACCAGAAAATCTGTCGCTCCAATATGTCGCGCAAATGGTTAGTTTCCGGGAATGCTAATGAGAAGTTAAAGCTGATTGCTCAATTTTTCAGAGGTGGAGGCAGTTGTGATGCTGTTACTGGCACCGGGGCATCAGTTTTATTTGCCTTGCCGGATTTTTCGGCAGCTTTGCGTTGTTTCTGGATTTTACGCCATTTCAGAACATTTTTCTGGTGCTGCTTCAAGGTTGAGGCAAAGGCATGGCCGCCGGTTCCATCAGCTACAAAAAACAGATCATCAGTATTGGCCGGATTAAGCACGGCCTTGATAGAAGCCCGGCCAGGATTGGCAATAGGCGTAGGGGGAAGCCCGTCTATCTGATAGGTATTATAGGCAGTTTTGCGGTTTATATCCTTTTTGTAAATCGGACGGTCCAGCTTTTTCTTGCCACCAGTAATGCCATAGATGATGGTTGGATCAGATTGCAGGCGAATCTTGCGCTTCAAACGGTTGATAAATACCGCAGCAACGCGGGGGCGCTCAGTGCTGACGCCGGTTTCCTTTTCCACGATCGAGGCCAGATTTATCACTTCCTTGCGGGTTTTGACCGGGAGATTTTCTGCCCTTGTGTCCCATAATTCATCCAAAAGCCTGGTCTGGGCAACCATCATCCGCTTGATGATATCATCGCGAGTGTCACCACGGCGAAAGACATAGGTGTCAGGCAGCAATTCGCCTTCTGCCGGGTCGAGGGTGATTTCGCCTTTGAGGAACTCATTGGTCCTTAAACGATCAAGGATCATCTGTGTGGTCCAGCCTTCGGGCAGGCTGACCTTGTAAGACAGTATCTTGCCGGACTGAATTTTGTTTAGAACCTCATTCATCGAAACCCCGGCTTCAAACTGATAATCACCGGCTTTCAGGCTGCCATGCTGTTTGCGGTTTACCAGAGTGGCAATCCTGAACAATCTGGCATCAGAGATAATCCCGTGTTTTTCCAGCTTGGCGGCAATGCTGGCGGCGCCCATGCCGCGTTTGATGGTAATCGAGGTTGTCTGTTGCAGCGGGCCTTTTTCACGCAATATTTGCTGGGCATAAATAAATGCGGCACCACCGGCCAGAATCCCTAAAAACATCAAGGTGAAAAGGGAATATATCAAACGGGCAAACAGGCCTGATTTCCTGCGCCTTGAACCATTTGCGGTTCTGGCATCTGTTTTACTGGTTCTGGCCACCTGAGTGAACCCCTGTATAGATCAGCTTCAGCCCTTGAACCGGCGAAGCACCAAAGAAGCGTTGGTACCACCAAAACCAAAAGAATTGGACAATACTGTGTTGACCGGCTTTTCTTTTGCTTTTAACGGCACCAGATCTATGCTGGTTTCCATTGAGGGGTTATGCAGATTAAGGGTTGGCGGCACTATGTTGTCGCGAATGGCAAGAATGGTGAAAATGGCTTCCACTGCACCGGCAGCCCCCAGCAAATGGCCAATTGCCGATTTGGTCGATGACATGGACAGATTTTCGGTTTTGCCATCCATCAGCCGTTCCAGCGCCCGCAATTCAATTTCATCACCCATCGGGGTGGAGGTGCCGTGGGCATTGACATAATCAAGATCAGACGGGTTCAGACCGGCACGTTCAAGAGCGGTCTTCATGCAACGATAGGCGCCATCTCCATCAGCTGCCGGGGCAGTAATGTGATAGGCATCGCCTGACATGCCATAACCGGTTACTTCGGCATAGATTTTGGCGCCGCGTGCTTTTGCATGTTCCAGCTCTTCCAGAATAACCACACCGGAGCCTTCACCCATGATGAAACCGTCACGGTCCTTGTCATATGGTCTTGATGCCTGTTTTGGGGTTTCATTATATTTGGTGGTCAAGGCCCTTAAAGCCTGAAAACCGGAAATGCCAATGCGGCAGATGCTGGCTTCGGTGCCACCAGCAACCATAATGTCAGCATCTCCCAGCGCCACCATGCGCGAGGCATCACCGATAGCATGTGCACCGGTTGAACAGGCAGTGACAACTGCATGATTTGGCCCCTTATAGCCATATTTGATGGAAACCATGCCGGAAGCCAGATTGATCAGGCTGGCGGGTATGAAAAACGGGCTTACCTTGCGCGGACCCTTGGCGTCCATCAGCAGTGAAGTATCCTGAATTGATGAAAGACCACCAATACCCGAACCGATCAGCACGCCGGTGCGGTAGTGATCTTCGTCAGTTTTGGGCTGCCAGCCGGAATCCTCTACTGCCTGGGTGGCAGCGGCCATGGCCAGCAGGATAAACCTGTCAACCCGGCGCTGTTCGCGGGTTGTCAGATATTTGTCAGGACTGAACGTGCCGTTGGTTCCATCGCCATTTTTTACTTCACAGGCAACTTTGCAGGAATAACCTTCTGTATCAAAATGGGTGATTGGCCCCGCCCCTGATTCACCCTTGATGAGGCGCTCCCAGGTTTGTTCAACCCCGTCGGCCAGTGGAGATACCATCCCCAAACCGGTTACCACAACTCTGCGCATTTCCATTTTTCTTCCTGCCCTGAAACCTGATACGGGCGCCCGGGACAAATCCCGACCGCCCGTAATTATTTATTATGTGCGGCTTTGATGTCGCACGATCGACCTTCCTCAGGCAGATGCCTTTTCGATGAAAGAAACAGCATCACCAACTGTCTGAATTGTTTCAGCAGCATCATCTGGAATTTCGATACCGAATTCTTCTTCAAAAGCCATTACCAGTTCAACTGTGTCCAGGCTGTCTGCACCAAGATCGTCAATGAAGCTGGCTTCTGATTTGACCTTGTCTGTTTCGGCACCCAGATGCTCTACAACAATCTTCTGGACGCGTTCTAGTGTTGATTCACTCATATTAATTCCTCATTGGTTTTACTGTTTCAACCGTTCCGCCGGTAAATTTCATATGCTTTATACCGGAAAATTCCAAAAATACCATAGCCGAAGCTTTCATATCCGGCAAAAATTACTACCGTGGTTTGATAGCATGATTCCGGCAGGACACAAAGCTTCTGAAATATCTGGCTTATATCTGGATATGTCAGATGCAAATGTCAAAGGAAAACTTGCTTGAACACGGCAATCTCCTGAAAAGCTGTGATTACCACCCTTGCCCATACCGGTTATATCATGCGTAATTAATATAATTATTTCAGACAGTTGAATGGCAACTGATATAGCACCCTTGCAAAGGCTTAAAACAAATGGGGCTTTAGAAAAAAATATCATCCACCTCAATCTTTGCCTTTGCTAAAACATGGCCATTCCGCCATTTACATGCAGGGTCTGGCCGGTCATGTAGCCGGCTTCATCTGATGCCAGATATACTGCAGCAGCGGCAATATCATCAGGCTGGCCAAGCTTTCCGGCTGGAACAGAGGCTAAAATAGCCTGTTTTTGCTTGTCATTAAGGGCGTCTGTCATCGGTGATTCAATAAAGCCGGGGGCGATGCAATTGGCAGTGATGCCACGGGTTGCAACTTCCTGGGCAAAAGACTTGGTCATGCCGATCATTCCAGCCTTGGCAGCAGCATAATTGGCCTGCCCCGGGTTGCCGGTAACGCCAACAATCGAAGTTATATTGATTATGCGGCCAGAGCGCTTTTTCATCATTGGTCGCATTACAGCGCGGCAAAGACGAAAGGTTGCGGTAAGATTAACATCAATAACCTGCTCCCATTCTGCATCTTTCATCCGCATGGAAAGATTATCACGGGTAATACCGGCATTATTGACAAGAATATCAAGACCGCCAGATGCCTTGATTGCTGCTGGAACAAGTTGTTCCACCTCTTCAGGATCTGACAGATTACAGGCAACTACATGAGCGCGTTCGCCCAGTTCAGATTTTAGCTCTTGCAAAACATTTTCACGAGTGCCGGACAAGACAACTACTGCTCCTTGAGCATGTAATGCTTTGGCGATTGAGGCTCCAAGACCGCCGGTTGCACCGGTTACCAGAGCTGTTTTTCCATTAAGATCAAACATTCAGATTTCCTGACTTAGCTTTTTAATATCCTCAACAGTGCCTATGGCAACACCGCTGGTGCCTGGTGCATTGCGGCGCAGCATTCCGGTTAAAACCTTGCCGGAACCTATCTCCCAGAAAGTATCAACGCCTTTGGCTGCCATATTGCCAACGCTCTCGCGCCATCTTACCGTACCGGTTACTTGGGCTACAAGGCTGTCTTTTATGGCATCAGCATCTGTCAACAGGCTGGCTGACACATTGGCCATGAGCGGCACTGAGGGGTTGCTCATTTCAACTTCTGCCAGCGCATTTTCCATGGCTTTTGCTGCCGGGGCCATCAAGTCACAATGGAAAGGAGCGGAAACAGGTAGCAAAATTGCCCGTTTGGCACCTATTTCCTTTGCCAGTTGCATTGCCAGTTCAACATCAGCTTTGGAACCGGAAACCACAACCTGTCCGGGGGCATTGTCATTGGCTGCCTGACAAGTGTCACCAGCAGCTGCAGCCACTTCGGCGGCAGCTGCAAAGTCAAGCCCCAAAAGAGCTGCCATGGCACCGGTGCCAACAGGAGTTGCCGACTGCATGGCAGTCCCGCGGGTTCTGAGCAGGCGGGCAGTATCGGCAAGGGAAAAGGTGCCGGCTGCAGCAAGGGCTGAATATTCACCCAGTGAATGACCGGCAACCATGGATGCCTTGTCTGCCACCTTGATGCCCAGTTCAGTTTCAAGCACCGCAATTGTTGCCATTGATACAGCCATAAGAGCTGGCTGGGCGTTCCGGGTCAGCGTCAGTTCTTCAACCGGGCCTTCCCAGATTATATCAGATAATTTTTCGCCAAGGGCTTCATCAACCGCCTGAAAAACCTGTCTGGCAGCGGTGAAATTATCGGCAAGGTCCTTGCCCATGCCCGGCTTTTGACTGCCCTGTCCGGGAAATGTGAAAGCAATGCTCATTGCGAGTTCCTGTTTGTTACTGGTTTGGCAGGCAAACACCATTTCAGCAACGACTTGTCAAGCGGGTCATACATTATGCCGGTTTATTTGTGTCTAATTGGCAAGGCGCGGTCTGACATCATTTTTGATCTTGTTGCCGAACTTGTGGCGGGCACGCTCCATATCGTGATCGGACTGCAATTGCAGCCAGAAATCTGCTGCAGTCGAGAAATAGCGGGCAAGGCGCAAAGACATTTCCGCTGATACTGAAATCTTTTCTGCCAGCAAATCTTCAATCGATTTTACCGGTACGTCCAGCGCATCAGCCAGTGAATGGGAATCAAGACCAAGCGGGACCATATATTCATCGTGTAATATCCGGCCTGCTGCCGGGCAAAGAAATTGAGGTTGCTGGAGTTGTTCAAGCTGATTTGGATGATAGGGAATTTCAGTTTCAAAGCCTGACTTTTTCCATTCTTCCATACCGCCGGTCATGTGGATAATGTCACTATATCCATTGGCCAGCAGCATTTTACCGGCAGTTTCAGAGCGTTTGCCAACTGCACAATGCAAGACTACCTTTTTACCCGGCACTGAAGGGAACAGGTCCGGGTCAAAGGCTGACAATGGCAGCAGCATGGCACCGGGTATGTGTTCCTTGTCAAATTCAGAAGTTTCGCGCACATCGACCAGCAGCGCCTGATCATTTTCTATCCATTCATGGACTGTTGCAGCATCAACACTCATTACATTCAATCCTTTTGCATTTGGCATGTCTATCAGCTTCCTGTTAAAGCAGCACAGCGTTGCTAATACAACACTATCGTTCGTTATATAGAACGATATGATATTTTTGGAAGCATTATCAAGGATAAAATGCACAAATGCTCTCAGGTAACCATAATTTTACCCAAGCGGATGTGCCTGTCTTGACTATTAAAGGCAGTTGTCAATCAACAAAATTGCGACTTACAAAATGGAGACTTTGCCATCTTCATACTGGAAGATTTCACCATTGGCCTCATTTGATTGAAAGCACATTGGCAGGGCCGCTGCGGCAATTTCAGCCGGAGATGTCAATTCTTCCGGGTTTTTGCCGGGGAAAGCTTCTGCCTGCATATTGGACGCCACCAGTCCAGGTGACAACAGATTGGCCCTGATATTGGTGACCTGACATTCTCTGGCATAGACCTTGATCATCGCATCAAGACCGGCTTTGGAGGCTGCATATGGTCCCCAATAGGCGTTGCAGTTGCGCGCAGCCCCTGAAGTGAGGAAAACGGCGCGGGCAAAATCAGCCTGTTTCAGCAAGGGATCAAGTGAGCGGATGAGCCGCCAGTTGGCCGTCAGGTTCAGCGCCAGAACATCCTGAAAAACCTGTGGCTTGTAATGGCCAAGCGGTGACAGGCCGCCCAGCATTCCGGCATTGCCAACCAGAATATCAAGTTTGCCCCAGCGTTCATGAATTGCAGCACCGAGCCGGTCAATGGCCGGAAAATCTCTAAGATTTATGGGTACAAGGGTGGCGCTGGAGCCAAGTGAATTGATTTCATCATCCAGTTCTTCCAGACCACCAGTAGTTCTGGCAACAGCAATTATATGCGCACCCTGCCCCGCCAGTGTCTTGGCAAATTCATAACCGATGCCACGTGAGGCGCCGGTCACAACCGCGACTTTTCCATCAAGTTGCTTTGTCATTATAATCTAGCCTGCTTCTGCATAATCTAGCCTGCTTCTGCCAAAAGGGATAATTGCCTGACTACCGGGTCTGCCTCGATATCAGTGAGGCCGGTTGGATAATCACCAGTGAAACAGTGATCGGTAAATTGCGGCTTGGTATTATTGCGTCCATCCAGTCCGACGGCACGATAAATTCCGTCAACCGAAATAAAGGCGAGAGAATCAGCGCCGATTTTCTCATTCATCTCCTCAACCGTGCGATTGGCGGCAAGCAGAGCCTTTTGTTCAGGGGTATCGATGCCGTAAAAATCAGGATGTTTGATCGGCGGGCTGGCAATTCGCATATGAACTTCGGTAGCCCCGGCATCTCGCATCATTTCAACAATCTTGAAGGAAGTAGTGCCGCGGACAATGGAATCATCTATCAACACCACCCGTTTACCTTCAATCACATGCCGGTTGGCATTGTGTTTGAGTTTGACGCCAAGCGCCCTGATCTGTTGGGTTGGTTCAATAAAGGTGCGCCCGACATAGTGGTTTCTGATAATCCCCAACTCGAAAGGAATACCTGACTGGTTGGAAAAGCCAAGCGCTGCTGGTACGCCTGAATCAGGCACCGGAATGACCACATCAGCTTCAACCGGAAATTCCTGTGCCAGTTCCATGCCCATTTTCTTGCGGACATCATAGACAGAGCGCCCGGCGACAACCGAATCAGGTCTGGAGAAATAAATATATTCAAATATGCACGGGCGAGCTGGTTGTTTCGGGAATGGATGCAAGGATTCCACCCCATCTTCGGTTATAACCACTACCTCACCATTTTCGATTTCGCGGATAAAGCTGGCACCGATAATATCAAGAGCGCAGGTTTCCGAAGCCAGAATATAGGCACCATTAAGCTTGCCCAGCACCATCGGGCGGATTCCCAGCGGGTCGCGGGCGCCAATCATCTTCTTGTTGGTCAACGCCACCAGAGAATAAGCCCCCTCAAGCCGTGACAAGGCATCTATGAACCGGTCGATCAGCTGAGGCTTCCTTGATCTTGCCAAAAGATGCAGTATTACTTCAGTATCAGAAGTTGACTGGCAGATAGCTCCATCGGCAATCAGTTCCTTGCGCAATGACAAGCCATTGGTCAGATTGCCATTGTGGCATACTGCAAAACCGCCGGCGGCCAGATCAGCATAAAGCGGTTGCACATTGCGCAATATGGTATCACCCGTGGTTGAATAGCGAACATGGCCAATTGCCGAATTGCCCTGCAGGCGATCAATCGTGCCCTTGCGGGTAAAATGATCACCAACCAGACCCAGACGCCGTTCAATATTGAACTGATATCCGTCAAAGGCCACGATACCGGCTGCTTCCTGACCACGATGCTGCAAGGCATGCAGGCCAAGAGCCGTCAAAGCCCCGGCATCATCCTGACCGAAGACACCAAATACACCGCATTCTTCACGCAGCAGATCACCATCCATATCAAAATCATGATCCAGTTCAGTTTTGTTCATTGTTGCCTTTGCGCCCCTGTGTGCTTTCAATCAGCTGGTCAATCTGTTTCTGATCGGCCTTGTTATAGGAGTTTTCCCTGGGTGCCGGTCCACCTTGCGGGGTGGCTGAGCTGGAGGTGGATGGGCCTTGCGAATTCATATACATTTTGGATGAAAGTATTTCACCAATTTCACCGGGTATCGCCACATCAATCAGTTTCTGGGAGAACTGTTCAACTCTTGAAAGAGAGTAAGCCTGGCGCACCGCATCAAAACGGCGACCTTCCGGGATGAACCAGATATAGAAAAGATAGGCAATGACGACCAGAGCCAGCCCGCGGATGATTCCATAGATAAAGCCAAGGGTGCGATCAAATGGTCCTGGAATTGAATCCAGCAGCCAGTCAGTCAGGCGAATTGAGATAAGTGACAACACTATCAGGACAATCAGGAACACCCCGCCGGCCAGTGCCACTTTGGCTATCAGCTCCTGAGGCAGATATTCCTGAACCTGTTTTACCAGATCAGGCTGGGATACTGCCAGAAAAGCTGCAAGGGCAGCTGCCCCCCAGGCAAAAAGTGAAGTAATTTCACGGGTAAACCCGCGCATTAAAGCCAGCAATCCTGATATTATCATCAGACCACCAACTACAAGATCAAACCAGGTAAGAGCCATTGCTTTTGCAACCTATCAATTGATTAACTTTGTCTGCCTTTCACCATCTAGCGCAAAATCGTGGCGTAATCCAGAAAATCAGTGTTTATCAAGTGTCGCAATCCAGGCACTTAGTTCGGCAATGTCTTCAATCTTGTGTATTTCTAGCCCGGTTTGCCTTGGCATATCACTGGATTTGGCGATTACACATTGCTCAAGCCCCAGCTTTTCCGCCTCTTTCAGGCGATTTGCAGTCTGCCCGACGGCGCGCACGGCACCTGACAAGGCAATTTCACCAAATAAAATGGTTTTTGTCGGAATGGGTGCACCGGTCAGGGATGAAACCAGAGCTGCTGCCACTGCCAGATCAGCTGCCGGTTCGCGCACTTTAAGGCCGCCTGCAACATTTAGATACACATCATAAGAGCCAATCTGAACCCCGGCGCGGGTTTCCAGAACTGCCAGAATCATGGCGAGACGATTATTGTCCCAGCCAACCACGGCGCGCCGGGGGGTGCCAAGCGCTGACGGGGAAACCAGCGCCTGTACTTCCATCAACAAGGGGCGTGATCCTTCCATGCCGGCAAATACGGCAGAACCGGGAGCACCGGATTCATGTTGTGAAATGAACAGGCTGGAAGGGTTGGCAACCTCCCTAAGCCCTTCATCGGACATTTCAAACACCCCGATTTCATCTGTCGGGCCAAAACGGTTCTTGACTGCCCGCAATATGCGGAACTGGTGGCCGCGATCACCTTCAAAATACAAAACCGTATCCACCATATGCTCAATGACTTTCGGCCCGGCAATCTGCCCATCCTTGGTAACATGGCCGACAAACAGGATGGTTGTGCCTTTTTGTTTGGCAAACCGAATGAGGCTTTCTGATCCGGCGCGCAATTGCGAAACTGTACCGGGGGCTGATTCTATCATTGGCGACCACAATGTCTGGATAGAATCAATCACCACCACTGCAGGTGGTGGACCATCTGACAGGGTGGCCAGAATATCAGAAACATTGGTTTGCGCTGCCAGCAGCACATCTGTATCTGCAATGCCAAGACGTCTGGCGCGAAGGCGAACCTGAGCTATTGCCTCCTCACCGGTTATATAGATGACCCGCTCCCCCCTGTTGGCCAGAGCTGCCAGCGCCTGCGTCAGCAGGGTGGACTTACCAATTCCCGGGTCTCCACCAATAAGAATGCCGGAACCTGGAACAAATCCGCCACCGGCAACCCGGTCAAGCTCGCCTATTCCGGTCAAGACCCTTGGCGGATCAACAGTTTTACCAGACATTGGAACCAGTGCTGCCGAGCTTCCCTTTGGCAGTCTGGTGCCTGCTGCACCAGACAGGGGCGCGGCAACTTCTTCTTTGACGAGCGAGTTCCACTCCCCGCAATTACCGCACTGCCCGGCCCATTTGCCAGATATGGCGCCACAGGACTGACAGACAAAATTTGCTGATGGCTTGGCCATAGTACCAGACTACCCCAATAAGAGAACAAAACATAAACATGTAATATACGGGATTTAATCTGCTGGCAAGTCAATTCTGGCAATTTTGCTGCCAGGCAGCGAATCTGATATGATTTTTTTAACAAGCGCGGCTAATCTCCTGTTTGGCTTAAAAATCAAGCTTAAAATGAATCTGTTTTGTCCCGGCTGTGGATAAATGTGGATAGCGTGCATTAACTTTTGTATTTTCACAATTTGTTAATAATTGCATTACCAATAGAATTATGAACAACACAGTTAGAATAGATAACGCCTATGACTTGACCCCGGACGATGAAGCTCTGGATGATTACAAGTCGGCACCGCACAATCTGGAAGCCGAGCAGGCTTTGCTCGGGGCAATTCTGGTCAATAATGAGGCTTGCGACCGGGTTACCGGCTTTCTGGAGCCGAAACATTTTTATGAAGGCATTCATGCGCGGATTTTTGAAGCTGCTTCAACCCTGATCCGGGCCGGCAAGCTGGTATCACCGGTGACGCTGAAGACCTATTTTGAATCAGATGAAACGCTGAATGAAATTGGCGGGCCTGCCTATCTGGCACGGCTGGCGGCATCTGCGGCCACTATTTTGAACACTGAAGAATATGGCCGGTCCATATATGAGCTGGCGCAACGACGTGAATTGATCAATATCGGCACTGACATTGTCAATGAAGCCTTTGAAATGGATGTGGAAGTTCATTCGCGCGAGTTGATTGAGCGGGCTGAACAATCCTTGTATGAAATCGCCGAGGCCGGGAAATATGGTCAGGGATTTCAGGCTTTCGGACTGGCACTGACCGAAGCTGTTGACATGGCAGCTGCTGCCTATGAGCGAGATGGCGGGTTGTCGGGGATTTCGTGCGGGCTGACCGATCTTGATGAAAAGCTTGGCGGATTGCAGGCATCTGACCTGCTTATTCTGGCCGGGCGCCCTGCCATGGGTAAAACCTCACTGGCCACCAATATTGCCTATAATGTTGCCAAGGCCTATGAGGCCGAGCACCAGCCAGATGGTACATTGAAAGTCAAGAATGGTGGAGTTGTAGCCTTTTTCTCACTGGAAATGTCATCTGAACAGCTGGCAACACGTATCATGTCGGAGCAGTCGGGAATTTCATCGGAAAAAATCCGGCGTGGCAAGATTACCGAGGAAGAATTTCACAAAATTGTGGAAGTCTCACAGGAATTACAATCTCTGCCATTATATATTGATGATACTGGCGGCATTTCCATTGCCCAGCTTGCAGCAAGAGCGCGGCGGCTGAAACGCCAGCGCGGTATCGGACTGATTATCGTCGATTATCTGCAATTGCTGACTGGCTCATCGCGCAAGGCGGCTGAAGGGCGGGTGCAGGAAGTGACCGAAATTACCACCGGGCTCAAGGCTCTGGCCAAGGAACTGAATGTTCCGATCATGGCCCTGTCGCAGCTTTCACGACAGGTGGAAAATCGCGACGACAAGCGCCCGCAACTGGCAGACCTTCGTGAATCAGGTTCGATCGAGCAGGATGCTGACGTGGTAACATTCATCTATCGTGAAGAATATTATCTGGCCCGCAAGGAACCAAAACCAAATACTGAAGAACATTTCGCCTGGCAAGACGAGATGGACAAGGCAACCGGCATCACCGAGGTAATTATCGGCAAGCAGCGCCATGGACCAACCGGCACCGTGCAATTGATGTTCGATGCAAATCTGACAAGGTTCCGGGATCTGATACGCAACGAATATTTACCAGAACCGATGGATTAGGCGGAAAGGTAACAGACTTACCCATGTCTGTTTTTCCTTATCACCTCGATTCAATCCGGCTTGCCCCGGTGAACCAGTAAAACCTGAAAGCAACAAGGTGGTATCATGGCGTATTTTTGCTGCATTTGGCGTCAACAATCAGGTTCAAGCAAATCAAATATGATAATGGGTCACCCGGCAAGGTCCGGTGAAGTCAAACTGTTCACAAGGCAGTTTTAACAGGGGAACAAATTATGTATCGCGCCAAAAAGGTCAGGCCGGAGGAAACCGGGGCTGCTTTATGTATTGATCTGAAAATCCTGCAGGATAACTGGCGAAAGCTGGACAAGCGGGCCAGAAAGGCTGCCTGCGGGGCTGCTGTCAAGGCAGATGCCTATGGTATCGGGGTTGAACAGGTAACAAGGGCCTTGTGGCAGGCCGGTTGTCGGCATTTCTTTGTTGCCCTGCCGCATGAAGGCATTGAATTGCGCTACATTGTACCCGAAGCAAAGATTTATGTTTTGAGTGGTGTACTGCCGGGACAGGCTGAGCTTTATGGCGAAAACAGCCTGATACCGGTGGTTGCTTCACTGCAACAAATGCGTGAGTGGAGCCAGTATTGCCGCCAATGTCATGCAAAGCTGGCAACCGGCATTCATCTTGATACCGGGATCAACCGGTTGGGTTTCAGTGAGGCCGAACTGGCAATTCTTGCAAAAGACAAGGCAACCCTTAACAGTTTCAAACTGGATCTGGTGATGTCACATCTGGCATGTGGTGATGATCCAGCCAATCCGATGAACGAAATGCAGCGGCAAAAATTTGACCATATGCGCGCCATGCTGCCTGAAGCACCAGCCAGCCTTGCCAATTCGCCCGGCACATTTCTGGGCGATGAATTTGCCTATGATATTGTCCGGCCCGGGATTGCTCTTTATGGCGGCAATCCGTTTGCCACACGCGGCAACCCCATGTCACCGGTAGTACATCTTTATGCCCAGGTTTTACAGGTGCGCGAATTGAATGAGGGTGAAACGGTTGGTTATGGAGCCACCTGGAAGGCGCGCAAACGCTCGCGGGTCGGGGTGCTGGGAATAGGCTATCGAGATGGCATTTTGCGGTCGCTGTCATGGCCTGCCAATGATGGGCCGGCGCAAGTATTCATTGCCGGGCATTTCGTTCCCATTATCGGGCGCATATCGATGGATCTGATCACCATTGACCTGACAGAGATACCGGCAGACAAGGCAGTTGTGGGGCAAAAGGTTGAGATAATGGGCGATAATATTACCATTGATGACATGGCAAAATGGGCTGGAACCATACCATATGAAATTATTACCAGTTTGGGATCGCGTTATGCGCTTGTATACTCACCGCTCGAATCATAAACACTGACTTTAAGGGTAATATAACCCCATATGAATTTTCTGGCACAGATTGGCAGCGTGGTACTGGCGCTGATTGCAGAGGTTGGGCGGGTCAGCCTGTTTGCCAAGGACGCAATATTGCGGATGGTGATGCCACCTTTCTACGGGCGGCAATTGCTGGCACAGATGATGCGGATCGGTTATTATTCGCTACCTGTAGTCGGGCTTACCGCATTTTTTACCGGCGGAGTGCTAGCCCTGCAGATATTTATAGGCGGCTCTCGGTTCAATGCTGAAAATCTGGTTTCATCGATTGTGGCGCTGGGCATTACTCGTGAATTGGGGCCGGTGCTGGCCGGGTTGATGGTTGCCGGGCGGGTATCAGCTGCGATTGCGGCAGAGCTTGGCACCATGCGGGTTACCGAACAGATAGATGCTCTGGTTACCTTGTCCACCAATCCGTTCAAATATCTGGTGGCCCCGCGCATATTGGCGGCAGTCATTACCATGCCGCTGCTGGTGGTTGTCGCTGATACGATCGGCATTATGGGCGGGTTCATTGTCGGCACTGAAAGCCTCGGGTTCAATTCCGGGGCCTATCTGAAAAATACAGTGGATTTCCTGCAACTTGCCGATATTACTTCCGGGTTGATCAAGTCAGCGGTTTTCGGGTTCATCATTGCGCTGATGGGTTGTTATCACGGGTTTAACTCACGCGGCGGGGCGCAAGGGGTTGGCCGGGCAACTACAAATGCCGTTGTATCAGCTTCCATTCTTATTCTGACGACGAATTACCTGATGACGTCGCTATTGTTTTCCGGGTGAGATTGAAGAAATGACAGTAAATTCTCATAATTTCTCATATCCCGCCTGGACTGTCAGGCCATGTCTGATGATATTGCCGGCAACGGCTGTTTGCGGAGTACTGGCATGACACGGCCACATATTGAACTAAAGAATGTCCAAAAGAGTTTCGGGCCAAAGCATGTGCTGAACGGGCTTGATCTGTCGGTCATGCGCGGGCGTTCAATGGTGGTTATTGGCGGGTCTGGAACCGGCAAGTCGGTCATGCTGAAATGTATTCTTGGGCTGCTAAGGCCAGAAAGCGGCTCCATATATATTGATGGTGATGATGTTACAGGCATGAAGGGGCGGCGGCGCGATGAGGTGTTGCAGCATTTTGGCATGCTGTTTCAGGGGGGCGCACTATTTGACTCCCTGCCCGTGTGGGCCAATGTTGCTTTCGGACTGATGCAGGGCAAAAGCATGAAGCGGGATGCGGCCAGGGAAATTGCAATTGACAAGCTGGCACAAGTTGGGCTTGGCCCGGATGTGGGGGAATTATACCCGGCTGAATTATCGGGCGGCATGCAAAAACGTGTGGGGCTGGCAAGGGCAATTGCCGATAACCCGGATATCATCTTTTTTGATGAACCAACAACCGGACTTGACCCGATCATGGCTGATGTGATCAATAATCTGATCGTTGATTGCGTCAAGCGATTAGGGGCAACCACTATTTCCATTACTCATGACATGGCATCAGCGCGCAAGATTGCCGATGATATTGCAATGATCTACAAGGGTAAAATAATCTGGCAAGGAAGCGCTGACGAGATTGATGATTCCGGCAATGACTATGTGGAACAGTTCATTAATGGCCGGGCAGATGGCCCGATCGAGATGGAAATTCTCAAACCCTGACAAATTGAGTCTGAAAATTCATGTAACGGATTGAAATAATGCAACTAAAAGCACCTGGTGAAACGCCAATATGTGAAGAACCTGACATCTACAACAGTGAATTAAAGCTGGATGGCTGCAACATTTTGGACCTTGGATGCGGTGACGGGCGCCACTCTGTCACCATGGCCGGTGAAGGGACCGGGCGCACCATAACAGCCATGGAGATTGACAAGGTGCAGCTTGCAAAGAATCTGCAAACGCAAACACCGGATAACCTTACCTACAAATATGGATCAGCTGCCGAAATCCCGGCTGATGATGCAAGCTTTGATGTGGTTTTCATGTTCCGCTCAATGCACCATGTGCCGTTGGAGCTTATGGCAAAGGCGATGAATGAGGTTCACCGGGTCTTGAAACCGGGCGGTTATGCCTATTTTACCGAACCGGTATATGATGGTGAACTGGATGAAATCTGGCGTATTTTCCATGATGAAAAGCAAATGCGCGAAGCAGCCTTTGCCACTATCAAGGGCGCGGTTGATGATGGCAGGTTCGCACTGGTTAAACAGATTTTTTATAATAATCACCGGCTTTACCGGAACTTTGAGCGTTTCAAGCAGACATTCATGGGTCTGAGCTATAATGATTATAATGTGACCGATGAAGTTCTGGCCAAGGTCAAGGCCAAGTTTGAGCAGCACTTACAGGAGGACGGAGCGCATTTTTACAATCCGAACCGGGTCGACCTGTTGCAGAAACTGTAACAGCTGATGGC
>JALXCV010000042.1 GCA_026990765.1 Hyphomicrobiales bacterium | reverse complement strand
TACCAGCAGATACACCAGAGATCACACCTGCTGTTGCACCGGCAAGAGAACCGCTGTTCCAGTGTGAAGGTCCTTGATACCAGCCTGGGGAATATGAGGTGTTGCCAGTGGCACCTGCAGTTTTTTCAAGAAATTTCTCAAAGGCTTTTGACCAGGGTTTTTCCACCCCCAGAGCAATGGCATATGGCAGGTATTTTTCAAAGATTTCCTGTGTCACATCAGGTGCGTTATCCATGTTCATGCGCTCGGCTTCAGCAACAGACAAATATAGTTTGAAACCTTCAATCTCGTCCATGGTCTTGCGCCCCATTTCAGTGGGTGCCCGCAACAGGTGAAAGAAGCTGACATTCATCACTGCAATTGCCGAAAGGGCGATGGGAACCCACAAGGGAGTGTTCTCCACTATCAGTGACATGGTAACAGAAGGGAACAGCACGATTATTCCCAGGACAGTAAAAACCACACCGGTTATCTTGGAACCACCACCTGGTATCCAGTCCCATAGCCGGCGCAGCCCCATGGATAACAGGAAAGAACCGGCAAGGGCAAAGATGAAAGCCCATAGCAACGTCAAGAAGGTATCTTCAGATGGTTGTTGCAGGAAAAAAAATCCGGCAACAATCAGCAGTGAGATAACCGCTCCTGCGGCAAAATACAGATAATTATTGCGGAAATAGACGCTTGCATGTTCTCGTCCAATTTCGTTGCGGAACAGGTTACGGGCCAGTTGCACTGTTGTATGATTGGATTGTTTGAACTCAATGGATTTGCGACTGCCAAGCAGGGTATTGAACAAAAGCTTCTCACCGGCAAATTCCAGCTGAGGATTTTCCGCGACTTTGGTCAGTGTCAGATTGGTGTTGGTATCGTCAATTTTAACTGCCCCTTTGGTGGCAAGCGATACCAGGGCTGCAATGAAGGGTACTGTAGCGCCCTTGCCTGCTGAACGGAATTTCTGGAAATGAATATAGCTGACAGCTGCTGGCGACAGGCCTTTTGGCGGGGTGAATAATGGAATAATCACACCGGCTTGCGGGTCGCGGCCAATGCGGTTCCAGATATGGATAAAATAATAACCCACCGCAAATGTTCCGGCCATTAACAGGGCTAACCCAAGATTGTCCCACAAGCGCCAGAACCAGTGCTGTAACAGCCCCGGGCGACTTACAACACCCTTTTGCCAGCCAACCGCAATTGTCAGGCCCTCGCGGCGCTGCAGGTTTGAGGCTTCGTAATAGATTTCATTGTCAAGCTGCTGGATAACATTGGCATCATTGCGGGTTGAGCGATAAGAACCGGTATAGGCTTGTTGTTGCTGAATTTTTGCCTTTGGGGGCAAGGTAATTCTGGCAATTGCCTTGTCTATTGGAAATGCCCAGTTATTGCCCGTTACATTCCAGTACAGCTCGTCAAAATCATCAAAATATCGCAACTGCCGGGTAGTGTCATAGGTCAGGCGATAAGTATATATTCCCGGTTTCAGGAATACCGATTTGCTGCCGATATATATGCGTTTGAAATCACCTGATGCCATGTCAAACCATGGTTCGGCATGGCCGTCACGTTCAACCTTTAGCAGCTTGAAACCTACATATCGCCAATAGCCATTTTCATTGTAACGAATTGGAAAATCACGATAAATTCCACGCTTTATGTTTCTGCTCTCAGCCTTTACCGTGATGGTTTCAACCACATGCAATGTACCATCAACTTTGACAGTAATATCGCTTTCAAATTTCAAAATCCGTTCAGTTGCTGCAGCTGAAACAACTGACACAAACATTGCCAGCAAGAATGTGAGAACCAGTCTCATCAAATGTTTTCCTAAAACTCAACCTTTGGCACCTGGCGTGATGCCGGATCATCAATTTCAAAATATTCTGCAGAAATGAAACCGAACTGGTTGGCCACCAGATTGGACGGGAAGCTTTCCACCAGCACATTCATGTTGCGAACCGCACCATTATAATAGCGCCGCGACATTTGAATCTGGTCCTCGACCTCTTCAAGCGATTGCTGAAACTGCATGACATTCTCATTGGCTTTCAGGTCTGGATAGTTTTCCATAACCGCAAACAGTTTCAACAGACCGCCACTTAAAGCATTTTCTGCCTTGGCACGCGCTTCAGGTCCCTGGGTTTCAGCGTTTTTTACCCCGGCACGCAATTGTGTCACTTCGGTCAGAATGGATTTTTCATGCTTCATGTAACCTTTAACAGCAGCTAAAAGATTTGGAATAAGATTTGATCTGCGCTTAAGCTGCACATCAATGCCGCTCCAGCCTTCTTCAACCATCTGGCGGGTTTTGACCAGCTTGTTGTACAGGCCGATTACGTAGAAAATTACGACTGCCAATATGACAGCGATGATTATAAATGTCATGGCATATCTCTGTTATCTGTTATTGCCCGACTCAATCTATTAGCATGGATTAATGCCATGCGACTAGCCCGCAAGTTCCTTTAAGTCATTTCGGGCCTGGGTAAGCTCTGCCGTGGTTTTGGTCAACCGGTCTGCCAGTTCGCGCATGACTTCCACAGCCATTTCGGGAAACTCGCGGATCAGGCGCAGGAAATGTTCCTTGTCAATGCGCAGCGCATCCAGTCTGGTCATGGCACGAACCGTGGCGGTGCGGGGTATTTCGCACAGTACCGCTATCTCGCCAATAACAGCATTTTCAGAAACCCTGGCAACCACGATCTCATTGCCGCCCTGTTCGACAATAACATCAGCATCACCATTGATAATCACATATGCGGCATCACCGCTGTCACCCTGCTTGCACAGGTCCTGACCAGCCTGAAAGGTCATTCGTTCAGAGGTAAATGCCAGTAATTTCAGTTTTGCCGGATCAATCTGACTGAATAGCGGCACCCGCCGCAACATTTCAACTTCCTGTAATATTGATGCCATAATTCACCTGTTTATTTTCCCCGGTACAATATTCATGCAACAAGTTTTGCAAATTCACCATTCTTGCGGACAAGTTCAGAGGGTGCTCCATCTTCAACCAGTCTTGCTTCCTTCATTACCAGAACCCGGTCAAACCGTTTGCCCATGGCCGGATTGGCCAGCACCCACAAGACCCCGCGCTCACTGCCATCTTCATTTTTTGAATAAGCCAGCACATTCTCCAGAATTTGCTCCTGACTGGGACGGTCCAGTGCAACCAGCGCCCGGTTGACGATAAGATAGTCTGGTTGCTTGATCAGTGCTCTTGCCAATGCCAGTTTCTGGCGCTGGCCCGAGGTTAGTCTTTTGCCACCGGTTCCAACTTCATAATCCAGCCCGACGGTAAATATCTCATCATGCAGATCATGCTCATCCAGCACCTGACGGATCAATGACAAAATCGTGTCCTTGCCACCAGCCACCCCATAGGCAATACGGCCAAGCAGTATATTATCCTGAACAGAGGCCATGGAGTTATAGGTATCAGGATCATAAAATTCTATTTCATTTGAAAGATCATCCGGCAAATTATCGCGGAAATTGCGCCTTGCGTGCATCAGCCTTGCGCACAAGGCTTCATCCATCAGGCCAAGACGATGGCGAGGTTCGATATAGGAGAATGTCAGGCGGACAAGGTCTTTCCTGTCCTGTGGTTTGCTTTGTTCAAAGCCAACCCCTTTCAGGCGATTTAGCAACACCTGATATTCAGGGATTTCTTCTGCCGTCATGAAGCTTAGTTGCTCAAAGAATGGATGGCCGGGGGGCAGGTCGGCAAACAGTTCAATCACGGTTGAAGCAATTTCCCGCCCCATTTCAAACAGATCCCTGTCCAGATTTTCTTCACTAAGGACTTTGTGAAGATAGGCATAAACAGCCTTGTTGCCGCCATTTTCAAGATTGCCAGAGCCAGTTCCAAAAATAATGTTTTCAGCAATTGTGGCCTGATTTGTATAGGCTTCAGGGTCAAATAATTCCACCATTTCGGCATATGGCTCTTCGCTCAGCCTTTTGCCAAGCTCGCGGCGAGCGGTCATGATTTTTTCAGCCAGTTGCGGTTTGGCAGCAGGATCAATGGTGCCGCGCAAGCCAAAATTCATAATATCACCGGTGAGATTGACAACATTGAGAACCTGCATGGTCTTGTTGATCAGGCCGTTATAATCTTCAACACCGGCACTTTCATAATCAATCCAGTCGGCATTGATATCAAGATCACAATTACCGGAATTATGGGCTTCAGCAATTTCCCATAATCGCCGTTTTTTATCCTCACCTTGATATTCACGAGGTCTGAATGGGGCATGTTTCAGGCCGTAAAGCAGATTATCGCCAACAGTGCCATAAAACAGTGAAACATCGGCTGGAACATAGCCAATACGCCTGCCAGTTCGCCATTGAGGCAGATTTTCCAGATCATCAGCATCTATCTTGGCGCGACCGGCAGTTGTCGGCAACAGCCGGGCCAGAACATCGGCAAAGGTTTCGCCACCTGAATTAAGCGATCCGACAATGGCCACATGTTCATGTATCGGTAAAATCGTACTGACACTATCCAGCAATCGGGTGCCGGAATCATCTGTAACTGTAAGTGATGAAACAGAGAACTTCTCACCCAAAGGACCGACCTTGTCAAAGGTGACAGACTGTAAAAGCGGGTCCAGCATATCTTCAACGTG
Organism: Hyphomicrobiales bacterium; assembly: GCA_026990765.1. Lineage (GTDB taxonomy): Bacteria > Pseudomonadota > Alphaproteobacteria > Rhizobiales > Aestuariivirgaceae > JALWJW01. The sequence goes on along the minus strand of JALXCV010000042.1, from coordinate 19,138 downwards.
AAACTGGTCGGTAACCTGTGAGTATTTGACCTGAACATCAAGTCGTTGCTGATCCCAGTTGATCAGATCCTTGATCGGGCCGGGCAAATCCTTGTAAGCAGCTATGACCGCAATCAGCTGGCCAATATCCAGACGCCCGGTTATGGCATAATAACCACCCAGCAGATAGAACAGGAACGGGGTTACCTGGGCCAGAAAATTATTCAGGAACTTGACGAAGAACTTGCGCTGGAACAATTCATAACGGATTGAAAAAATCTTGCCCAGTCGTGATGAAGCCTCAGCGCGTTCATAATTGGAAGTATCATTGACATGAACTGATGAAATACCTTCAACCAGCTCTCCAACCCGGCCTGACAATTGCCTTGCTGTCAACTGGCGCTGGCGGCCAAGTTCGATCAGGCGGCGGCGCAGTCTTGGAATCAGTATTGCCTGCACCAGAACGATGCCACCGGCAATCAGTCCCAGCCAGAAACTTTGCATCATGATGAAAGCCATGGCAGTTATTGCCTGACCACCAAGAAACACCGGGGTTACAAAGGCATCGCCAATAAAGCCGCCAATCGGTTCGACCTCATCCTTGACCATGGATGAAACTTCAGCCGGTTTTATCCGCTTGAACACCGGAATGGGAAAGCGCAAAACCCGGTCGATAAGCTCATAGCGCAGACGGCGCAACATGCGTTCGCCAAGACGGCCCTTATAGGTGTTTATATAGAATTTGAACAGGCCGTTAATAATTACCAGCCCCAGGAAAACCGTGCAAAGGCCAATCAGCATCGGCAGGCGGTCGAGCTGAAAACCGGAGAATAATTCAATTGGTTCACTACCGCCAAGCCAGTCAGGAAGGCTGACAGATATATTCAGGAATGTTCCCTTGGCCCCGGCAAACTCAAACCCCTGGCCTGATATAGGTCCATTGACTATGCGTTTGGGTAAATCCAGAGCCATAAAATAGGTTGGCATGGAAAGCAAAACGATAGACAGCACCCAGATTTGCTGTTTTTTGGTGTGCTTCCAGGCGAATTTGAAAACATTCTCTGGAAGGGAATAGTCATCTTTTTGTTTTTCTGTTGCCAAACTGTTGAACCTTTCCCTCAGCAATGCTGTTAAGGCAATATGAAACTGTTTTTTGCCGCGCCAGATTGGTCAGCGCATTAAAAGTGCCGCAACGGCATTTAGTTATATAACATCCCCATATTGCAGTTTCCTTTGCTCAAGCCCTGTTCTGCATCGAACACGACGCATGGGAATATGTCAATGTTTACAAGATCATGTTTTTGTGTTCTTTTCCCGCAAGGCATCAATCAATATGCTTACCGACCGGGAAACACCATCTGTCATCAGATCAGAAAGACAGATTGCCGGTTTCATATTGATGGCCCGGTTCATTGCATCAGCAAGTTTTTTCGGGGTTATGGTTTTTTCATTGACGACAGTTGCAAAACCAAGAGTTCCCAGCTTTTCAGCGCGGCGGGTCTGCTCGGTTTCCTCACCTGCTGCATATGGCACCAATACGGAAGGACAACCGGCCTGGAGAAGGTCACAGGTGGTGTTGTAACCGGCCCTTGACACCGATAATCTTGCATTGGCAAGCAAGGCACGAAAATCACTTCTGTATCTTTCTATTTTAATATCAGAACAGCATTCCCTTTCAAGAGCAGCACAGGATTTGCTGGGCAGGTTGGCGCCGGTAACAAAGCACCATTTCAAATGCTCAAGACCGGAAATGCCATAGGTCTTGCGGGCCACATTCATCAGGTTTTCACCTGTTGCTCCACCACCAGAAGATATGACCACATCATAGGCAGGCCCACTCAGGGGCGATACATTGCCCACTACCAGCCCGGTATATCTGATCTTTGGCCTGATCTGATCGGCAAGCGGGAAGGTTTCATCCAGTCTGGCAAAAACCGGGTCACCATGCACCATTACCAGATCATAGGAATCATTGAGGATTCTTACCGTTTCCTCCGCCCGTTTGATCTTCTTCTTGACCTCCAGAATATCACGGACGGAACAGGCAATAAGTGGTGGTTTTTCAAGGTTTTTTGCCGCATCAAGCAAAGGCAGAAGTTCAAAGTGCATCTGGCGGCGACCAAACGGGAAAGCCTCGGTTATCAATATGTCAGGCTTGATCTCCTGAAAGGCTTGCAGCAACAGCTCACGGCGGTTTGACAGATAGGCTTCATCGGCCAGTTTGCCACCGGCACCGGTTAGATCATTAAATGATATTTCCCCTGCCCTCAAAGGCGGCAAAGAAATACATTTGGGACCGGGGGCAGGAAACCCGTCAACCGGGTCACCACCCATGACTATGGTAACATCCAGCCCATGATCATGCAGGGCACGCGAAATCAGGCTGGCCCGGACGATATGGCCAATGCCCTTTAGGTGCTGGACGTAAAACATAACTCTGGTCATTTTGGTGTCCTGTTCAGGTATACACCAACAGATTTGAACAATTCGGTCAGATCATTTATCGATACCAGATGATCAAAATGCCGGCGAACCTTTGCCTCACCTGCTTCACCCATTTTCCGGCGAAGTTGAGGTGATCTTATCAGTTGCTCTATTGCTCTGGATAATTGTTCAGGGTCTTCAGAATTGACCAGCAGGCCGTTTTCACCATCTGTTACCAGTTCCGGCACTCCTGAAACCGTGGTGGAGACAACCGGGATTGCCTGACTTTGGGCTTCTACAATCACATTGGGCAAACCATCACGGTCACCATCAGCGGCAATCCTGCAGGGAAGGACAAACAGGTCGGATTTGCGGTATTGTTCAAGCACTCCGGTTTGCGGCATTGCTCCCTGCCATAAAAGATGCTGGGAAATTCCAATATCTTCAGCCTGGGACTGCAAATCCTTGACCAGTCCACCTGCCCCAATATGCACCCAGCGCCAGTTCAGATCATCGGGCAACAGGGCAAAGGCACGCATTAAAACATCCAGGCCCTTTTTCTCAACAGCGCGACACACGGTTATCAGCGCTGCCGGATCAGAAGGGTTACTGCCATCGCGGGTTGAACCGGGGTTCTCTGGTGGCGCGAAACGTGACAGATCAAGGCCATGATAACTCAGATGCACCTTGTGAGGATCGCTGGCCAGTGATTGCAGATGTTTCCAGCCATTACGAGTGCAGGTTACAGCCCATTCAACATCTTCAAACTTTCCTTTCAGATCAGCATCGGTTGAAGTCCAGATATCCTTGGCATGGGCCGAACAGGACCATTTAAGGCCGGTAATCAGGCTGGCATAATGGGTTACACTGGCTGGTGTGTGGATGAAATGGGCATGCAGATGGACAATATTTTCCGGCATTTCGGCTGCCAGAACCATGGCCTGACCAAAACGGCGGATTCGATTGCGGGTCTTGTCGCGCCTGAAATCCTTGAAGAACTGGGCAAGTGCACGTTTGAAGCCTGACAGTTTGCGGGCTTTCCACCAGCCCTTTATCACCCGCAATGGTTCATCATGCAGATATTCCGGCAGATATGTAACTCCTGCTTCAATCTCATCATGTACCGGGTGAGTATGTTTGTCGGTTGGATGGCGCAGGGAGACAAGTTGCAATTTGAAACCGGCCTTTTCCAGCCCCCGCAATTCCTGGGCAATAAAGGTTTCAGACAGGCGTGGATAGCCTTTGAGGATTATGGCGATTGTATCTGGTTTCACGGTCAATTACTGCAAGCCACCCTTGACAACAGAAAGATCCGGTGAGGCTCTGTCTGAAATAATCTGCTGGGTAATATCACACAGTTTTGTCAGGCCTCCCATCATGGAAGTTACCAGTTTTCTTGATGGTACGGGCTGCTCTGGAAGTATGCTCAAAGCTTCGGCCATCAGTTTCGGGTTTTCAGCATCATCGGGGTGCAGCATTCTGGCAAGTACCAGTTCAGAAGCCCTGCTGGCGCGGACAAATTGTTCACGGCGCGGTTTGCGGCGCGGGATAATCAGGGATGGCTTGCCAAAGGACAGCATTTCGCAAAAAGTATTATAGCCACCCATACCTACCAGTCCGCTGGATTCAACAATCAGTTTTTCAATCAGGGCGTCAAATTCGATAATCTGGATACGCCCTGTTGCCTCGGCGCGCTGATAGATAATATCGCGTTCAGTTGCCGGCATGAACGGGCCAAGCACCATAAGCGCATCAAGAGGAATCTCAGGGGCATATTCATAACCGGCAATGACATTTTTCAGCATAGCCGCCCCGTCACCGCCGCCACCGGTAGTAACCAGTATGAAATCCTTGTCCGTCCGTTCATGCCGCATGGTTGATTGCGGCATGGAACGGCGCAAAAAACCGGTATAGGTGATGCGTTTATCAAGGCTTTGCGGTACATCCATCCCGGTAAGCGGTTCGTAGAAATCATGGGGTCCATAGACCCAGACATGATCATAAATCTCGTCAATTCTGGTAATCATGTCCTTGGGTGCCCATTCACGCTTCAGCAGTTCGGGGGAATCCATAACATCGCGCATGCCAAGCACCAGACAAGTACCTGCAGCCTTCAGCTCCAGCAATGTGTCTTCCATTTCCCCGCGCAGGCCAAGCGGCTCCTTGTCAACAATCATGATGTCAGGTTTGAATGAGCGGGCGGTATCCCTGATCATTGATGAGCGCATTTCAATGGTTTCATCAATGTCGATATGATCGCTCATTGATTTATATTCACCAGAATGCAGCTTGATTACTGACGGGATTTTTACAAAGTCGACCCGGACACGAAAGTCAAAAGCGCCGGTAATGCTGGAGCCGGAAATGATCAGCACCTGCAAACCGGAAATACGTTCCACCAGAGCATGGGCAATAGTACGGCAGCGACGCAGATGGCCAAGTCCAAATGTGTCGTGGCTGTACATCAATATGCGTACATTATCACGCCGCAACTGTTGTGGCCTCCCAAAGCTTTACCAACTGACCAGGGAACTCCCTCAAATCCCGCATCACTTCACTATTGCATAGAATGCAGGCCTGAAAAAGGGCCTTGCCCTTCACATGCAGATCACATTTGCTACTTGTAAGGATCGGCTGCATCGCGAAGGCCATCTCCAAGAAAGTTAAAGGCCAGGATCACCATTATTACCGGCACAACCGGGAATAGCAGCCACGGGTAAAGTGCCACTGCATTGATATTTTGCGCTTCTGTCAGCAGCACCCCCCAACTGGTAATGGGAGCACGCAGGCCAAGACCTAAAAAGCTGAGTGCGGTTTCACCTAAAATCATGGTTGGTATGGTGATTGTGGCCGAGGCTATCAAATGGCTCATGAAACCTGGAACCAGATGGCGCATGATAATCCGCGTTGGCCTTGCGCCCATTAGCTGGGCGGCCAGAACATAGTCTTCTTCGCGCAGCGCCAAAAGCTTGGAGCGAACGGCCCTTGCCAGTCCTGTCCAGTCTATCAGGCCAAGGATAATGGTTATCCCGAAATAGACCACAATAGGCGACCAGGTCACCGGCATGATGGCGGCAAGCGCCAGCCATAGAGGAACAGAAGGTATGGATTGCAGAACTTCAATCACCCGCTGGATGATCATGTCAGCCAGTCCACCATAATATCCGGCAATACCGCCAATGGAAATCCCTAAAAGGAATGATATGGTTATGCCAATCAGACCGATAGTCAAGGATATGCGGGCGCCATATATCATCCTTGACATCACATCACGGCCAAGACGGTCAGTGCCATGCAGGAACAGGGTGCCGTTTTTGGCGGCACAGAACAAGTGAATATTGCTGGTGGTCATGCCCCAGAAATCATAGGATTCACCACGACATAAAAATCTGATTTTTTGTACTTTGGTTTTATCAATGGTGTATTCACGCTTCAGATTGGTCATGTTCAGCTTGTAGTTCATGCCATAGACAAACGGGCCGACATATTTGCCTTCATGGAACAGATGCAGTTTCTGGGGCGGGGCATGAATGAAGTCCACATGCCGGTTGACAAGTCCGTAAGGTGCCAAAAACTCGGAAATGGCAATCGAGGCATAAAGTATGATCAGAAAAACTGCGGAAACAACCGCCAGACGGTGTTTCTTGAACTTCCACCACATCAGGCGCCATTGCGATGCCAGATAGACTTTTTCCTGTTCAGGGGTGAGCTTTTCAACCGCTTTGGGATCAAATTTGTCTTTACGGACAAAATGCTGCATGTCAGCGCCATTTGGCGGGATTTGCGAAATCTCGGTCATTTGGTGCTCCCGCCCTGCAGTCTGATGCGCGGATCAAGAATGGCCAGCGCAATATCAGAAATCAAAACCCCGATCACGGTCAAACAGGCAAGTACCATAAGGAATGATCCGGCCAGATACATGTCCTGACTTTGCAGGGCTGAAATCAGCAACGGCCCGGTGGTTTCCAGTGACAGGACAATGGCTGTTACTTCCGCCCCGGAAATAATGGATGGAAGCAGGGAACCAATATCAGAAATGAAAAAGTTCAAAGCCATGCGCAGCGGGTATTTCATCAGGGCCCTGAATGGAGGCAGGCCCTTGGCGCGCGCGGTGGTTACATATTGCTTTTGCAGCTCATCCAGCAGATTGGCACGCAACCGCCTGATCATGCCGGCAGTGCCGGAAGTACCGATAATCAGAACCGGTATCCATAAATGCTCAAGGATCGAACCAAACTTGGCCCAACTCATCGAAGCATTGACATATTCAGGGTCCATCAGCCCGCCAATCGACAAGCCAAACCAGATATTGGCAAAATACATGAAGATCAGCGCCAGCAGGAAATTGGGAGTAGCAAGACCGATCAGTCCAAGGAAGGTCAGGCCGTAATCCCCCCATGAATATTGATGGGTGGCAGAGTATATTCCTATCGGAAAGGCAATGACCCAGGTAAAGACGATGGTGACAAATGATACCAGTATGGTCAGCCACATGCGGCCCTGCACAACATCATTGACCGGCATCTGATATTCGAATGAATAACCCATATCACCCTGCAACAACCCGCCTACCCAGTGGAAGTAGCGTTCAATCGGGGGTTTGTCGAAGCCATATTCCTTGCGCAGATACTCAATTTCCTGCAGATCAACGGTTTCACCCTGGGCTTCCAGTTCGGCAATCTGGGTTTCAAAGAAGTCGCCGGGAGGGGCATTGATAATGGTGAAAATCAGGGCTGAAATCATTAACAGGGTCGGGATCATGATCAAGAACCGTTTAAGGATATAACGCATCATTTTGCAGCCCCCCTCTTTTCCGCATCCAGATACCAGAAAGTGTCGGGCATATAGACCCCGAAATAGGAAGTAGGCGAATATGAATAAACTGCCTTGTCGGGAATATTCTGTAATTTGTCTGATGCCACAATCGGTATCAGGGAACCATTTACGATACCGATGGTGAACACCTGATCGGTATATATGTGCAGCATTTCATGCCAGATTTTGCGTCGCTGTGCGGTAGTGGTTGCGCTTTGCCAGAGCTGAAACAGCTTTTCCAGCTTTTTAACTTCCGGCAAGTCAGGCTTTTCACCCTTGCGACCTTCTGAAACTACATAATTACCCCATTGCGGCCACTGCAATTGTGACTGGCCGGTGGGGGCAAGTTCCCTGGGCGACATATCGGGCGATGCCATGGCATTATCCAGACCCGACCAGACAGACATGACGGTCAGACCGGCAATAGCGCGGCGGCGCAGCACATCACGCTGGGAATTTCTGATGATCAGCTTGACCCCGATTTCATGCCAGTAATCCTTGATCAGTTCGAGCACATCGGACTGCAAGGTATTTTCACCGGCAGTTTCGACAATAATCTCAACTGTGCGTCCATCGGGAAACAGGCGGTATTTCTGGCTGCCACGGCTGGTCAGGCCCATATCATCGAGCAGCTGGTTGGCCATTTCTATATCCTGATGGGACCAGGCATTTTGATATTCCGGTTTGAATAAAGGGCTTTGCGGCAATATTGTATCAGCACTTTCACGCGCCAGACCAAAGAAGGAAATCTGGTTTATTTCATGCCGGTTGATGGCTATTGACAGCGCCCGGCGAAACCTGACATCGCGCAAGGTTGTACGCCATGTCTTGTCCTTGACATTAAGATTGGGCAACAGGGCAACAGCTGAGCCAACACCTGAGCGCCAAAGCAACACCCTGTAATGATTGCGTTTTTCACCAGATTTGAGATGGGTATAATCATCAAAGTTCAAAAACCTGCCTTGCAGATCAGAGTCCCCTGCCCCGCTTTTTGCCGGTATCAGCTGGGTGGAGCCGGTAGAGACGATTATCGCATCTGTATAGGGAAGCTGGCGGCCATTTTCATCAACCCGGTGAAAATAGGGATTGCGTTTGAATACATAGCGCTCAGATGGTGGGGCAACAGTATTGCGCCATGGATCAAGCGTTGGCAGATCAGGATTATAGGGGCGTTTGAAACGTCCCTTTCTGATGTGCAGCTTGCGCCAGTTCTTAACCCGGTTTTCAGCCACCAGTTTTTTCAGAACTTCCTTGTCCTGATATTTCTTGTGAAATTGTTTGAGGTAGTGCGCCGGTTTTGCCAGATATAGCGGGTCGGTTGCAGCAATGGCAGGCAGGAAATTCGGGTTGGGAGCATCCCAGCTATAGCGCACTGTATATTTATCCAGCACTTCAAAAACCGGCCCCTTGCCGTTGACTTTCATGCTGGCTCTCAGACCACCGCGTGACAGTTTTTTATTATTGAAAACATCTTCCCACATATAGCGGAAATCTTCTGAGGTGAAGGGATGACCATCTGACCATTTATGACCCTTTCGCAAATGGAGAGTAAAAATACGACCGTCTTCAACCTCATAGCTTTTGAGAATATCGGCCTGTAATTCCAGCTTGTCATTAAACCCGATCAGACGCGCATAGCCATAGCGGGGAATATTGCGAATATCCTTTTGCTTGCCCATCAGCATACGGATCGAGCCGCCATGCTTGCCGGGCTTGCGGCCCATGGCTTTCAGATTTATCACTCGTGGATCATCTGGCAGCCGCTGGCCAACCGGTGGCAGGGTTCCAGCTTTTACCTCAGCTTCAAGCGAAGGGGTTTCTATATAGGCATAAGCTGGACAAGCCATCATGAGGGCAAACAGGAAAGCTGTAATCAGTCTGATCATGGGCGCAGCTCCCCGGCATCAACATTGGGATTGGCAAGAACAAAATGATCTTTGGCAATCTCTTGATGAACCAGCAATCCTGTCTGGTCACTGCGAAATTGCGGCGACCAGTTGGATATGTCAGATGCACCCTCAACGGTCAGGGTGTCAAAATTGAGCGGTCTTGCCAGATCAGGATATGGAACTGCCGACAAAAGGGCGCGTGTATATGAATGAACCGGGGAATTGAACAATTCAGCGCGCGGAGCTGCTTCAACAATCCGGCCATGACACATGACTGCAATCCGGTCGGCCATATAATCAACTACAGCCAGATTGTGGGAAATGAACAGATAGGTCAGACCCAGTTGTGATTGCAGGTCTTTCAACAGGTTCAGCACCTGGGCCTGTACCGAAACATCCAGCGCTGAAACCGGTTCATCACAAATCAGCAATTCAGGTCCAAGGGCAAGCGCCCTGGCAATGCCAATACGCTGGCGCTGTCCGCCGGAAAACGAATGCGGGTAACGGCTCATAAATCGCGAATCAAGACCAACGACATCCAGCAATTTGCGGGCGGTTTCAGTGCGTGATTTGTCATTGCCAATCCGGTGTATTTCCAGCGGCTCGCGCAAGATATTGGCAACGGTCATGCGCGGTGACAGTGAAGAAAAAGGGTCCTGAAACACCATCTGCATGCGGGTTCTGAACTGTTTGAGATCATGGTCATCAAGCTCGCGCACATTCATTTTACCGCTTGAGCTGTGCATGGTGATTTCACCACTATCAGCAGAAATGGCGCGCATCAGCAGTTTCGAAACCGTGGTCTTGCCGCAGCCGCTTTCACCAACCAGACCAAAACACTCACCGCGGCGAATGAAGAAGCTGACATCATCAACAGCTTTTACTTTTTCTTCTTCACCGGCAGCAAAAAAGAAACCTCCCTTGCGGGTTGAAAAGCTCTTGGAAAGATTTTTTACCTCCAGCAGCACATCGCCATTCTGGGCGCTGGTATCTGTATTGGTGCCTACCATCAGACTGGCGGCCTTAACCTTGACTTCGCGCAGTGATCTCAGGCGCTCACCATTTTTCATGTCAAAATGGGGAACAGCATCAAGCAGGGCCTGCAAATATGGGTGGGTCGGGTGTTCAAAAATATCTTCAACTGTACCCGATTCCATGATTTCACCATTATAGACCACCACGACTTCATCAGCCATATTGGCCACAACACCCAGATCATGGGTGATCAGCAAAATTGCCATACCAAACTTTTTTTGCAAATCTTTCAACAGTTTAATGATTTGCGCCTGAATGGTAACGTCAAGGGCGGTTGTTGGTTCATCGGCTATCAGCAATGCCGGGCGGCAGATCAGGGCCATAGCGATCATTGCCCGCTGGCGAAGACCGCCAGATAATTCAAACGGATACATGTCATAGGCTTTTGAAGGATCGGGAAACCCCACAAGATCAAGCATTTCTTCAGTTCGAGGGCGGTATTGGGATGCCTTTACCTGCTGATGCAAAACCAGCGCTTCTTCAATTTGGTTGCCGATGGTGTGCAGTGGTGACAGGGATGTCATGGGTTCCTGAAAGATCATGGCAATGCGACCGCCGCGCAAATTGCGCATCTGGACACTGTCGCGCTCCAGTCGGGCAATATCAACCGGACTGTCAGACTTTTCAGGATCATCAAAAATTATCCTGCCGGCAGATATCTTGCCACTTTTGGGCAGGATGCCCATTATTGACTGGGCCATAACCGATTTGCCGGAACCGGATTCACCAACTACAGCTACAACCGTGCCGGGCTTGATTCTGAAACCGGCACCCTTGACTACTTCCAGCGGACCAGATTGTAATTGAAATTGTATGCGCAAATCCTCAACGCGCAACAGATCGCTTTCAGCCGAACTCATATGCCTCCACAAACCCCATATTCCGGTTACGCCCCTCTCGCGATTACCAGATTTTGATCAACGGTAGCGCGTAGCAGACAAGTTGTCGAGTGGTAAATCTGCAACCGGCTCCAAAAAGCTGGAGCTTATACACAAGTCTCTATAATCGTGAAGATAATTGATACAAAACCGGTTATAGTCAAGTTGATATGAGAATAGCTTTTTCCGCACCACTAAAATCTCCTGACCATCCGGTTCCATCCGGCGACCGGCTTATGGCCCGCCTGTTGCTGCAGGCATTGCGACTGGCTGGACATGAGGTCGAACTGGTATCTGATTTGCGGTGCTTTGCAAAAAATGCTGATGATTTTACCGCCCGCAATGAGGCTCATCCACAGGCTGACAAAATTATTGACAGGTGGAATGGGAACTATCCTGATCTGTGGTTTTCCTACCATCCTTATTACAAGGCACCTGATTATATTCTGCACAGGGTTTTGCAATTTGTTGATTTGCCGGTTTATACGGCAGAAGCCACCCTGTCATCAAAGCGGCAAACCGGGGAATGGGCAGAAAAGCAAATTCTGGTGGAACAGCTGGTTGAGCGGGCACGGGCTAATTTTTGTTTTACCGATCGCGATATTGCCGGGCTGAAGCACTTGTCACCTCGATGCAATGCGGTGCGATTGTTGCCATTTATAGATACCGGATTATTCAAGACCAGATCTGGCGGCAACGATGTGGTCAAACTGGTGGCTACCGGCATGATGCGGGGCGGGGTAAAATATCAGTCCTATGAAATACTGGCGCAATCACTGGCCATTATTGAAAAAACTGACTGGCAATTACAGATCATTGGAGATGGCAAGGACCGGGCGCAGGTTGAACAGCTTTTCAACCGGTTTGACCCGGCCCGGATTGAGTGGTGCGGACAGCTGTTGCCTGAAAATGTCGGTTCAATTCTTGCCGGCAATGATGTATTCGTCTGGCCCGGCATTGGTGAAGCCTATGGCATGGCCTATCTGGAAGCGCAGGCCTGCGGCTTGCCGATAATTGCGTTTGATACCCATGGAGTGCCTTCAGTAGTTGAGCATGGACGAGGTGGATTGCTGGTTGAGGCTGGCAATGTCAAAGCTTATGCCCAGGCAGTGCGGCGAGTGATAATGGACAAGAATTTGCGGGACAGGCTGGGGATGGCAGCGACAGATTTTGTTCACAATGAGCGCGATATCCATAATGGCGCAGAAACAATAAATACAACCATAAGGGCAACGCTTTGAGCGACGAACAGATACTAAAATCACTTGAGGAAGAAATTTCCCGCTGGGATGAACCTGCAAAATTATGGCTGCGGGATGATGATGCAATTGCTCCAGGCACTGCACTGGACCGGCTGGGCGAGTTTACTGACAGATTTGATATTCCAACAATAATTGCCGTCATTCCCAAGCTTGCTAAAAAGCAACTGGTCAGATGGGTTGAAGACAACCGGCAAATGAAAGTCGCCATGCACGGCATTTCCCATAAAAATCATGCAGGAGTTAATGAGAAAAAATGCGAACTGGGTTTACATCGCGGCAGACAGATTATTATTGATGAAATGTCCGAGCATTACAAACGCAGCAAGGACATGTTTGGCGAGCACTTCACCGGAATGCTGGTGCCACCATGGAACCGGATAGATAAAAGCCTGATCCCTGAGCTTGAGGCAATTGGTTTTTCCAGCCTTTCCACCTATGGCTGGGCCTGTTCAAATGACATTTTGCAGATAAACACTCATGTCGACATTATAGACTGGAAGGCCACCCGTTCAGGCTGGCCGCTGGACAAGATTATTGATGATCTTTGTTCTGCCTTGCAACATGCACGGGAAAATAATGTGGGACCGGTTGGCATCCTCACTCACCACCTGGTGCATGATGAAAAAACCTGGCAAATGCTGTCAGAACTGCTTGAAATACTGGCTGCACAGGAAAAGATTGAATGGGTTTAGCAGTTTGCGCCTAGAGCCGTTTCAGATAGACCAACTCCACCTTTTCGCCGATTGATTCAACAAACTGGTTTTCACAAGCAAAATTGGCTGATTTGACATAGCCCTGTGATATGGCCAGCTGCAGGGTCTGTTGATCGGTAATGGCTCTGGTTGCAACTTCCTTGTTGCATTTTTCCAGTTTGGCGGAACGGTTCACTGCATCGCCAATAGTGGTATATTCAAGCCGGTCAGCACCGCCCAGCACTCCGAAAACCACATTACCGGAGGCAACCGCGCAGTTGATCTTTGACCCGGCAATGATTTTCAGCTCATCATCATCAAACCATCTGTCGGTTTCAGCAATAATATCATCTACCGAGCGCAAGGCATCAGCAGCATAAGTATCACTGTCAGCCACAGCCCCGAATGATGCCATAATGCCGTCACCAAGAAACTTGTCGATAACACCGCCATGTTTTTGAATTATCGGCAGCAGCTTTTGTTGATAAGAAGTCAAAAGGCATACTGTCTGGCTTGGCTGCATGCTGGCGCCAAGCGGGGTAAAGCCTCGAATATCAATATTCAAAATTGCAGCCTGACGACGCACCCCCTCACCCGGTTTTATAATATTTTCCGATGAGCGGATTTTTTCAGCCACCGACTGATCAAAAAACCTCGACATATCACTGACTGCAGCACTTTCGGTCACGGCCTGCACCAGCAGTTTTCTGGCCCTGGAGATAACCAGCGCCAGAATGGCGGTGACAAAAGTGATAGTCAGTATCTTGTCCATTTCCGCCCCGATCAGCACCGAATTTGATGTCATATATTCAACGAAATCACGGGTGATCATGTTGTTTTCAGGATCAGAGAAAATAACATAGCCAGTCAGCACCATCCAGCCCAGAATGGCGATGGCACCGGCGGTTATTACGAAACGGGCCTGAAACCGCAAGGCACGCAGGGCAATGAAGATGAATATATACATTGCGGTCGGGGCCTTGAGATAGAATGATGGCGGCTGATCATACTGGATATGAAAGCTCCAGATCAGCACCATCAGCATCGACATATCAATCAGTATATTGAAATACAGCGCCCAGTGCGGCAGGGTTCGGCGCATGGCCCAGATCAGGCCGATAATATTCAGCACCAGATAAAGCACCAGAACGTAAGGTACCAAAGACATGCCGGTTGAGGCTACGGTTTGCGGCTTTGGAATAAGATAAAGAATTCCCCAAATACCAAAAACCATGATCTGAACAATCTTGATCAGAATTTCTGATGAGTTTTCCTGCTCGTTGATAGTCGCAATCACTCTGGCTGGCAGCTTTTTGGCTCCAGCATTTTTAAGCTTCAAAAATGTCATCGGATCAACTGTTCAGCTGTCTTGGCTCAAGTATCATGCCCTCGCGAGCCACAACGGCCAAAGGGTTTCGAGCCTTGATGGTTTTTTCCAGTTCCATCAGGGTGTTGTCGTCATGTCCGGGCTGATGATGAAAGGCAACGAACTGGGTCACATTGCACATTTCAGCCAGTTCCATTCCCTTTTGCCAGGTGGAATGCCCCCATCCCTTATATTTCCTGAATTCGGAATCACAAAAGCTGGCGTCGTAGATCATGATATCTGCGCCTTGCACCAGTTTACACAGATTTTGTGGTGGCGGGCCGTCTGTATGTTCAATGTCGGTGATGTAACATATTGAATAGCCATCAAAATCCACCCGGTAGCCAACAGCGCCATCTGGATGATTTAGCGGGGCAGTTTTGATGATTATGCCATCATCAAAGTCAATGCGGGTTTCAGGTTTGAAATCATTGAATTCAGTTGTGGCATTGAACACTTCCGGGCCAACAGGAAAAAACGGGCTGGCCATATATTTTTCCATCATCTCGCGAGTGGTCATCTTGCCGTATAAATGTCCTGACCAATATCGTACCTGCCAGTCTTTTTCATGCACTGGCGCAAAAAACGGGGCGCCCTCAATATGGTCGTAATGGCAGTGGGTAAACAGCACGTCAATTTGCCTTATTCTTGTTTGCAACAAATACTGGCCAAAAGCAAAAGCACCCGATCCGGAATCAAACATCAATACCCTGTCACCACAACGCATCTCAACACATGGCGTATTACCGCCAAATATGGTTGTAGCTGGCCCTGAAACAGGAACAGACCCGCGCACGCCCCAAAATCTGGCATAGAACTGCTTATCCGGCATTTTTTAACAATTTACCTGTCGATGGAGCCATGATCAGCTTTCCTGTTTCATGTCTGAATTGAAGCATATTAACGATAATGGTTGCAACCGGCATACAATCAATAATTGTACAACAAGGCTACAACAAGACGTGACTTATCCAACGTCATTTATCACGAAAAACTGAATAATGCCAATCAAGACAGAGTGTTTTTCAAGTTTTTCATGCCCAGGTTACCTGACCATCCAGAAGATATTGCCGATAATATAAAGGCCAATTGACATTCTTGAGCCATAATAACAACCTTACTTTTTCATTTTTGTTTTTTCCTTACTGGCTGTACAATTGCTGACTTCCAGTAATTAATTGATAACAACGGATAAAAACAAAAATGTTCAGGCGTTTATGGCAGTCGGCGATGATAGGGCTGGCGCGTTCCCCCAGTATAACCAGTTTCATGCAGACCAACCGGGCAACCTCACTGCTTGCCGATAAATATACCGGTGGCTCAGATGCTGCCCGGGCGGTTGCAACGGCAAGCCAGCTTTTACAGGATGAGAATATTCATTCCTCGCTGTTTTATCTTGGCGAATATATTGATGATGCTGACCTGGTGGCGGTTAATACTGCTCACAAGATTGAAGTTGCAGGCGAATTGGCAAGGGCCGGGCTTGATCTGCATATTTCGTTTGATCCAACCCAGCTTGGCTATTCAATCAAACCTGAGATCGCTCGCAAAAATGCCCTGAAAGCGGCTGAAGCGATAAAGAAACATATGGCTGGCAATGATGGCGTTCACTGTTTGATGTTTGACATGGAAGATGCCAGCGTTATCGATGCCACTATCAACATGCACAATGAGTTTCAGGATTTGGGATACCCGGTGGCACTGACCATGCAGGCATATCTGCACCGGACATATAGCGATATGGAAAAGCAGATTGAGCGGGCCAGCAAGGTGCGGCTGGTCAAGGGTGCCTTTGTTGCCGGCAGTGATATTTCCTTTACCAGGCGGGCCGATATTAAAGACAATATGCGAAAGATCATCTCACTGATGCTATCTGACAAGGCCCGGCAAAGCGGGTTTTATCCGATCATCGCCACCCATGATGAGGCAATACAACAATTTGCAATCAGTCAGGCACGCAAAAATGGCTGGCAGCAGGGTGAATATGAATTTGAAATGCTGTTCGGGGTGCGCAAAAATCTGGCGCAAAAGCTGGCAGCAAATGGTGAAAGAATCAGGCTTTACCTGCCTTTTGGCAAGGACTGGTGGCCTTATGGGGTAAGGCGGATCGGCGAGAACCCGGCCAATGCGGTTTTGCTCACCCGGTCTTTATTCAGTTGAGATATCGGCAAATTCAACATCGGTTGCCCGGTTCCAGACATAAATACATACCGGTTTGCTCCGACCCTTGACCATGATCTGTTGCTCACCGCTTTCAGGTTTTACAACACCCGCCATTTGTCTGGTTACCTGTGAAATTATCAACTGGGCTGCAAATTCCTTGGTGGCAGTTTCAAGACGGCTGGCAGTGTTTACAGTATCGCCCAAAGCTGTAATTCGTTCACCGGCACCTGACTGGCTGGATACACCAATCCGGCCCAGAATGGCCTCTCCAGTGTGAATGCCAATACCGATATTGAGCTTGTCGGGCAACTCCCCGCTCAATGACATGTTGAGGCTGTCCAGCACTCCGCTCATTGAACGGGCAGCAATCATCGCCTGTCTTGCGCCCTTGTTCGCCGGTTCGTCCATTCCAAAAATCGCCATGATGCCATCGCCCATGAATTTATCGACATAGCCACCGGCATCTTCGATAACCTCGCTCATTCTGCCCAGATACTGATTGAGCATGAACACTACATCATATGGCAACTGGTCTTCTGATATGCGGGTAAAGCCACGCAGATCGGCAAACAGCAATGTGACCTTGTGCTCAACCCCCCAGAAATACTTGTCCACCTCCTCGATCCCGCCCGCATTGACTTTTTTGGCAGGAAGCAGCGGCACAATATTTATGTCATTGCAGGGGCGCAACTGGCAGGCCAGGCGAACATTGGGCATGGCTCCTATCCGCTCAAGAACCTTTTGCTCGACCTGATCTGGCGGCTCCAGCCCATCCAGCCCGTCCAGCACCCTGACCCGGCAGGTGGAACAGCGGGCCTTGCCACCGCATATTGATGCGTGGGGAATATTAAAACTGTGGGAGGTTTCCAGCAGGGTCTGGCCGGGTGCAGGGGTTACTGTCGGGCCATTGACATAGCTTACCTTAACTGTGGTTCGCATCCAGTCATAAACAGTTCGGGCAAGGCGAAAGCCGATTGCCGAAGCCAGAATTGCCGCATATACAGAGACATTGGTTTTCATCAACTGTTTTAGTTGTTCAATCTGGCCGGGCTGAAACGGGTTTTCAAATTCATACAACATTCTGACCATTCTTCCGGCAGAGGAAAAACCGGCAAATGACAGAACCGGCAGCATGATGGCAATGGCATAAAGATAGCCGGAATAGTTTTTGAACCACGGTTTGAGGCGCAGCCAGAAATACAGCCCGACGCATGAATGAATCCAGACAAGCGAGATCAGCAAAGTCTGGTTTAATGCTTCACTGGGCCAGAGGGCAAAAAGCGCATAGATGTAGTCATCATCAACGCCGAACAACTCATTAGCGCCGCGCATTCCGGTCACATGCCGCAACATCAATAACGGGATCAACAGACCTGAAGCCAATTGCCAGCCCTGCTCCCATGTCATTTTCCAGGTGCGGCGGTTGAGAAATTTGGACAGGCCCAAAATAGCGTGGGTAAAGCTTGAGAACAGCAAAATGGCGGTTCCCAGCCAGTTGCGGGTGATGGCAATCCGCACTTGCCGCATTGCCTCCATGGCATCGATTGATACCAGACCCAGTGCATGATTGAGCAAATGGAAAAACGCAAAGGTAAACAGGATGAGACCTGTTACCAGTCGCAATTGCCGGACATAATCGCCATTGCCAAAAACCGTCAAAGTGGAATCCCTGTCAGTAAAACCGGTTCCACTTTAACGCTTATGGGTTTGTGAACAAATCAAAAGATTGTTTATTCAAGCTTATGGACGCTCACCGCGAGCCAGTCTGGCGTTAATGTCTTCAATAACTGGTGGCAGATCAACCAGTGAATCGATTACATAATGAGCGCCGGTCTTGCGCAATATGTCTTTGGTGATTTCATGACGGCGATCAAATTCCTCTTTCGGCATGGCTTCAAATTCTTCGATCGTCGAAATATTGAGATAGTTGGAATATCTGGAAACCCCGACACCCCAGCAGCCAGCCTCCAGAGCCTCTCCAACCCCTGATGCTGTATCATCAACCTTGACCACTGACTGGATGGGCGAGATGTTCATCAGATCAAGGTTCTTGTAGACCATATGCGGAGCTGGGCGGGCGCCATTGATTACTTCATCACCGGCAACGGTTGCATCGGGTGTAAAGCCCTGTTTGATGCTGTCTTCCAATAAAATATCGACCATTGAGCGCACAAAACCGGTAGATGCACCGATCTTGATGCCGTCCTTTTGCATCTGGTTGCAGACATCGGCAATACCGGGTAACAGGTCGGTATATTTGCGCAGGCAATCAAGTTGCAGCGGAACAAAATCCTTGAACATCGCATCAACATCTGACTGGTCAGGGGCCTTGCCTTTAACCTTCTCCCAGCGAGCAGCGATTACCGGATCTTCGGTAAGTTTTTTGATATGCAGATCCTTGCGCAGGCCCATGGGACCACGAGCTTCTTCCATGGAGATTTCAACGCCCTGATTTTTGAATACTTCAACAAAAACCACTGCTGGCGCAATAACATAGGCATCAGCCAGAGTGCCACTCCAGTCAAGAACCAGAGCCTTGACCTTGCCGCGATAGGTGCGGGAATAATTATAATCAGATGACATGGGATTTTCCTTTTGTTCAGGTGAGATTGATTTTCATTTCCTGCAGCACTTC
>JALXCV010000041.1 GCA_026990765.1 Hyphomicrobiales bacterium | reverse complement strand
CGCCAGCACCGGTGAAGTGATTGTCAGCACTAACATTAAAATTGTGAACAGCTTGCGCATGGCTTACTCCGCTGGTTGGGCTGATTTTTTGTCTGCCTTGCCGGGTTTGCGGGCACCTTTTGGAATACCAATCCGGTAACGCCGGTCAAACAGCGAAAACAGACCGCCAATGAACATTATCAAGGCTCCCAGCCAAATCAGTGGTGCCAGCGGGTTGAAGAACACTCTTACAGCCCGGCCACTGCCGGTTTTGGCTTCATCACCGATTACAACATAAAGGTCGCCTGACCAGAACGGATAAATACCAACTTCAGTGGTTGGGCGCCTTGATGCCCTGAACACCCGTTTTTCAGATTCCAGTACCGTGATCAGCTTGCCGTCAATTTTGACATCAAACTTGGCCAGCTGTCCGTCATAATTGGGACCAATGACCGGTTCTTCTGACTTGTAGGTTACATTTATTCCGGCAATATCAAGACTTTCACCAATTTTCAAAGTGGTGATCTTCTCAATCTTCCAGGCACTTATGGCAATAATACCAATTACCGTTACCCCAACACCAATATGGGCAATAGTCATGCCAATGGCAGCACCGGGCATACCTTTAAGTCGCGACAGGAATGTTGCAAATGGTGCTGACATGAATTTGGTGCGCTGGGCCATTTCAATCAGACTGCCCATGATGATCCATACACCAAGTGAAATGCCAAGGGCCGGTGCCAGCGATCCCTTGATGAACATTACGATTACAGCGACCAGCAGTGCCACCAGCATGGCCAGCCACAAACGCCGGGCAGCATTGAGCGCATTGGTCCGCTTCCATGAAAGTAATGGTCCAAGCGGTATCAGTATCAGTAATGGCAGGATGATCAGGCCAAATACAAAATTGAAGAACGGGGCGCCAACCGATATTTTACCCGCGGTCATGGCTTCATAACCCAGCGGATACAATGTGCCGATAAACACTGCAACGGCTGAAACCGTCAGCAGCAGATTATTGATCACAAGCCCGCCCTCACGGCTGACGGGAGCAAATATTCCTGTGGCCTTTAATGATGTTGCCCGCCAGGCATAAAGTGTCAGGGCACCGCCAATGAAGATACACAATATTATCAGAATAAACACCCCGCGTGTCGGATCGCTGGCAAAGGCGTGCACTGAGGTCAGCACCCCTGAGCGCACCAGGAATGTACCGATCAGTGACAATGAGAATGCCAGAATGGCCAGCAGGATTGTCCAGGTTTTAAGCGCATTGCGCTTTTCCACCACAATGGCTGAATGCAACAGGGCGGTTGCAACCAGCCATGGCATGAAGGAGGCATTTTCCACCGGATCCCAGAACCACCAGCCACCCCAGCCAAGCTCGTAATAGGCCCACCATGAACCAATTGCGATACCAAGGGTCAAGAACATCCACGCAGCCAGTGTCCACGGGCGCACCCATCTGGCCCATGCGGCATCAACCTTGCCATCTATCAGCGCGGCTATGGCAAAGGAAAAGGCAACCGACAAGCCGACATATCCGGCATAAAGCAATGGCGGATGAATAGCCAGCGCCGGGTCCTGCAACATCGGGTTCATGCCGCGCCCTTCAAACGGGGCTGGAAAAAGCCGCTCAAACGGGTTTGATGTCAAAATGATAAATGCCAGAAAGGCAACCGCAACCGAGCCTTGTACTGACAATACCCTGGCCCGCAATTTTGGTGGCAGATTGTGAGAAAATATGGCAACTGCAGCCCCGAACATGGACAAGATCCATACCCACAGCAACAATGAACCTTCATGGTTCGACCAGACCCCGGAAATCTGATAGATCAGGGGTTTGGATGAGTGAGAATTGAGAAAGACATTCTTTACTGAAAAATCAGAAGAAACATACGCCCAGATCAATGAGCCAAAGGCAAATGACATAAACACCATCTGGCCAATCGCCGCCGGATTTGCTGTTGCCATTAATCCGGCATCATTTTTTTGTGCCCCATATATGGGAACAATCATCTGATAAACCGCCAGAGCGAAGGCAAGAATCAGGGCGAAATGGCCAGCTTCAATAATCATTTGCTTTGTTCATCCTTGTCATGTTGCCAGTAACCCTTTTTCTTCAAGCTGTCGGCAACTTCCTTTGG
>JALXCV010000040.1 GCA_026990765.1 Hyphomicrobiales bacterium | reverse complement strand
GGTTAATAAACTATGAATAAAGATATAAAACAGC
This sequence comes from Hyphomicrobiales bacterium, assembly GCA_026990765.1. Classification (GTDB taxonomy): domain Bacteria; phylum Pseudomonadota; class Alphaproteobacteria; order Rhizobiales; family Aestuariivirgaceae; genus JALWJW01. The sequence continues at coordinate 7,477 of JALXCV010000040.1, read as the reverse complement.
TCGCAGAACATTATGACGAGCTGGTTCTGAAATATGGAGATGAACCGCAATCAGCGCAATGGTCGGACCGTGAAACCCAGAACAGGCGATTTTCGGTTCTGACCGAAATCATGGATGACCGGCAAAGTTCAGGCATTCTGGATATTGGCTGTGGCACCGGCTCGCTTCTGGCCTATCTTGAAAGCACCCATGATTTTAATGGGCAATATCAGGGGGTGGATATCAGTTCACAGGCTATAAAACTGGCTAGCCAACTTCACCCGGACCAGAAATTCAAGGTGGCAAACCTGCTGGAACAGCCGCTTGGCGACAAGCATGATTATGTGATGATGTGCGGGATTTTCAATAACCGGCTGAGTACTGAGGCAGAATGTGGAAGCTTTATCCGGGAAATGCTGCAATGCGGATTTGAGCATGCCAAAAAAGCCATGGCATTTAATGTGATGTCAAAATATGTAGATTTTGAAGCTGACAATCTGTGCTATTTCCAGCCAGAAGAACTGTTTGGATTTTGCAAAAAACACTTGTCGCCAAATGTCACATTGCGGCACGATTACAATATCAAGGATGGGGTTATTCCTTTTGAATTTACCATCTATGTGTATAAACCCCAGGATTGATGACAGATGAAATGTGCAATAATGCAGCCAACCTATCTGCCATGGATGGGGTATTTTGCCCTGATGGATGAGGTGGATGCCTTTGTTTTTCTGGATAATGTGCAGCTTGTCAAAAGAAGCTGGCAGGTGCGCAACAGGATAAAGAGTTCCAGTGGCGATGAGTTGATGTTGAGCGTACCGGTAAGGAAAACCAAATCTAGAGATGAACTCATGATCATGCAGGGTGAAGTGAATGATGATGTTACCTGGCGGCGCAAGCATCTTGGCTCATTTGAAAATTCATATCGCTCGGCCCCCTTCTTTAGCGAAGCATATGAATTGCTGGTTTCAGTTATCGGGCAAGATGATATCAGGCTGCTTGGTGAAATAAATCAGCAAATGATCCTTGCGGTAAAAAATGCCATTGGCATAGCAACAAAAACCTACACAGCATCGCAATTGCCGGTTGATGAGCCTGACAAGCAATTGCGGCTCTTGAAACTGACCCGGCATCTGGATTGCGACACTTACGTCTCACCACCAGGATCTGCAGATTATATTGAACATAATAATCCAGGTGGCATATTTGCCGGTAGTGGAGTGGAACTGCAATATCAAGATTACAGCCATCCCGAATATGACCAGATAAACGGTGATTTCTTGCCATTTATGTGTATTCTTGACCTGATTGCAAATGTTGGCTGTGATGATGCGCTGGCGATCATCCGGTCGGGAAGAGCTGATGTGAAATGAGCCAAAGCGTAAATACAACCAGTCTCAGCATTGACAATACCGGCATCGGACCTGATCACAATCCCTATATAATCGCCGAGATGTCAGCAAACCATAATGGTTCGCTTGAGCGATCATTTGCGATTATGGAAGCGGCAAAAAAGGCCGGTGCCAATGCCCTAAAAATCCAGACCTTTACCGGCGACACCATAACCCTTGATCATAACGAAAACGAATTCAAGATTTCCGGCGGGTTGTGGGATGGGCGCACTTTACATGAGTTATATGAAGAAGCCCATTTACCGTGGGAATGGCACAAGGCGCTGTTCGACAAGGGCCGCGAATTGGGGATAACGGTGTTTTCATCTCCGTTTGACCATACTGCAGTTGATTTTCTGGAAGAACTTGACTGTCCAGCCTACAAGATTGCCTCATTTGAAGCCATAGACATCCCTCTTATCGCCAAGGCGGCATCGACCGGCAAACCGATGATTATTTCAACCGGGATGGCCGATGAAGGCGAAATCCGTGAAGCCGTGGCAGCGGCAAGAAATGCCGGATGCAGGGATCTGGCGCTGTTGCATTGCATATCCGGTTATCCAACACCGGCCAGGGATGCCAATCTGGCAACTATTGGCGATATGCAGCAAAAATTTGGCGTAGCTGTCGGCCTGTCGGATCACACTATGGGAACAGCAGTCTCGGTGGCAGCGGTGGCGCTGGGGGCCGTCATAATTGAAAAGCATTTCACCCTGTCACGCGATGATGGCGGGCCAGATAGTGCATTTTCGCTGGAGCCGGATGAACTGAAACAATTATGCGAAGATACGCAAACCGCACATGCAGCCATCGGCAAAGCCAGCTATGAACGCCGGGAAAGTGAAGCAGATAACGCCGCCTACCGCCGCAGCCTGTATGTGGTTGCCGATATCAGACAGGGCGAGACCATTAGCGGGGACAATGTCCGCTCAATCCGTCCAGGTTACGGTCTGCCACCGAAACATTATTATGATGTTTTAGGCAAAAAGGCTGCAACTGACATTGCCAGGGGTACACCGCTAAGCTGGGATTTGCTTTTATAGGCAAGCGCAAAATCAGTCAAAGTAAACTGGCATATACAGGTTCGCGAGGCTCTAATTTACCCCGTTGGCACGTTGTACCTGGCGCACGAAGCTTACTATTTTTTCCATATCCTGCTGGCTGACCTGCGGCTGTTTTGGCATGTTGCCATAGGGCCAGTGATGGCTGCGCACGCCATATCTGGCGGCCATGACAAAGGCCTGATCGCCATGATGGCCGGGGCGGTAAATCTGGTGAATGAGGGGTGGCCCCTGATCGGTCCCTGCCCCGTTGGTGCCATGGCAGGCCTGACAGTTTTCAGCAAACAGGCTTTGTCCTGCCACTCCTGTTGCATCAAGTTGTGGCAGGCTTACCGCTAGCTGATCCTTGCTAGATGAAGCTGTTTTGAATTGGGTTGCTACAAAATATGACCCGACAATGACTGCACCTGCAATCAAAATTTTTGAAATCTGCATAATTCCTCCCTTGCTTGTAAAGTTGTTTATCAACTATCCAGTCAGGGGAAGCTCAAGCCTTGATTGATAAATTATTTGTAATCTGCAAGTTTCATCTTGCCGGGTGGAAGCTGGTCAATCCCCTTTCGCTGGTGAACGGGATGAAGCCAAGTTGCCTGGCATTGCGGTAGGCTTTATCGATGTTTTTTCGTTGCAGCGCATAATCAACTGTAAAAATTACCAGCCCCTTGGACTTGGCCAGCAGCAACTGGTCGATATATTCCCTGCTTGACACATGCAAGGTGCTGTCGGGATAGCGCCTGTACTGGCGGCGGCATTTTTTTGGCAGGCTTTTTATATATTTGCGGCTGTCAATATCATCATCGGTTTTCGGCAACGGGCAGTCACCGGGTGGAACATTATCAGCTCCGCCATCAAACCAGACCTGCTCTTGAGCAATGGCATCGATAATCCTGACATAATCATTTTCTGTTGCCAGTTCAGCGGCATTTTGGGCAATGACCAGAAATTGCGAATTGTGCCGGCGCCCCAGAGCGGCAATATCAGCGATGAACCGGATCATTTCTGCGCGCGGGTTGATTTTGTCGCGTTTGGCGGCATGAATGACATTATCATCTGAAAAAGCCTCTATCCAGTCCAGATAAACCCCGTCAAACCCGGCGGCAACCAGCTTTTCAATGATACCATTTCTGCCAAGCCAGATTTTGCGCCATTGCCGGTGCCAGTAGGCAACCGGGAAATTGCCTTCCCAGCCATCAGGGTCATCGGCAACAATCCATTTCGGATTGCCAATCCGCCAGCCCTTTTTCCAGTAAGTTCGCCATTCTTCAGCCTCACCAATATCAATATAGGCTATTACCAGTCGCGAGCCGGACTTGCCTTTGAGCTTTTTGACAAAGCCTGCCACATCAAATCCCGTATTTTCCTTTTCAGTGAAAATCGGCTCGGTAACCACCATGTCATATTTTGACCTGGCAATCTTGCTGACCATTTCAGATTCAATATTGAAATTGAGGATATAGAACCATTTTGAAACTGCGGCCAGCCGGTCATGACGCATCTGGCGCTCATCGGCTCGTGAAGCAGAAGAATTGAGGGTGAATAATAAAAGAACAGCAAGAATAAAGCGTTTGATCATCATGGTATCCAACCTCCTTGCCATTTCAGGCTTGATCTACACATCCTGAACCGGATAGCCGGTCCAGGCCTTGACTGTTCGCAGCGCCAGTGATGACTGGATACGCGCCACATTGGGCAGTTTGGCAAGGCGGTTGCGATGGATTCTTTCATAATCCCTGGTGGAGCGGGCCGCGATGCGCAGCATATAATCGGACTGGCCGGACATTAAATGACATTGCAGGATTTCCGGGATTGCTTCTACCGCCTTTTCAAATTCGGACAGCTCATCTTCACTGAGGCGGGTCAGGGAAACTTCAACAAAGAACTCCATCGGGTAGCCCAGAATATGCCGGTCAAGCGAGGCACCATAGCCGGCAATCACTCCTGATTGTTCCAAAAGCTTGATACGGCGATGACAGGCTGATGTCGACAGGCCGGCCTGATCGGCCATCTGGCTTAGTGGCAGGCGGGCATCTGCCTGCAACATTTTGAGGAGCTTTACATCTATTTTATCGAATTCAAGCGCTTTCATCCCGTTATTAGAGCATTTTTTAGAATATTATTCAAATAAAAAACAGTTTTCACGGGAAATTCCGAATTTATTTTCAGTGATTCTGGCGTAAGATATTTTCTTAAATCGGGGCTGTTCAACAGCAATTTCAAGGGAGCAAAGTAAAATGCTGGTTGGTATTCCAAAAGAGATAAAGGTCAAGGAATTTCGGGTAGGTATGACACCGACCTCGGTACGCGAGCTGGTAGCACGCGGACATGAGGCAATTGTCGAGACCGGGGCGGGTGTCGGTATTGGCATGGATGATGCTGCTTATGAAGCAGCCGGTGCAACCATTGCGCCTGATGCTAAAACGATTTTCGACAAGGCTGAAATGATCGTCAAGGTGAAAGAGCCACAAGCCGTAGAACGGGCCATGCTGTCAAAGGGACAGGTGCTGTTCACCTATCTGCATCTGGCTCCAGATCCAGACCAGACCAGAGAGCTGGTTGAATCAAAAGCTACCTGCATTGCCTATGAAACCGTAACCAGCCCGACTGGAGGTCTGCCATTGCTGGCTCCAATGTCAGAAGTTGCCGGCAGGCTTTCCATTCAGGCCGGTGCCTATCATCTGGAAAAACCGCATGGCGGTCTTGGCCTGCTGCTGGGCGGGGTTCCCGGTGTTGAACCGGCCAAGGTTGTTATCATTGGCGGCGGCATGGTTGGCCGTCACGCTGCTCACATCGCCATCGGCATGGGCGCTGATGTATGGATTATTGATCGCAATGTAGATGTGATGCGTGATTTGTGGCACCAGTTTGGCCGTACATTGAACACAGTATATTCAACAGCTGATGCGATTGAAGATCATTGCGTAAGGGCTGATCTGGTGATTGGCGGGGTTCTGATTCCTGGTGCATCTGCACCCAAGCTGGTGACCCGTGAACTGGTATCGAAAATGAAACCCGGCTCGGTTATCGTTGACGTTGCCATTGATCAGGGCGGCTGTTGTGAAACTTCAAAAGCCACCACCCATGATGACCCGACCTATCTGGTTGATGATGTCATTCATTATTGCGTTGCCAATATGCCCGGCGGGGTTCCAAAGACCTCAACCTATGCACTGAACAATGCCACATTGCCATTTACCCTGGCACTGGCCGACAAGGGCTGGCGCAAGGCATGCGAAGATGATCCGCACCTGCTGAACGGCCTTAATGTGCATGATGGGCGCGTAACCTACAAGGCTGTTGCAGATGATCTGGGTTATGATTTCCTCGACCCGAAAGAAGCGCTTAAAATCTGAAGCCGTTAAACTATTGCAAAATCTGGTGCCCTGACCTTAATGGTCGGGGCATTTTTGTATTGAACAGACTTATTAATCAGTTTTTTCCCTTGATGATTGTTTTTTGTCACTGGTGAATTGATTAGCCTGTCATAACCGTGTTAACTGGAAGACAGTGTTAATGCCTGATGGCAGATCATTCCATCAATCCTGAATGCAACCTGTTGAGTTATGCCCAAGCTGATCATAAACAACTGTGCTTGCCGAAAAACAAGGCACTGTTGATATGAAAGCAATCCTGTTTGATGCCTGTGATATATTATACCACCGGCCTGATTATGACCGGAGAATGGATGAATTTCCCGGTCCGCACTGGTGCGATGTCCAGCGTGAGCATAAAGATGAATTCAAAACTATCCAGCAACGAGCAGCGCTTGGCAGATACTCTGTCGATGAGATGTTTGATAAAATGCTCAGCCTTTATGGCGTACCACAAGAGCAGTTTGCAAAGGGGCGTGAAGCCATGGCTGCAATCATGGATGATGTGGTATTTTTTGATGGGGTTGTTGAAACCCTGCATCAATTAAAGTCTGACGGGTTCAAGCTGGCAATCATCACCAATTCATTTCAGCCAATAAGCACCAAGCTTAAATGGTTCGCCAGGGTCGGGATTGACAATATATGGGATGCGTTTGTCAGTTCATCTGAAACCGGTTTGATAAAACCACAGGCAGAAATCTATCTGAAAGCCATTGATCTGCTTTCCTGCAAACCGCACGAAACAGCATATGTTGCCCATACAGCCCGCGAGCTTGACGGAGCAAAAGCTGCTGGCATGATATCAATCGGCTTTAACCGCGATGATGACAGCATTGAAGCAGATTTCATAATCGAACAATTTGCCGATTTGCTGCCACTGGCCAGAAGCTTGCGCCAGCAGGCTCAGTGTTAAGGCTAATCAAGATTAAGAAGGCTGTGCGGGTCGAACAGGTTTATATCATCAGGGTCAATTTTCAGCCAGATCAGCCAATGGGCAGAGCAATGATTATTGGATCATTTGTGGTTTTTTATTTTGTTTTTCAGGTATTTGAAGAAATCAAAACCGCGTTGCAGTAGCGATAAACGCAAAGATGAACCATCCATCAAGGTGTTCAGCAAGATTGTTTCGACCCTTTGGCTCTGCTGCCATAGCGATGCCAGATAGTGATTTGCATCGGCGCAACTGTCCAGTTGTCTGTAGATTTTATCATCGAGGGTGCGGGCCAGCAGATAATTGTCCAGCAACACACCAGGACTTAACCGGGCATGCTCCTCATCATAAGCTGCCTTGATACAAAAAACCGTTTCTTGCGAAACCAGATTGGCATTGCAGGCGATCATCCTGCCATCAAGCAGCAGCCGGTCAAAATGCACTGTCGGGGATTGCCCGCAGCTGCCAAATGCCTGCCGGGCAAATTCCAGAGTATTTGCATTTGATAAAAGGGCTGTTCCCTTATCACCTTTCCAGCCTGATGCTTCCAGTTTGAGGAAATCATCCAGTACCTGTTCAAAATCAGGATCAGAGCAACTAACCGTGTCAAAAGTTACTTCTCCTGCCTGATGAATATTCCTTGTTGCCCGGCCAAGGTTCTTGCGCTTTTTCCTTGACCAGCCAAGCGTGTAATCGCGATATGATTCATCGCTGGCAACAATCGGTCGGTTGAAACTGTCAAGCAGC
>JALXCV010000039.1 GCA_026990765.1 Hyphomicrobiales bacterium | reverse complement strand
TGTCCATTTGCCAGATGCGCGGGGCCTCGGAATTTGGTTATACCAAGCGCCTGATGCAGTCGATGGAGGCTGATGGACTGCTCAACCGGCAACTGGAATATCTGCCGGATGGAACCGCTCTTGATGATCGTTCTGCCACCGGTCTGACACGACCTGAAATGTCGGTGCTGATTGCCTATTCGAAAATTGCATTATCCGACAATCTGCTGGCCAGTATGGTGCCCGATGATCCTTATCTGGAAAAGATGCTTTTCAATTATTTCCCTGATGCGATGGCAAGCAAATATGGTGATGAGATAAGATCGCACAAATTGCGCCGTGAAATTGTTGCCACCATGCTGGCCAATTCGATTATCAATCGTGGCGGGCCTTCATTCATCTATCGTCTGCGTGAAGAAACCGGCCATGATGCAGCCGCTATTGCCAAAGCCTTTATCATTGCCCGTGATGCCTATGATTTTGCCGGCATGAACAATATGGTCGATGAGCTGGATAACAGGATTGATGGCATGGACCAGCTCAAGCTTTATGTCGAGTTGCAACGTGTATTGCGCCGGGCAACTGTCTGGTTCCTGCTGAATGAAGATATTGAAAAGCCGATAGAACAACTGGTTGCTCAATACAGATCCGGTATTGAAACCCTTGTCGACAAATTTGAAACCGTGCTGCCTGATAGTGCAAAAAACCGGGTGAAGCAGCGGTTTGAAGCTTATCGTGACATGGGGGTTCCGGTTAAAATTGCCAAAGTCATTTCCAGATTGCGGCATTTGCAGCGCGGAACGGATATTGTCAAGGTTGCAGCCAGGACCGATCAGAAAATCGAAACAGTGGCCAGAACCTTTTATGAGGTCGGGCATGGTCTGGCAATTGACCGGCTATTTGCAGCATCAGCCAGAATAACCGCCAGTGACTATTATGACCGGCTGGCAGTCAATCGCACGCTGGATGGTATTGTGCAGACGCATCGCTCGATTGTCAGTGGCATTATGAAATCTGACATGGCTGAAAGTAACTGGGAATACTGGTCCAAAGTTAATGAAGCGGCCATCAACCGGGTGATTGCTGTTATGGATGATCTGCTCAAAGGTCCCGATTTCAATCTGGCCAAGCTTGCGGTTGCTGCCAGTCAGTTAAATGCACTTGGGGAGTGATGTTGAATAGATCAATGTGCGTAACTGACAGCTTTTGTTAAGGAAACTTTTGATTTTAGATCAAACTATGCGTATTGATAGGCTGAACGGATCAAAATGACAGGCAAAGCTTGCAAGAGAACATGGAAGCCAATTCAAGCAACAAGATAAATCTGACCAGTGTGAGGGCGGAAATTGATGCTATTGATTTATCAATAGTTGAAGCGCTGCAAAAACGGTTCGGAGTGGTTGAAAGAGTTCTTCTGGCCAAGAAGCTGGAAGAACCTGATGATCTTTTGCCTATTCGCCCGGCACGTGAAGCAACAATCCTGCGCAATCTTGCTGAAAGCTCAGGCGGCAGACTTCCAGCCAGAATGATATACCGGATATGGCGAAGCATCATATGTGAAGCTACCATCATTCAGGCTCCGGTGCAGATAAATATAACCGGGGCTGTTGCCAGTATCCCTGAAGCTGACAGCATCCTGAGAAATCATTTCCCCGGATTTACCTTCAAGAACTATTCCAAAGTCAAAACCGCGCTCAACTCACTGGCCACTTCATCGCTGGAAATATGTGCGGTACTGATTGATGATAAATGGATCAGGCATTTATTGCGCCAGCCCAAATTTTCAACCACCAGAATTATCAATGTTTTGCCATTTGCCGGTGCTGATGGTGAAGGTATGATAGCCCTGCTGGGGCGCTGTCCGTCTGAGCCGACCGGTGAGGATGAAACAGTGGTTGCCACCAAAGGCCATCTGCCTCGTGATTTTATTCCCGCCCCGTTATGGGAGCGTGAAACAGCTGATGGATATTGCCTGACATCTCTGCCGGGTTTCTTTACCAGGAGTGAAAGTCCGCTGGTTGGTCTGATCAGAGGTAATAAAAAACTGGAATTGACTGTTCTTGGTCGTTATCCAAGTCCTTTTGAGGTTTAACAATATGAATAAAAATACCCACCCCGTAGCACGTCCGGGAATAATGGAGATTGCGCCCTATGTGCCTGGCAAGGCCACGGCAAGCGGCAGCGGCAAGGTCTATAAATTATCATCAAATGAAACCCCGCTTGGTCCCAGTCCAAAAGCAAAAGCGGCCTATAGCGAACTGGCAGGTGAGCTGGAATTTTACCCGGATGGCGGTTCAACCGAACTGCGCGAGGCGATTGCTGCGCGTTTTGGCCTGAATGCTGATCATATTGTATGTGGTTCTGGTTCTGATGAACTTCTGGAACTGATTGCTGCTGCCTATCTGGGGCCGGGTGATGAGGCGATCTATACAAAGCATGGATTTTTAGTCTACCCGATTGCGATCAAGGCAAACGGGGCAACACCGGTTGTCGCTGATGAGGTTGATCTGACTGCCAATGTCGATGAAATCATAAAAAAATTGAGCGACAGGACAAAGATTGTATTTCTGGCCAATCCCAATAATCCAACCGGCACCTATCTGGCATTTGACGAGATAAAGCGCCTGCATTCTGCAATGCCTGCTGATTGTTTGCTAGTGCTGGATGCAGCCTATGCGGAATATGTCCGGCGTAATGATTATGAGGCCGGGATTGAACTGGTGGCTACTTCATCAAATGTTGTCATGACCCGGACTTTTTCCAAGATTTACGGGCTGGCCGGGCTGCGGCTGGGCTGGGTTTACTGTCCGCCGGGAATTGCCGATGTACTGAACCGTATTCGCGGACCGTTCAATGTCAATGCGGCAGCAATTGCCGCCGGGGTTGCAGCAATAAATGATGAAGCCCATACGCAAAAGGCAGTTGAGCATAATGAGAAATGGGGCGGGTGGCTGACAGATGAGTTGACAAAGCTTGGTCTTGAAGTAACCCCGAGCGTTGGCAATTTCCTGTTGATCCATTTCCCTGATAATGCAAACCACAATGCCCACAAGGCAGATGAGCATCTAAGTGCTGATGGGGTCATTGCCAGACGCATGGATGGGTATTTATTGCCCGGTGCGCTGCGTCTGACTATCGGTTCAAAAGAGGCTAATCATGCTGTTATTGACAGTCTGAAGAAATTTCTGGCCGGGTCATGAGTGAAAAACTGTTTAAAAAAGTGTCACTTATCGGTCTGGGGCTGATTGGCTCATCTTTGGGTCTGGTCATGCACCAAAGAGGACTGGTCGGCCATATAAGTGGCTTTGCCCGCAGCAAGGCCACCCGCGACAAGGCAATGGAAATCGGCTTTATCGATTCAGTGTGTGAAACGGCAGCTGAATCTGTAAAGGATGCTGATCTGGTAATTGTCTGTGCTCCTGTCGGGGTTATGGGTGATATTGCAAGGGAAATTGCCCCTGAATTAAAACCGGGAGCAATTATTACTGATGTGGGTTCGGTCAAGTCTGCGATCATTGAAGCCATGGCACCGCATCTGCCTGATAATGTGCATTTTATTCCAGGCCACCCGATTGCCGGATCGGAAAAATCCGGGCCGGAATCAGGTTATGCGGAATTGTTTATCAATCGCTGGACAATCCTTACACCGCCTGATGGATCAGACAGTGTACAGGTTGAACGGTTGGAGCAGTTCTGGCAGGCCTGCGGTGCCAATGTCGAGATCATGGATGTGGAACATCATGATATGGTTTTGGGTATTACCAGCCATTTGCCGCATCTGATCGCCTATTCAATCGTTTCAACCGCATCTGATCTTGAAGCGGTTACCAGATCAGAAGTGATCAAGTTTTCTGCCGGTGGTTTTCGCGACTTTACCCGCATTGCCGCATCTGACCCGACCATGTGGCGCGATGTTTTTCTGAATAATCGTGAAGCCGTGCTTGATCTGTTGGGCCGGTTTACCGAGGATCTTGCCGCCCTGCAGCGGGCAATTCGCTGGAAGGATGGTGATGCACTGTTTGACCTGTTCACCAAATCCCGCGATATCCGCTCTGGTATTATTGAAGCCGGGCAGGATACAGCAGCCCCTGACTTTGGCCGGGCGCATATTGAGGTTGATGAGTGAGTGACAGTTTGTGGGTGTTCGGATACGGGTCTTTGATGTGGCGACCCGGTTTTGCCTATGAAATTTGCAAGCAGGCACTGCTGAAAGGTTATCACCGCTCACTTTGCGTTTTTTCGCATGTGCATCGAGGCACTCCTAAAACACCAGGGCTGGTACTGGGGCTTGATGAGGGTGGGCAGTGCAACGGTATTGCATATAGGGTGAGTGCAGAAAACCGGGATAAAACGCTTGAATATCTAAGAAAGCGTGAACAGGTCACCAATATCTATCTGGAGCGTCAGGTTGAGATATGGCCTGTGGGGGAAGATAGCAGCGTTACTGCAACCACCTATATTGTTGACAAGACGCACCGGCAATATACAGGCAAGCTTACCACTGGCGAACAATTGCGCTATATCAGACAGGGAAATGGCCAGTCGGGGAAAAGTACTGATTATGTACTTTCCGCGGCCAGCCATCTTGAAGAGATCGGGGTTGAGGATATTGAACTCAACGCACTTGCCAGACTGCTTAAAGGCAGACCCTAAGCCCGATAATCCTGAATCCTTGTTGTGCGCAAGCCAGCCAGACCGTGCCTGTCGATCGAGCGTTGCCATGCAAGATACTCTTCAACTGTCAGCGTATAACGCGAACAGGCATCTTCCAGGGACAAAAGACCGCCACGAACTGCGGCAACTACTTCTGCCTTGCGCCGGATTACCCACCGCCGGGTAGTTGTCGGCGGCAAATCGGCTATTGTGAGGGGACTGCCATCGGGCCCGATGACATAATTAACGCGGGTACGCAACTGACCGTTCATACGCATATACACCTGAACTAATTGATTACTCAAACTTACCCTTCAAAGGCTACACAGACAGGCTTAAAAATTTTCTAAGCTAAAGGAAACAATTTGCAAATAGTGGGGTGTTTTGTGGTTCAAATCAGGACAGGTAGATTTTTATTGATTTACTGAAATAACTGAAAATCATTGCTTTTTGCCCACGCTAATCACATATCAGGGCGACAGTTATTGATTGCAGGGAAACCTATCGCTTGTTTGACGAAACAATACTCAGCGCAGTTCGCGAAATAATCGGATTGCCCGGTGCGCCGGGTGATCACCGGATTGTGGTTGCGATGTCTGGCGGGGTGGATTCATCGGTTGCCGCCGGGCTGGTTGCCGCCTGCGGCTATGAAACCATCGGTATTACCCTGCAATTGTATGATCATGGTGCTGCCATTGCCAAAAAGGGTTCATGCTGTGCCGGTCAGGATATCCATGATGCAAGACAGGTGGCTGCAAAGCTGAATATTGCCCATTATGTGCTGGATTATGAATCACGTTTCAAGGAAACCGTGATTGATGAATTTGTTGATTCCTACCTGGCAGGTGAAACCCCGGTTCCATGTATCAGTTGCAACCAGACGGTAAAATTTGCCGATCTTCTGGCCCAGTCGCGCGAAATGGGGGCATCGGCAATGGTTACCGGTCATTATGTTGATACAAGGCCTGATCGCTCATCCAATCACCGGTTAATGTTCACACCAGTTGATATGCGCCGCGACCAGTCTTATTTCCTGTTTGCCACAAGACGTGAACAGCTGGATTTCCTGCGGTTTCCCCTGGCCGGGATTGAAAAGCCGAAAATACGCCAAATGGCAGGCGAAATGGGATTGAATATTGCCGACAAGCCTGACAGTCAGGACATATGTTTTGTACCCGATGGCCGCTATAGTGACCTGATAGCAAAAATGCGACCTGATGCCTGTGATCCAGGTGATATTGTCCATATTGACGGGCAGGTTCTGGGGCGCCATGAAGGTATTGTCAATTATACTGTGGGCCAGCGTCGTGGTATTGGCATTGCTGCAGCAAATCCACTATATGTAACAAGGCTTGATGCTGACAGCCGGACAGTATTTGTCGGGCCGCGTGAAGCACTGTTGACATCAAGGGTTGAGTTGAAGGATATTAACTGGATAGCAGGCAAAGCAATTGATAATTATTTATCCGGTCAGGTAATATATGCCAAATTGCGTTCAACCCGGCCAGCCATGCAATGCCTGCTGCATTTTGATGGCAATAAATATTCGATTGAACTGATCAAGGGTGATTACGGGGTCTCTGCCGGTCAGGCATGTGTATTATATTCTGATACCGGTTCAGGGGCTGAAGTGCTCGGCGGTGGTTTTATCGCTGCAACTGACAGATAATAAAAGGAAAACATACAGTGAGTGATAATCTCATAGAGATGAATGAAAGTGGCATCAAGAAAGCCTATGCGCGCTGGGCACCATTTTATGATTATACTTTTGGCAAGATAGCAGATGCCGGCAGGGTCGAGGCTGTCCGGCATATCAACCAGTTATATGGCCATGTTCTCGAAGCAGGTGTTGGTACCGGTATTTCCCTGCCGCAATATGCTCCCCATATTCGGGTAACCGGGATTGACCTGTCACCTGAAATGCTGGAAATCGCCCGCAAGCGGGCAGTACGGCTCGGGCTTGATAATGTTGAGGCCATCAAGGAGATGGATGCAGGCAATATGGAGTTTCCCGATGCGCATTTTGATGTGGTGATTGCCATGTATGTGATGACGGTAGTGCCTGATCCAAAAAGGGTCATGCGGGAATTGTCACGTGTATGCAAACCGGGGGGTGAAGTAATACTGGTCAATCATTTCAGCCAGGAATTCGGCCTGCGCGGATTGATGGAAAAGACAGTTGCCAGATTTGGCGACAAGCTTGGCTGGCGCCCGCATTTCCCGATGGAAACGGTGCTGGTGTGTGATGATCTGGAGGTTATGCAAACCAGACATTTGCGGCCATTTGGCATGTTCACCATGATGCGCTTCAAAAAACTGGCCCAGGCAGAAATCTCGCAGGAAGATGCCAGACAGCCAAAGGTTGCCTGAACCTTAAAAATTACCCAAACCAAGACTTGACACCTCGGCTTTCGTGCCCCTATATGCACATCGCAACCCGGATTTGATTATCCGGTACGGACATGGATGGCGGGGTAGCTCAGCTGGTTAGAGCAGCGGAATCATAATCCGCGTGTCGGGGGTTCAAGTCCCTCTCCCGCTACCAAATTTCTTTTGACAGATTTGCAGTGTTTACCTGCCCCGGAAGTGGCCGGGGCGGTGGTGTTATGTGTTTTTTCAGGATTCGCTGGCCAGTTCATCCAGGTCGCAGGCCTGGCCGAAGAATTCGAAGTTTATGTTGTCCTTTTTGATGCCGAATGACAAAAGGAGTTTGTACATGGCTACCATGAACGGGGTTGGGCCGCACATATAGACTTCGTAGTCGTTTTCGGGCAGCAGCTTTTGCAGGACTTCCATGGTCACAAATCCTTCACTGTCAAAGGTGCCAGCCTTGCGATCTGCTTCATCAGGTACACGATAGACAGTGTGGATGGTTACATTTTCAGCCTTGCCAAGTTCAACGACTTCATCATGCAAGGCATGTACATCGCCATTTTCGCAGGCATGGATGTACCATACGGGCCGGTTGCCGCCAGCCA
>JALXCV010000038.1 GCA_026990765.1 Hyphomicrobiales bacterium | reverse complement strand
GAGGATCAGTTCAGTGCAGGCAGATTATGTAATTGCAGGAGCCGGGCCAGCGGCGGTATCAGCGGTTCAGACCATTGCCAAAAATGACCCGGATGGTTCAATCATCATGTTGTCAGCCGAGCAACACCCCCCCTATTCACGCATGGCCATACCATATGTGCTTACCGGTCTGATCGATGAGGAAGGAACGCATTTGCGCCATGAAGCTGATGCCTGGGACAGGCTTGGGGTTAAAATCCAGCATGCAGCGGTAAGCTCCATTGATCCGGCCGCAAAAAGCCTGACGCTTGGCGATGGCAGTAGCTGCAAATACGGCAAATTGCTCATCGCCACTGGTGCCTCGCCGGTAAAGCCGCCGGTTGACGGGCTGGACTTGCCGAATGTACATCATTGCTGGACGCTTGACGATGCAAAGGCCATTGCTGAAAGGGCGACTGAAGGCTCTAAAGTGGTACTTATGGGAGCCGGTTTTATCGGTTGTATCATTCTGGAAGCATTGGCGTCACAAGGCGCAGAACTGACTGTGGTCGAAGCAGAAGACCGGATGGTGCCGCGAATGATGGATGAAACCGCCGGTAACATGCTGAAAAGCTGGTGTCAGGAAAAGGGTATCAATGTCCTGACTTCAACCAGGGTAACAGCAGTATCGCAAGGCTCTGGTCAACTGGATGTTGCACTTGACAATGGCGATGCTCTGGCCGCTGATCTGGTTGTGGTGGCAACAGGCGTCAAGGCCAATATTGGCTTTCTGGAAGGATCAGGAATTGCCACTGGAGCCGGTATCAAGGTCAATGAATATCTGTGCACTACTGACAGCAATATTTTTGCTGCCGGGGATTGTGCTGAAGCCAGAGATTTTTCCGGTGGCTGGTCTGTGCAGGCCATTCAGCCAACCGCTACCGAACACGGCCATATTGCAGCACTTAACATGACCGGAAGCAAGGCGGCTTTCCGTGGCAGCCTCAATATGAACGTGCTGGACACAGCCGGGCTGATTTCAGCTTCATTTGGTATCTGGCAGGGAGTTGAAGGCGGTGACAATGTGCAGGTGGTCGATAGCGAGCATTATCGCTATACACGGCTCGCCTTTGATGGTGATGTACTGGTCGGGGCGGTGCTTTTGGGCAGAACCAGCAATATCGGGGTGTTGCGCGGGCTTATCCAGTCAAAAACAAGACTTGGCATCTGGAAAGACCGCTTGATGCAGGATCCAAATCAGCTCATGGAAGCCTATCTGGCCAGCACCTTTTAACAGGTTTCCGGCCAGACAAGAAAGCAACCCACAGACTGTTATTTCAAATCCCCGGCACGACATCCCCGGAACCGGGCAATAATATGTGATGGTGCAAGCACTGTCAGGGCATTTGCTGGTCACTGTTTCCATTTGTGTCCAACGAAACTCCTGGGAAAATCGGGAGTGCTATGAGAATCAGACCAGATTCATAATTTCTCATGGCCGGGTAATTCATGCTTCAATATGATAACATCGTGCCTTAAACCACCGGTGCTCCATAACCAAAACTATATGGAACCGGACCGGAAAAAGCGATGGCATCACCATCTTCAACCTCGGCATTAAGGTTGATTGCGCCGCCTACCAGACCGCTTGAGACATCGCGGCCATTGCGCAGAACCAGAAAGATTTTATCAAGCGGCAGATTGAGCTTTTTGACTATATCGCCAACCGTGGTTCCAGCCGGCATGACCAGCATTTCAACCGGCCCGTTGGCACCGCAATATTTGCTGAGCGAATTAAACAGTTTGGTTTCAATGGTAATGGTTACATCACCGGAATTATGGCCGATCGCAGCAGTAGTCATGTGGTCTGTCAGGTTGGTTGATTTGCAAGTTGTGCACGGTTTATCAAACAAACTCATGCAAGGTCAATAACACCCTGTTTATCAAATCCGGCAACAAAACCCTTGTCAGATACAAACAAGGGCCGCTTCATCAGTGCAGGGTTAGCCATGATCAGTTCAACCGCCTTGTCATTATCAATATCAGCCTTGTCCTCCTCACCAAGCTGGCGCCATGAAGTCGAACGCCGGTTAAGCAGTTGCTTGTGCCCAAGCGCTTTCATTGCCTGTTGCATGATCACCAGCGGCACACCATCGGCGCGAATATCAAACCATTGATGCTCAATCCCTTCTGCCTCAACCCATTTGCGTGCCTTGCGGCAGGTATCACAGGTTTTAAGTCCGTATATTTGCATTAGGGTTAGCTTCCTGGATTGTTTGGGGTTTCCGTACTGACAATGCACATCCTGCCATAATTGTCGATATTATCCTATTACCATGCCGGTTTCCGGTTCAATATGATGGTCCGGCTCGACGTGAATAGTGGTTCTGGCGCCCTTTATGGCCTTTTGCAATGCGGTTTCTATACGGTCGCATATCTCATGGGAATCAGAGACGGTCATGGAGCCATCGACAACCATATGGAATTCGATAAAGGTTACAGGTCCTGCCACCCGGGTTTTGATGTCATGTACCTCAATGGCACCCTTGGCATTTTCCATAATGGTTGTGCGGATCAATTCGGCTTCCTCACTATCGCTGGCCCGATCCATCAAACCACTATAGGAGGAATAAACCAGCATGATCCCTTCACGCATTACATTGGCACCAACGGCCATGGCTATCAGGGCATCAAGGATAACATAGCCTGAGAGCACCGCCACGGTCAGGCCGATCATGATACCGCTTGATGTGTAGACATCGGTCAATATATGACGGCCATCAGCCACTAGAGCAGGTGAGCGTTCGCGGGTGCCATTCCTGATAAGCAGCAGCGCCCAGAACAGGTTTATTGCCGTTGCCACCGCATTGATCATCATGCCGGTTGCCGGGGCTTCAACCACATGGTCTGTACCGATAACTGTCCAGGCTTCATGGAAAATCATGACAGCAGCCAGAATAATCAGAACCCCTTCTGCCAGGGCAGAGAAATATTCAAGCTTGTGATGGCCGAACTGGTGATTGGCATCTGCCGGCTTGTGGCTGTAATGAATGGTAATCCATGCAAAAACAGAAGCGACAATATTGACGATAGATTCAAGCGCGTCTGAATACAAGGCTACAGAACCGGTCGTCCACCAGGCAACAAATTTAATGGCTGTCACCAGCGAGGCGACAAATATGGACCACATTGCCAGTCTGGCAACAACCCGATTATCCAGCATTGGAAGCTCTTTCAATTAGTGGTTAGGGAAACTTTCCGCCTGATAGCATAATCCATTCGTTTTGTCACTGGTTTTAAGTATTATTTTCTAATAGTTGCAATTGATTAGCATGTGCTTCTACGAATGCCTGTTTTTGACCATATATGACCCAGCGATCAATATGTGCAAAACTCGCAATTACAGCGATTGATAATAGCAGAAAAAACACTACATGAACCATATGGGTCAGCTTCCTGATTCAACAATAACACAACAAACAAATTTCAGGAGTAATGATAAATGAAAATTGGTGTCAGCAGTCAAAATTTCAGAACCATTACCGGCCATGCGGGCAAAGGGCGCAGGTTCTTTGTTTATTCAGTAGACAAGGACGGCAATTTTGCCGAGACTGACCGGCTGGATTTCCCAAAGGAAATGGCAATGCACAATATGAACCCGAATGACCCACACCCGCTGGACCAGCTTGATGTGCTGGTAACGGGCAGTTGCGGGGCCGGTTTTTACCACAAGCTGGCGGCCCGCAATGTGCAGGTCATTGCCACCAGCGAAACCGATCCGGTAACCGCGGTCAAGACCCTGCTTGAAGGCAAGCCCCTTCCCCCGGCAGAACCGCATGATCATGGAACCGGTGGACATCACCATCATTGATGAAAATTGACAAATCCTGTTGAGCCTTAATTATTTGGCTCAACAGGAGGGGCTTTTGTCATTTTGCAGGCGTTCAGGATGGTCCTGTTCCAGATAAGCCCTCTCAACTTCTGTCAGTTCAATCTCTTCAACCCCGGTTATCATCCCCTTGATATAATGCAAGGGAGTGCTGCCGGTGGTTGTCATATAGACATGAACGATGACAAAGGCGACCATCAGGAAAGCTGCCGCGGTGTGCACAAAGGCAACCAGCATGAGTATGGTTCCGGAATTGGCGCTTGTATTCCACAGATCATATAGCAGGTAGACTATGCCGCTTGCCCATAATGCCGGGCCTATGACAACCATAAAGGTGAGATATGACAGGGCCTGCAAGGCATTCTGCTTGCGGCGCAAGGTCTTGTGGAAAGGATGATCTTCACCTTTGAGAATTCCCCAGGCATAGTAACGTGCCACAGCATATAATCGCAGGAAAAAGATCAGCAAAGTATCAATCTTGTCACCCTTTGCCGCCCTGATATCCAGAAACGGCAGGAACTGTTTCCAGTTACCGGTGGTGAAATTCCAGAATGTGGTGAATATCCATAAAACTATCAGCAATATTGCCGATATGGTATGCACCATGACGGCAGTCTGGAAATCCAGCAGTGAAAACGAGCCATGAATATTAAACCCGGAAAAAGCCAGGGCGAAAATCAGGGCTGCCTGTGACCAGTGCCAGAAACGTTCATAACGCGTATAGATGGTGACGCAGGATTTTTTGGACTTGCTCATGATGCGTCCCCCTCGTGATCAGATAATTTGGGTTTCATGAAAATACGGGCCAGTGTGTGGGCAATTACCAGCAAAACCGAGCCTGCCAGCATCAGATAACCAACAAGGTCAAGCCACCAGAAATTGTCGCGGCCAGGCATATAAAAACCTGACAGTTTGGCCAAGCGGCCATTCTTCTTGTGACATTCAGCACATGCCAGCGCCTCTTTGGCAGGAGCAACCATATGGGTAATCGGCCACCAGGAATAAGTATCAATGAAATCATATTTGCCACTATATGGCTTGCCCGCAGATTTCATGCCATATTCAATGGCTTTCTGGAAATTGTAATTGCCCCAGAATGCAGCATCATTCTTGCCCCATAATTGCATATAAACCAGCGTCTTGTTGCCCTTGTCATAGGGCTGGATCGTGTGCATTTTCTTGAATGGCCAGATGCGGGATTTAGGATCATTATAAGAGCCGGAAAAGCTGTTTATATAGACGGGCTTGCTATCATCAAACTTGGTATCGATAGTGGTGTATCTCATGGTGCCATCAAACCAGGCATATACCGGTTTGACGTTTTCATCATATTTGAAATTACCCTTGATAGACTTGTAGGTTTTGCGATGTTCGCCATTTCCCTGGGTGTAGCCTTTGATATTGTAGCCTTCGCCGTTTTTCAGCTTGCCTGCAGTTCGCCAGTCCCAGTCAACCTTGGTGGCAACCCCGCCCTTGGCAAATTCGGGAATATGACAGGTCTCGCAAGCCACCTTGTCGACATGACCATTGAGCTTGATGCCTTTAAGACCTGAAACCTTGTCATGCGGTGAAAGACCATGGCAGCTTTCACATGATGCAGCCTGACGGCGTTTGCCGGGTTTGCCGACACCTTTTAGGTCTTTGGCAAGCATTTGATAGCGCGAACCGGCTGTAATGTGTTCGCTGGTGACATGGCAGTCCTGACAGGCCATATTCAGCCCGTCTTTGGCCATGTGAATATCCACGCTCTTGTCCGGTGTGGTCAGGGCCGATGACAGGTCCCCATGTTTGACATTATCACCGCCGCCACCATAAAAATGGCAGGTTCCGCAATTGGCACGTTTTGGCTTGCCAACATTTTGCGCCACCTTTGTCCACTGAATGGGTTTTTGCCCTTCAAACATGACCGAGCATGCCTTGTGGCCTCTGGTTGCAGGAGTTCGATAATAGGTTCCGGTCTGGTCATGGCAGACCACGCAGTCAATATTATCCGGGTTGGTATAATCAAAATCAGGGCCTTTGTGATTATAGGCAGCATGACATTGCGAGCACATGCCTTCATTACCGCGGGCATTGGTGCAAAAATTATTGACCAGAGTTTTCTTGCCCAGTATTTGCCCGGTTTTGGGGTGCTTGTATTGCCATGTCCAGTGCAGCGAATGCATAAACTGCTTGCCAGCCTTGTTGTGGCAGGAAAGACAGGCCTTGGTGACCGCCGGGCCATCAGCAAACGGGCCTTGCAATTCCTTGAATTTGGTGTGATCAGCCGTTGATTTTGAAGAAACAACGGTTTTTTCATCAGTCGGCTTGACGTTTTTATATTCACTGATACCGCCGGTTTCTTCACCAGTTGCAAATGCAGGTGTTCCGGTAAATATCAGAGCGGTAATAATGACAAAAAGAAATCTTGGCATGGCGACCTCATTTGATTTTGAGAGAAGCTTTAATTGGAAAGGCTGCAAATACATTGATCCTGATCAATATCGCATTTCACGTGCCAATCTGTCGCTACTGGCAAATATTTACAGGGTAACAGATCAGCCACAAGCAAACACCATATGGCGTTTGTCTGGTATGACTTACCATGGAGCAAGTCACCAGGCCGCAATCTGGTCTTGTTATATTCGTTGGGAGGTTGCAGCATGCGCGATGATACTGCCAGGATTCTTTAATCACCACGATGCAAGGAAAGTGTATCATCTGCAAAGGCATCTGCACCGCCCCGCACCGGGTCGGTAAAGGCCTTGAAAAGCTGGTCCAGTTCTGATCTGTCAATGTCTCTGATGATGAATACCAGCCTTGATGTGTGATCATCATCGGGCCATGCGGCAAGGCGGTGCGGGGGGTGGAAGATGTGCTGGACGGCGTGGATTATCAGCGGGCGGGTTTCATCATCTTCCAGTTTGACGATACCTTTCAGCCGCAAAAGGTTGGGGCCGTGATAGGAACGCAGCAGATCAAGGAACAATTCAAATCCTGCCGGGCTTATAGGTCTATTGGAACTTATGGAAAAGCTTGAAATATGGTCATCATGGCGGTTGGGATCATGGTGATGATACCTTTGGCCCTGATCATTCCTGTAGGCATCAGCAGCCAGCCAGGCCTTGACATTGGCAGTTTTGGTGGCCGGATCATAAAGGCCGGTATTGAACAGGTTGGCCGGGACTGCTTCCTTGTAGGAAGCATCGATCATGCGGGCACCGGGACAAAGCTTTTTAAGTCTGGGGATGATTGAGAACAGCTTGTCCTCACCTGCCTTGCCGGTCAGCAGGTCAGTTTTGGACAATACAATCCGATCAGCCACCGCCACCTGTTTGACAGCTTCGTCATGAGCATCAAGGGTTGCTTCACCATTTACCGCATCAAAAACAGTTATAACCCCTTCAAGCCGGTAGCGCGAAAGCAGATATTGATCATTCATGATGGTATGCAGAACCGGGGCCGGGTCAGCAAGGCCGGTGGTTTCTATCACCACCCGGTTAAAAGCAGTTATTTCTCCCCTGTCGCGGCGCTCGACAAGGTCGCTCAGCGTATCAACCAGATCACCACGAATGGTGCAGCACAGACAACCAGAGGCCATTTCGAAAATATTGTCATCGGCCTTTTCAACCAGCAGATGATCAATCCCGACATCGCCAAACTCGTTGATGATGACGGCAGTCTCGCCCATGTCTTCATGTTTGAGCAGAGAATTAAGCAGGGTGGTTTTGCCCGACCCCAGAAATCCGGTAATTATTGAAACGGCAATGGGGCTGTTATTACTCAAGCAGGTTTTCTCCCGGTCA
>JALXCV010000037.1 GCA_026990765.1 Hyphomicrobiales bacterium | reverse complement strand
TGTTACTGGCAGCACCTCGCGGGTTTTGTGCCGGGGTGGTCAGGGCCATTGATATTGTTGAAGAGGCAATTGCCACTTATGGCAGGCCGGTTTATGTGCGCCATGAGATTGTGCACAACAAATTCGTGGTTGACAGTCTGCGCGACAAGGGTGCGATTTTTGTTGAGGAACTGGACGAAATTCCAGACGGGGATCACCCGGTGATATTTTCTGCTCACGGTGTGCCAAAAACCGTACCGCAGGCGGCAAAAAGCCGGAACATGTTTTATCTTGATGCAACATGTCCGCTGGTTTCAAAGGTGCATATGGAAGCTGCCAGACATTTTGATGCTGATTGTGAAATCATTCTTATCGGCCATGAAGGCCACCC
Source organism: Hyphomicrobiales bacterium (assembly GCA_026990765.1). Classification (GTDB taxonomy): domain Bacteria; phylum Pseudomonadota; class Alphaproteobacteria; order Rhizobiales; family Aestuariivirgaceae; genus JALWJW01. Next base: position 24,677 of record JALXCV010000037.1, on the reverse strand, counting down.
GGAAGTTGTCGGCACCATGGGGCAATTGCCTGAGGGCAGCATTCATCTGATTGAAACCGAAGATGATGCGAAAAAATTTGAACCCAAAGATGCCAGCAAGCAACTGGCCTTTATAACCCAGACCACATTGTCGCTTGAAGATACAAGGGGAATAATAAAGGTTTTGCATGAGCGGTTTCCCCATATCAAGGCACCGCACAAGGAAGATATCTGTTATGCAACCACCAACCGGCAGGGAACAGTGAAACAGATTGCTGAAATGTGTGACATTTTGCTGGTTGTTGGTGCTCCCAACAGCTCCAATTCAAGACGGCTGGTTGAAGTGGCGCGCTCATGTGGTTGTGAGTATTCATTGCTGGTGCAACGGGCAGATGAAATTGACTGGGAAAAGGTTGGAACGCCGCAAACTGTTGGCATAACTGCCGGGGCGTCGGCACCGGAAGTTCTGGTGTCAGAAGTGGTCAGTGCCTTTCAGGAACGGTTTGATGTTACCATTGAAAAGATTGAGACAGCCAAAGAAGCGGTATCTTTCAAGCTGCCGGCAAGGCTGCGCGAAGACATGGCTGCAAAGGTTGTCAATAAATGAGTTCGCGCCAGATTGTCAAAATCTATACTGACGGGGCCTGTTCGGGCAATCCTGGACCTGGTGGCTGGGGTGCAATCTTGCGCTATGGTGATGCTGAAAAAGAATTGTCGGGCGGTGATGGTGAGACTACCAATAACCGTATGGAACTGCTGGCGGCAATAAATTCGCTGGAAGCATTAAAGCGCCCTTGCAAGGTAGAGCTTTATACAGATTCGGTTTATGTGAAGGACGGCATTACCAAATGGGTGCATGGCTGGCAAAAAAACGGCTGGAAAAACTCACAGAAAAAACCGGTGAAAAATGTAGAACTGTGGCAAAAGCTGGTGGCGGCCGCCGGGCGTCACGAGATTGACTGGCACTGGGTGAAAGGTCATTCCGGGCATCTGGAAAATGAACGCGCCGATGAACTGGCGAGAATGGGCATGGAGCCGTATAAACAGATTGATTAGCGCGCCGCGTTAATTGACGGTAACCTGTTTTTCCAAAAGCATATCACCGCTAATAATTGTCAGTGTGAGTTTTTTGCCAACAAGATCAGTTGCTTTGCCAAGACCTTCAATTGCTACAGCATATTGATTATTGCCGGTTTTGACCGGCGGCATGAAATAGGCCTCGCCATATCCTTCAATCAAAATGTCGGTCCTGTCTGCCAACTCACCTTTCAGGGTAATATCTAGAGCCGGTTTTTTGCCCTTATTGTTTATGCTGACATTTTCAATGCCGATACGGGTTTCAGCTGAGCTTGGAACCTTTTTCCAGGCAGCATCGATTTCTTCCCGGTCAAAGTCAGATACGGGTTGATCTGAAAGCTGCATTTGCAGTTGCGCCCGTGCCGGGATACAGACATCAGAGCAGACACCGTAAAACATTTTCAACTTCACTGTGGCTTGCTTGCCATTATCAGCGGCCTTGATATTGAGCGGGAAAACCACCCGGTGTTTATAGCCGATTGACTGGCCTGAGCGATCCTCATAGCGTTTGGGGGCTGGCCAGTATTCGGTGATGCTGGTGATGTTTTCAGAACCATCCCAGATAAATTCAGCCGGTATGCCGGAATCACCGGGCACCCGCCAATAGGTTTTCCAGCCATCTTGAAGTATAATCTCAATCGCAGCCTTCCAGCCGGTTCCGGTTTTATAGCCGGGGATGAAGCGCACAATTGAAGGGCTTTGCTGATCGCTGGCCTGCGGGGTGGACATATTTGATTGCTGGGCAATTGCCGGACTTGCGACAAATGCAGATATTATTATGGCGGAAATCTTGATGTTCATTTTTAGGTTTTCCATGGGTGCTTGATCAGCTGCCATTATAGTACATTGCCATAATATCTGGTGTTCACTTTTTCGTTTGCAATATGGCCTGTGCTACCTCGATGAAACCGTCACCGGAGCCACCATCTGCAATATAGGCAGGGATTTGCGGGCACTGGTCTATCATTGCAGCCAGATTGGCAACCCCGACTGAATCAGGGAAAAACCCGAACATCGGGGAATCATTGGGAGAATCACCGACAAAGGCATATTGATGCCGGTTGCTGTCAAGATCGACATTGAAAATATCGGACATGAAGGTTTTTGTCTGGCTCAGCTTGTCATATTCACCATACCAGCCATTGACATGGATGGATGAGACTTTGGCGGTGGCCTTGTGTTTTGCAAATATTGCAACGATAGCGTCAATGGTGCTGCGGTCGAGCGGGCCGGTGTCTTCGGCAAAGTCTATGGCCAGATCGGCTTCGCGGTAAGCCTGATCGGCGGAGATTTTGGCACCGGGGATGGTGGCCAGCACTTCTTCAGCAATGGCGTTGAGCTTTTGCCGGTTGGCTGTGCGCTCTTTATCAGGGGTGTGGTAATGGCGGGTCATGATGCGGGTCTTGTCATCATAGCGGAAATACATGGCGCCATTTTCACCGATAACGCCATCAACCGGCCATTGTCTGGCAATAAGATCACACCAGCCTGCCGGTCTGCCGGTGATCGGTACTACCAGCAATTTGGCTGCTCGCAATTGTTCCATGGCAGCAAAAACATCAGAACCGATACGGCCATGTCGGGTCAGAGTATCGTCAATATCGCAAAATACGCCTTTTATTGCAGCGCGGCGGCTGGTTGGCCATTGTGACAGGGGAAAGGGAAACCGGTTTTTCATAGGCTCATTTTCTGTTGAGGAGACGGGATTGGCAAACTAGGGCTTGATAGAATCATAGGCAATGCTAGATTAAGTATATGGGAACAGGCAAATCAAAACGTGACTTTCTTGAAGGTCAGATGATTGTGGCAATGCCGGGAATGGGTGATCCGCGGTTTGAGCGCTCGGTCGTTTATATTTGTGCACATTCAGATGATGGTGCCATGGGCATCATTGTCAACAAGCCAGCCGGCGATATCACCTTTGCTGATCTGATGGAGCAATTGAACATGCCGGTCGGGGCTGATCCGATCAGGGTGAATGAGGGGGCGGAATTCCCGCTGGTGCATTTTGGCGGCCCGGTTGAACCAGGACGGGGATTTGTACTGCATTCAGCTGATTATGAGCTTAATGAAAGCACTCTTGCGATTGATAACAGGGTAGGGCTTACAGCCACTATTGATGTGTTGAAAAAGATTGCTGAAGGTGAGGGACCACGCCGGGTATTGCTGGCACTTGGCTATGCCGGATGGGCGCCGGGCCAGCTTGAAGCTGAAATGAAGCAGAATGGCTGGCTGCATTGTCCCAGTGATGAAGATTTGCTGTTTAGCCGGGATATGGATGAGAAATATGTCCGGGCGCTGGCCAAGATGGGGGTTGACCCGGCCATGCTTTCAGAAAATGTGGGGCGGGCGTGAATTTTCTTAAAATTTTGGGGGCGCGACTATTCTGGGTACTGGTGATCGTGGCCCTTTCGGTTAATTCGGCTGAGGCCGGTTATCGGGCAAAGGTTGAAAAGCAGTTCGGGCGCTGGATTGCCGGTTTGTGGCCCGAGGCAAAATCTGCCGGAATTTCCAGAAAGACATTTGATAATGCCTTTGCCGGGATGAAGCTTGACTGGAAATTGCCTGACCTGTCACCACCTGGCCGCAAACCCAAAAAAACAGGCAAGCGCTCGCAGGCTGAATTTGGTTCGCCGGGGCGCTATTTCAATTCAAGACGCATTAGCGGGCTGGCGCTTTATGGCCGCAAGATGAAACAGCAATGGGGTGAAAGCCTCAAGGCAATTGAAAAACGCTATGGGGTGCCACAAAATATCCTGCTGGCGGTGTGGGCGCGCGAGACCAGCTATGGCAGGGTGAAAATTCCCTATGACGGCTTGCGCTCGCTGGCTACATTGGGATTTATGGGGGCAAGGCCTCAATTTTTCAGGCCGGAAGTGATTGCAGCCCTTAAAATTCTTCAACAGGGCCATGTATCGCGAAAGGGTTTGAAAAGCTCATGGGCAGGTGCAATGGGCCATACGCAAATGCTGCCTTCGGTGTTTTTACGCTACAAGGTGGATTTTGACGGGGACGGGCGGGCCAATATCTGGACATCTGTGCCAGATGCGCTGGCAACCTCGGCCAACTTCCTTAAACACAAGGGCTGGAACCGGTCATATGACTGGGGCTACGAGATCAAGGTTCCCGCCTCTCTTGATTGTACCCGGGCCGGGCCGCATCAGGCAAAACCGATAGCGCAATGGGTAAAGTCCGGCATCAAACGCACAAAGGGCCGGGTGTTTTCTCCACAGCGCATGAAAACCAAAGCATCGCTTTTGTTGCCGGCTGGACTTTACGGGCCGGGGTTTCTGGTGACTTCAAATTTTTATGTGCTCAAGGAATATAATGAATCTGATCTTTATGCGCTGTTTGTCGGTCATCTGGCCGACCGTATTGGCAATGATCGCGATTTTGTCGGAAAATGGGTAAAGGTTGGAACTTATCCGCGCTGGAAGGTGAAGCAACTGCAAAAGGTGCTGCTGGCTGAAGGGCATAATATTGGTGACAAGCTTGATGGTCTGGTAGGGTTCAGAACCCGGCTGGCGGTAGGGAAATATCAGCGCAAATATGGTTTGCGACGTGATTGCTGGCCAGGTGGTGAAGTGTTCACCAAGGCTCTCAGGGGCAGCCAGTAAGGTTTGGACTTTGAGCATTTGACTGGATCAGGGACGCGAAGCAGTTCTGGCGGTTTCACCTTTGCGGATTATATCAACCCGCTTGATAATGGCGGTTTTATAGGCAAGGTTCAAAGCCTGATCCTTGCGGGCCTGCTGCAATTGCTGATTGCCGGGATATCTGGCGAAAAGCTCGGCAAAAAATCGGTCAGAGAACTGGCGGCAATTGCCAAGGGTTTGATTGGCGATATATTCGCTGTCGGCAATTTTGCTGGCTGACATACGATCGGCATTTTCAATAAAACAGGAAAGCATTGCAGTTTTGGTCTGTTCAATCGTCAATGACGGTTTGCCTGTTGCCTTGTTGCTGCTGGCAAGCCTGACGGCAACTTTTTTAACAGCGGGCAGGAATGTGGATTTTGCCAGTTCGCGGATAATCTTGTCTGATTTGCCCTGTCCCAGCCCCTTGACCAGCACTTTGGCCATATTGGCAAATTGTGGCTGACACTGGCTGTTCATGGCTCGGGTTATAACATCGCCATATGACAGGCTGGAGCCTTGACTATATTGCCTGGAGGCAAAATCTGCGGTACAGTCGCGAAAGGCAAAAACGGCAGGATTGCCGGTGGTTTTCCACCATTTGCCAATATCCGGTCTGGCTTTGCGACGGGCGGTCTTGCGTCTGGTCTTGCGCGTTTTTTTTACCGTTTTGAGTTTTACGGGCCTTGTCTTCAAGACAGGTTTTTCGCTGCTGCTGTTATATTCCTTGAATAATCCCAGCAGGTTTTTTTTATGTTCACGGTTTTGCCAACGCTTTGCATGATCGGTTGTGGCAGATTCGGCCATGGCTGGCTGAATGGCAAAGCCGGCAAGCACTATCATAGCAGCCATTTGTCGTAACATGACGCACCTTTTAAGTTATTTGTTCCCGCGCGTCCCCGGTAGTAATCAATTAACCATTAAATGCAAGAAAATGGCCGTATTATGGTTTACGGCCATTTGGCCTGTAGGATCAAAGCCTACATATTGGGGTAATTGGGGCCTTCACCGCCTTGCGGTACGCACCAGGTAATATTGCTGGCCGGGTCCTTGATATCGCAAGTTTTGCAATGCACGCAGTTCTGGGCATTGATCTGGAACACCGGTTCTGCGCCCTTGTCATCGCGCAATACTTCATAAACTCCTGCCGGGCAGTAACGCTGGGCCGGTTCATCATATTGCGGCAGGTTCTGGCTTATCGGGATTGATGAGTCCTTGAGCTTTAAATGTACCGGCTGGTCTTCTTCATGATTGGTGGCGGAAAATGATACATTGGTCAGACGGTCAAAGGATATGACCCCGTCAGGTTTTGGATAATCAATCGGGGTGCAGTTGCTGGCCAGTTCCAGGGTTTCACTGTCAGGCTTGCCATGTTTCAGGGTGCCGAACAGGGAAAAGCCGAACAGATCATTCAACCACATGTCAAGACCACCCATGGCCAGACCGCCATAAATGCCAAGTTTTGACCATAGGGGTTTTACATTGCGTACTTTTTTCAGGTCCTTGTAAATCCATGAATTTTCATAAAGTGTCTGATAGGCGGTTAGTTCATCACCCTCACGGCCTGCCTGCAAGGCTTCAAAGGCAGCTTCGGCTGCCAGCATGCCGGATTTCACCGCATTGTGTGACCCCTTGATCCGTGGCAGGTTCATGAAACCGGCAGAACAGCCAAGCAGTGCCCCGCCGGGAAATGACAGTTTGGGAACCGACTGGAAGCCACCTTCAGATATGGCCCTTGCACCATAGGCAACCCGTCTGCCGCCCTTGAGGGTATCAATGACCAGCGGGTGATGCTTGAAACGCTGGAATTCCTCATAAGGGGACATGTAAGGGTTCTTGTAGTTCAGATGAACCACAAAGCCGATGGCAAGCTGGTTGTTTTCAAGATGATACATGAAACTGCCGCCGCCGGTTTTGCCATCAAGTGGCCAGCCCATTGTGTGGGTGACCTGACCCTGCTTGTGGTTTTCCGGCTTGATTTCCCATAATTCCTTGATGCCAAGGCCGAATTTTTGGGGTTCGCGATCCTTTGACAAGTCAAATTTGTCGATAATGATTTTTGCCAGTGAGCCGCGAACACCTTCAGCGATGAACACATATTTGCCGTGCAGTTCAATGCCCGGCTCATATTCCGGTTTTGGTTTGCCTTCGCGGTCAAGCCCCATGACACCGGCAACCACACCCTTGACAGATCCATCATCACGATAAACCAGTTCAGAAGCAGCAAATCCGGGGTAGATTTCAACTTCCATGGCTTCGGCCTGTTCAGCCAGCCAGCGACATACATTGCCCAGCGATACTGCATAGGCTCCATGGTTGCTCATCAGCCCGGGCATGGTAAAATTGGGAATTTTGAAAGACCAGCTTTTGCCCAGCATGTAAATGCGGTCTTCTTTTACCGGGGTGTTGAGAGGTGCACCTTTTTCCTTCCAGTCAGGGATCAGTTCGTTAAGCCCGATCGGATCAATGACGGCGCCTGAAAGAATATGGGCACCGACTTCAGAACCTTTTTCAAGGATGCAGACAGAGACATCGCGATTGTTTTCAGCTGCAAGCTGTTTCAGGCGAATGGCGGCACTTAGCCCGGATGGGCCGGCACCTATGATAACGACATCATATTCCATTGCTTCGCGTTGCTGATCGCTCATGGTCATGTCTCCTGATAAAACAGTTTTTTGAACCTGCCGGTCCGGTTGGGTCTTCGAATTCTCACTGACAGTGTTATAGTGGAATGCGGGCAGAAAGAAAATCTACTTTCGCCTTGTTTATGATTGGAAAACGACCTTATGGCGCAAAAACCGGTACAATCTGATAATGCTCTGGCTGATCTGCAATGGCTTGTGGCCATGGGGGCAGATGAAGCTGTTGCAGATGAGCCAATTGACCGGTTTTCAATTGCTCCTGTTGTGGCGCAAAAACCGCAACCTGTAACGCAATCAAAACCGGCACCGCAGGCTGCAAGACGAGCGCCGGTCACTTCTCCGGTTCATTCGCAGGCGCGGGCGGTGGAGATTTCTGATAATTCGGTGGCTGATGCCCGCAAGATGGCCGCTGAATGCGGATCGCTAAATGATATTGTGGCGGCTCTTGAAAAGTTTGATGCGTGCGCGCTTAAACGAACAGCCACCAATCTTTGTGTATATGACGGGAATGACAAGGCCAAAGTGATGCTGATCGGGGAGGCACCGGGCCGTGATGAGGATATTCAGGGAAAACCGTTTGTCGGGCGCTCAGGGCAATTGCTGGACAAGATTTTAACGCTGGCTGGTCTGCCGCGCGATGGGGAAAGCCCGGATAATTCGGTGTTTATTTCAAATATGGTTTTCTGGCGCCCGCCCGGCAATCGCAAGCCGACCGAAGCCGAGATCATGATGTGCATGCCGTTTCTGGCCCGGATTATTGATATTGTCAGGCCGCAATTCATTGTCTGTCTGGGCGGGGTCCCAAGCCAGCGAATGACCGGGGAGACCAAAGGGATCACGAAAATTCGCGGGCGCTGGTTTGATTATCAATATGAAAATGGCAAGGCGCAATTGCTGGCAACCCTGCATCCATCATACCTGTTGCGCAACCCGGAGCAAAAACGACTGGCATGGCGTGACTTTCTGGCTCTTAAACAAAAGCTGACCGGGCAGGGTGGCTGAAAATTAAACCCTGAGCGGTAACAGCTTTGTTATCTCATTTGCCTTTACCTGTGTCGAGACAGCCACCACATTCGTCTATAGTGAAACCAACATGTTTTTCTCTTATCTGGGTCCAGCAAGGGTAATGCGAATGCAAATTGAACGTTTGAGCGATAGGGAATGGGAATTTCTGGAGCCGATTATTTTCACCAACCGTTCGGCCAGAGGTCGCCCGCCGCAGCAGCACCGAAATATTCTGGATGGTATAATCTGGATTTCACATTTCAATACTCCATGGCGCGATCTGCCAGAGAGTTTTGGTCGCTGGAACACAGTCTACAGGCAATTTGGCCGCTGGTGTGACATAGGCCTTTGGGGCGCAATACTTGCCGAGATTAAAAAAACCAGTAGCGAAGATGATGAATTTTCTGAACTGGAAAAAAGGATTCAGCCAGTTGCAACATTTGCCAAAAGCCGGGCGCAGGATGGCCGGATAGCCGGTTCTGCGAGCAGAAAAAGGCATTTGAAACAGATGCTTAGTCCTTGTGCGGCTGATTGCTGATCAAGCCTTTCAGGCTGGACAAAACCTGCAAATACCACTCCCGGTCCGGCTGGATCGGGTTTTTCTTTTTTGACCATCAGGCGGAATTGACCGGTAGAGCCACAAATTGTTGGTCTTAACTTGGCGGACCGGGTTTCCAGTCCGGTTTTTTTGTTTATAAGAGGGGTTAAAGTTTATTCACACAGAAGGTAACAGCTGACATGCATGGCTCTATTGGCAAGCGCGAGTTTATTCCGGTCAAGATATTTGTTCTGACCATTTCTGATTCCAGAACCTTAGAAGATGACAAGTCCGGCAAGGTGCTGGCTGACCGGCTTGAAGCTGCCGGGCATATTCTGGCCGGGCGGGCGGTCGTCAAGGATGATGTCGAGGCTATTAGGGCCATTGTGAGCGAACAGACCAGAAGCGATGAGGTTGATGTGCTGATCTCGACCGGCGGCACCGGGCTTACCGGGTTTGATGTGACGGTTGAAGCCATGCACGGGCTGTTTGACAAGGTTATTGATGGGTTCTCGGTGGCTTTTCACATGATTTCATGGGAAAAGATCGGGCCCTCAACCATCCAGTCAAGGGCAACTGCCGGGGTGGTCAACTCGAAATATGTGTTCTGCCTGCCAGGTTCTCCAGGGGCCTGCAAGGATGGCTGGGACGGGATTTTGGGCACCCAGCTTGATTATCGCTCGCTCCCCTGCAACTTTGTGGAAATGATGCCGCGGCTTGATGAGCATATGCGGCGGAACAAGAGTTGAAATCAGTTTTACCACCGCAATTTGCCGATTATGCCTTGCTGACATTACTGGCTGCGATCTGGGGATCGAGCTTCATGTTCATCAAGATTGCTGTGCATACCATACCGGCAGTGCAGATGACCTGTATCCGGCTGGTGGTAGCGTCCATGGTCATGGGCGTGGTGATGATTTTTACCCATGAGAAGTTTCCCCGCAGTCTCAAAAACTGGCTGTTAATGGCTGCGGTGGCAATTTTCGGAAATGCCTTGCCGTTTACTCTTATCAGCTGGGGTGAACAAACTGTTGATTCGGCGCTGGCGGCCATCATGATGGCGGTGATGCCAATGATTACCCTGATGCTGGCGCATATCTTCACAGATGATGAAAAGCTCAATCGCTGGAAACTTGTCGGGGTTATTCTGGGGTTTGCCGGTCTGATAGTGTTGATGGGGCCGGACAAGCTTTTAGGGCTGGGCAGTGATGTCAAACGGCAATTAGCGATTGCCGGTGGTGCGGTCAGCTATGCGGTTTCCAGCATGATAACCCGCAAGATTGTCGGAGTTGGCCGGATAGTGCTGGCTTTTGGCATATTGATATTGTCAGCGATAATTATCACCCCTGTCATGGTTTTATCAGGTGAGCCAATTGTCTGGTCACCCTCAACCGGTTCGCTATTATCGGCAATATTGCTGGGGGTGTTGCAAACTGCACTTGCCACATTGATATTGCTGGGCATCATCAAAAAGCTCGGAGTAACATTCCTGTCACAACTGAATTTTCTGGTTCCCTTGTTCGGGGTTGCGTTTTCGGTGGTGTTTTTGAGCGAGCGATTGCAGTTGAATGCCGTTATTGCCCTTGGGGTCATTATGGTCGGTATCGGTTTTACTCGCAAAGGATTGATGACGGGTCGCTGATTTGTGTGATATATTTGTTTGTGAATGTGTAACTGAGGGAAAATACATGATCAAACCTGTTAATCGCCGGTCAGTGCGGGTTACTTCATCACTTGCTGCTGGCAGCTGAAAAAATCCCCTTTACCTCCTACCATATGCCATTCCCGTCGGTTGGTTATGTTGAGACGACACAGGAAGGATTTGTCTATGTGCCGGTGTCTTATCAGTTGAATTTATGATTTCAGCCATTTACGGTAATCATCCAGCGTGTCTAGGTCGCTGCGCTGGCGGGCCATGGCGTGGCTCAGATTGTTGAGGTTGTCTATGGTGTCGGTGAGGGTGTGGGGGCTGGACCAGCGGATATTGTGGAAAATTTGCGGGGTAAAGGGCATGCGTCTGGCACCGACCAGCCAGTAACCGCCATCATTTGCCGGGCCGAAGACAACATCATTACTGCCCAGCAGCCGGAATGCAGAATATATGTCGCGGCGGGTGATTGCCGGGATGTCCGAGCCGATTATTATTACCGGGCCTGATGGGACTATATCGAATATATGCTGCATTCGCTGGCCCAGATCACCGGTGCCTTGCGCCAGACGGTTGAGGTGTCGCGGCCAGATATTGCCGGTTATGGCTGTGTCGGGGGTGATTGACAAATAAGTCTGCCAGCGAGGGTCATGGCCCAGATTGCGGATGGTTCTGGCAAGGATGGTGCGATAGGTACGCAGGGCCTGGCTTGTGCCGATCTTTCGGGCAAGGCGGGTTTTGACATTGCCTGCAACCGGCTGTCTGGCCATTATTACCAGATGGTTTTGGCGGGTCATTTATAAGCCTTTGCTATCTGTTCGGGGTCCTTGCCGGTGAACCACATGAAAAGGCAGCCAGCATTGCGCCAGATACGCTTTAGGTAACCGTCTTTGCGGTAGCGACTGGCGCTGGTGATGGCTCTGGTGCGAAAGAAGTGTAACCGCTTGCGGCCAAGGCGGCGGATAATGTCAACATCTTCCATAATGGTGACAGGTTTGAAGCCGCCAATTTCATCATATAGCTGTCTGGAGATCAACAGGCCCTGATCGCCATAGGGCAGGGCAAGGAACATGCAGCGCAGATGCACCATAAATTGCAAAATACGGGCGGGGATTGATTTGTCATCAAGGGCAAAGCGGAAAATCCCGGCTTTTGATTTGTCACTGAGGGTTTTTACCTCATCCAGCCAGCCAGATTCCAGCACAGTGTCGGCGTGGATGAATAACAGCCAGTCGGCTCGGGCGGCATTGGCTCCCTGTTGCAATTGCTGGCCGCGCCCGGTCTTGCCGGCAAGGATGGTGGCACCTGCTGCATCGGCAATGCTCAAGGTTGGATCATCAGAGCCGCCATCGACAATAATCAGCTCTTTTACCAGTCCTGAAACCGCGCCATCGACCAGACTGGCGAGGCTGGCAGGCAGCTGCTCGGCAGCGTTCAGGGTGGGGATAATTATTGAAATCATCATGGTTTCAACTACTCGGGACGCGGTCAGTTTTCAACTGATAAATAAAATGTTCTTGCTATGTTCTGTTTAGGAGGGTATAATTGCAGGCATGGAAGCAATTGATTTGAAACAGCAACAGGCACATCGCGGCGTAATCGCATTTCTGCCCGGGCAGATACGCGGGCGCGGTGCAAGGTCGAATTTGTCGGGGCGGTTTGAAACCCTGCAACGGCATATTTTTGATGATGGCTGGAAGACGCTGGAAGAAAAATCAAGGCTGGATACCAGAGTGACGCCGGAAGTGGCAAAGACCATTATCACCAGCAACAAGTCGCCTGATCTGGGTTTTGACAAATCAATAAATGCGTATCGCGGTTGCGAGCATGGCTGTGCCTATTGTTTTGCCCGTCCAGGTCACGCCAATATGGGGCTGTCGCCGGGGCTTGATTTTGAAGCAAAGCTGTTTGCCAAGACCAATGCGGCAGATGTGTTGCGGCGGCAGTTTAGTCGCAAGGGTTACAAGCCTTCAACCATTGCGCTTGGCACCAATTGCGATCCTTATCAGCCGATCGAGCGACAATACCGGATTACCAGGCAGATACTGGAAGTGATGAACGAGTTTTCGCATCCGGTTGCCATTGTTACCAAGTCAGCCAGTATTTTGCGTGATCTGGATATTTTAAAAAAGCTGGCGGCAAGAAATCTGGTCAAGGTGGCAATTTCCATTACCACACTGGACAGGCAATTATCGCGTTCGCTGGAGCCGCGCGCTTCCACGCCGGCAAAAAGGTTGCATGCGCTGGAAGAACTTGCAAATGCCGGGGTGCCTACTGCTGCCATGCTGGCCCCGATCATTCCGGCGATCAATGATCATGAGATTGAAAAAATACTGGGTGCGGTTTCTGCTGCCGGTGCCATTGAGGCTGGATATATCATGTTGCGATTGCCGCTTGAGGTATTGCCGATTTTTACCGAATGGCTGGAAACTGAAATGCCGGACCGCAAGGAACATGTATTATCGCTGATCCGCTCAATACATAATGGCAAGCTTTATGATGCCAGCTGGCGCCAGCGCCATACCGGCATCGGGCCTTATGCGTGGTCGGTAGGCCGCCGGTTTGAACTTGCCTGCAAGCGGCTTGGCCTCAATGTAAAGACAAGCAAATTATCGATTGAGTCTTTCAATCGCCCCCGTCAGGCTGGCGAGCAATTGTCTTTGCTGTAAAATGGGTCATGCTGTAACGGCAATTGGCTGAAAATCGGTGAAAGACTATCTTGGTATTGTCTGTGATGTCCCAAGGATTTATAATATTGAAACAGACAGCTAAAACACAAATAATTCGTCATTCCTGCCTTTGCAGGAGTTGATGACGCTTAAAACGTAAGAAATTATGATGAAATCCAAACACTCCGGTGTTGTTGTCAAGCGATTGCTGTGACCATGTCCCGTCCTGATTCGAACAGAAAATCCAGTCCTGATTTCAGTTTTGAGCAATTGCTTGCAGATGAGGGATATTCACATATTGCCGGGGTTGACGAGGCCGGGCGTGGGCCGTGGGCCGGGGCGGTGGTAGCTGCCTGTGTTGTGCTTGATGCCGACAATATTCCATCCGGGCTTGATGATTCAAAAAAACTGAATGCAAGTCGGCGTGATCAGCTTTTTGATGAAATCATGCAATCTTGTGATTGCGGGGTGGCGATTATTGATGAAAAAACCATCGATGAAATCAATATTTTACAGGCAACCATGCTGGCGATGCGCAAGGCAGTGGAGGGGCTTTCAAGAGGTGCTGATTATGTTCTTGTTGATGGTAACCGGGTGCCGCCACTAAATGTTGATGCCGAGGCGCTTGTCAGGGGTGACGGGCGATCATTATCGATTGCGGCAGCATCGATTGTGGCAAAAGTTACCCGCGACCGGCTGATGATTGCAGCAGATGAAGAATATCCTGGCTATGGTTTTGCCCGTCACAAGGGCTATGGAACCAGGGCTCATTCTGATGCTTTGATAAAGCTTGGACCTTGCCCTTTGCACCGTCGTTCATTCAAACCGGTCAGGGCGTTGCTCGAGCGGCAATAAAGCTGGCGTTAACCATAAATTGCGATGAAGCTTCCATCGAGATTCGCCAGACTCCATTGTACTTGAAGTTAGTAGCTTTCAAGGGACATGGATGATGGGTGTTGCGGTCAAAATTGATATTGAACCGTTTGTAAACAGGATTCTCAAAGGCGATTGTATCAGGCAGCTGAAAAAAATTCCTTCTGAATCAGTTGATATGATCTTTGCTGATCCGCCCTATAATCTGCAATTGTCAGGTGAATTGCACCGCCCGGACCAGAGCCGGGTTGACGGGGTGGATGACAGCTGGGACAAGTTTGATTCATTTGCCGCCTATGACCGTTTTACCCATCAATGGATGAGTGAATGCCAACGCATTTTGAAAAGCAATGGCACATTGTGGGTGATCGGTTCCTATCATAATATTTTCCGGGTTGGAACGGTGCTGCAGGATCTTGGCTTCTGGATTCTCAATGACATTATCTGGCGCAAATCCAACCCGATGCCTAATTTTCGCGGCACTCGGTTCACCAATGCGCATGAAACCATGATATGGGCTTCAAAGAGCGAAAAATCGCGCGGAATTACTTTCAATTATGATGCCATGAAAGCCATGAATGATGATCTGCAGATGCGTTCTGACTGGCTGTTGCCGATCTGCTCTGGTGGTGAGCGGTTAAAGGATGATAGCGGCGCCAAGGTGCATCCAACGCAAAAACCGGAAAGCCTGTTGCACCGGGTAATATTATCATCGACAAATACCGGGGATGTGGTGCTGGACCCGTTTTTTGGTACTGGTACGACCGGGGTTGTCGCCAAGCAGCTTGGCCGCAATTATATCGGTATTGAACGTGATGCAGATTATATCAGGGCTGCCAGACAGCGTTTGCGGCAGACCAGATCGATTGATCCTGAATCGCTTAAAGTATCAAAAGGCAAGCGGGCAGAACCCAGAGTGCCATTTGGAACCCTGATCGAGCGCGGCATGATAAAACCGGGCGACCGGCTTTATGATCCGCTGGGCCAGCATGCAGCAAGGGTGAGAGCAGATGGTTCGATTGCGGTCAAGGATGCGTCCGGCTCGATCCACAAGATGGGCGCCCATGTGCAAGGGTCACAAGCGTGTAATGGCTGGACCTACTGGCATCTGGCAAGAGGCAAGGAAAGATTGCCGATTGACCTGTTCCGGCAAAAAGTGCGGGCCGAAATGGCCGGTCTGGATTAAATCTCGATCTGGTTCCTTAAACCTAACAGAATTGTCAGTGTATTCTGTCATTTGAATTTGCTAGAAAAGTCATGCAGGCGTAATTCATACAGCCTGTGTTCATCTTGAAACTGGTAGATGTTAGAATATGCGCAGATTGAACAGACATTTCAGCCAGCTTGTGCAACCGGCGTTTCAGCGTTATGGTTTTGCCTATGGTGGGCTGTTGTCCAACTGGCGTGAAATTGCCGG
This sequence comes from Hyphomicrobiales bacterium, assembly GCA_026990765.1. GTDB lineage: Bacteria > Pseudomonadota > Alphaproteobacteria > Rhizobiales > Aestuariivirgaceae > JALWJW01. Next base: position 9,194 of record JALXCV010000037.1, on the reverse strand, counting down.
TGATGATCTGGTGCAGATTTGCGAGCCGATGCGGATTGTCTGGCCAGGTGGCAGCAAGGCACAGGCAGGACTTTCACGATCACAAAAGCTGGGTGGAATTCTGCATTTGCGGGTTGCATATGGCAGGGGTCTGGAACTGCAATATCAGGTGCCAAGGATCATTGACAGAATTAACACCTATTATGGCTATCAGGCAGTGGTTGAGGTGAGGATCAAACAGGGTCCGCTTACGCGAAAACCAGTGTATAAAAGACCGGAGATAAAACCTCTTGCCAGGGCCAGAAAAGCCCAGCTTGAATCTGAAATGGCAAATATTGAAGATGACAGGCTGAAAACAGCACTTTTGCGACTTGCCAAAGGAGTTATGGCTGAAAAGGTGTAAAAATCTCGGTTTCTCCACAGAAACATGGCAAAAACAGCCAATATGATTATTGTTTTAACCCCCAACATTTAGTAGTTAGGTAATAATATGAAACTAGATCGTCGAAAAATATTGACAGGCAGTGCAATGCTGGCAACAGGCACAGCAGCGTTTTCGCTGTTCGGAATGCCGTTTGAAATCCAGCCGCAGGCAAGCCGGATTCCAGGCATTGCCAGTGCTGAAGCTGCCAGTGATGTGGCAGCAAAAGAGATTGCCAAATCACCGGAAATTGGCGATATTGTCATGGGTAATAAAGATGCCAGTGTGACCATGATAGAATACGCATCGGCCACCTGCCCCCATTGTGCCAATTTTCATACCGGCCCATTTAAGGAAATCAAGAAGGCATATATTGACACCGGCAAGATGAAATTCATTTTCCGGGAATTCCCGTTTGATGATCTGGCAATGGCGGCTTTCATGCTGGGGCGCTGTGCTCCAAAGGAAAAATATTATCCAATGCTGGATATTATTTTTGAGCGTCAGAAAATCTGGGTGCGCAATAATCCCCGCGATGAATTGTTCAAGATTGCCAAACTTGCCGGGTTTACCGAAAAGACTTTTGATGAATGTCTGCGCAATGAAAAGATTGCCAAGGGCATTTACAATATTCAAAAAGAACATGGCAAAAAGTTTGGAATTGATTCCACGCCGGCATTTTTTATTAACGGGAAGTTTCTGTCCGGGAACCAACCATTTTCCAAATTCAAGGAAGTTATTGAAGCCCAGATTGGCAAATAGGCCCGTTTGATCAAGCGGGAAACAGTCAGTTTCGGGACCGGACCTTCAATTTATTGTCAGGGGCCAGATGAAATTTTCCCGCTTAAGGCTTTCGGGCTTCAAGTCATTTGTTGAACCGACCGATCTTGAGATCGCGCCGGGGCTGACGGGTGTCGTCGGGCCAAATGGCTGCGGGAAATCCAACCTTTTAGAAGCTTTGCGCTGGGTAATGGGGGAAAGCTCTTATAAGTCCATGCGGGCATCGGGCATGGATGATGTAATCTTTTCAGGCACTTCAAAGCGTCCGGCCCGCAATATGGCAGAAGTCATGGTGACGCTGGATAATAGTGATTATTCAGCCCCGCCACAGTTTAATGCTGATGAAGTTATTGAAGTATCACGCCGGATCGAACGCGAATCCGGTTCGGCCTATAGGATCAATGGCCGCGACATGCGCGCGCGCGATGTGCAATTGCTGTTTGCGGACGCATCGACCGGCGCCAGGTCTCCAGCTTTGGTGCGTCAGGGCCAGATAAGTGAGCTTATCAGTGCCAAACCGCAGAACCGGCGTAAAATTCTGGAAGAAGCTGCCGGTATTTCCGGTCTGCATACAAGGCGGCATGAGGCAGAGCTGAAATTGCGGGCGGCGGAAGCCAACCTGACCCGGCTTGATGATGTTGTGGCCCAGATGGAAAGCCAGCTTAACAGTCTGAAGCGGCAAGCAAGACAGGCAATCAAATACAAGCAGATTTCTGCTGATATCCGCTATATGGAAGCTGGTTCATTATATCTTTCGTGGAAACAGGCATCAGAAAATCTGGATCAGGTCAAGGCCAGTCTTGATGAGGTTGCAAGACTGGCAGCCGGGTTTACCAGGGCGGTGTCGGAAAAGACAAGGGCGCGGGATGAGGCGGGTGAAGCCTTGCCGAAATTGCGCGAGAATGAAGCAATACGCGCTGCCGTGCTGCAACGCCTGACGATTGAACGTGAAGGGCTGGAACGCGAAGAACAGCAGGCAAATGCCCGGCGCGGTGAGCTCAAGGGACGATTGCAGCAGATTGCCCAGGATCTGGTGCGTGAAAAAGATTTGCTGGCCGATGTTGACGGGGCATTGTCACGGCTTGATGCAGAAGCTGTTGAGTTGAGCAAGGCACAAGGCAATGACAAGGAAACTAGGGCCAAAGCTGCCATCAAAATGCAGGCAACAGCCGATAAACTGGCGAATATGCAGCAAAAGGCTGATGAAACCAATGCCAGATTATCCGAAATAACGGCAAAACGGCGTGCCATTGAAGCCAGAATCAGCGAACAGGAACGTCTTGGCATCAAGCTTGCCGGTGAATTGAAAACCGTTAATGAACGGCGTGAAGCCCTTATTGAAAAATCAGGCAGCAAGGATGAGCTTGGCCAGCTATCGCAAGTAGTCGAGGCAGCTTTGGCCGCGGTGCAGGCAAGCGAAGCTGAAGTTGGTGATGCGGAAAAATCACTGCAAAAGGCGCGGGATGCCGAATTGGTGTCGCGCCGGGCATATGATGAAGTGCGCGCGCATTCTGACAAGCTGACAACGGAAGTGAGAACCCTGACCAAGCTGTTGAATGTCAATGATGATGATCTGTGGCCACCATTGATTGATTCAATCAAGGTAAAGCCGGGCTATGAAATGGCGCTTGGGGCGGCGCTGGGTGAAGATATTGATGTGCCAGCCGATGAGGCAAGCCCGGTGCACTGGCGGTTGCTGGGAGATATGTCAGATGCTCCAGCACTGCCAGACGGGGTTGAGGCACTGGCAAATTATGTGGATGCACCTGCGGTGCTGGCAAGGCGATTGCAGCATATCGGGGTGGTGGATGAAGCAACCGGGGCGCAGTTGCAAAAGGGCTTGCGATCTGGTCAGAGGCTGGTTTCAAAGGCTGGTGATCTGTGGCGCTGGGACGGGTTTTCATCTGCGGCTGATGCACCAACTGCAGCGGCCAAGAGGCTGGCAGAGCGCAACCGGCTGGGAGCCTTGCAGGAACAAAGCAATGAAGCCCAGATAAAGGCCAATGCAGCACGCAAGCAGCATGAAGAAACCAGAAAACAGGTTGAAACGCTGCAGCAATTGCAAAACCAGAAGCGCAATGAGTGGCGCCGGGCCAGCCAGTCACTGGAAGCAGCAAGGCGCAACCTTGGTGCAAGGGAGCGGGCGCTGAGCGAACAGTTGCAGCAGATAAGCGCGCTGGAAGAAGCCGGGAGGCGGGTGGCTGACAGCCAGAATGAGAGTGCAAAAGCGTTTGAAGCGGCAAAGGTTGAGCTTGGTGAATTGCCGAGCGGTGATGGTATTGAAAAGGAACTTATGCTTTTGCGAGATGAGGTTAACAGCATGCGGGCCTCATATGCTGATGCAAGGGCTGAACATGACGGGCTGGAGCGTGATGCCAGAATGCACGCTGAGCGGCTGCAGCGAATCGAACAGGAAAAGCAAAGCTGGGTGAAACGGGTGGCGCGGGCCAAAGAGCAGATTGACATATTGACTGCTCGCGAGGCGAAAACCCAGACAGAACTGGAAAGCCAGAGCGATGTGCCAAAGGCGTTTGAGGAAAAACGCCGCAAGCTGATGAGTGCGCTGCGTGATGCACAGGCTGATAAGGAAAAGGTCAGCGATCAACTGGCGGTGGCTGAAAACGGATTGCGGGAAGCTGAAAAACTGTTGCGGCTGGCCGAGACTGAGCTGGCAAAGGCGCGTGAAGAACAGGCAAGGCTGGAAGCGCGCAATGATTCAGCGCGTGAACGCAAGGCTGAATGTGCGCACCGGATTTCAGAGAGCCTGCAATGTGCACCAGGTGATGTGATTGAAAAGGCCGGGCTTGAAGTTGACAAGCTGCCGGAAATTGCGGTTCTGGAGCAAAAACTTGCCACTTTGAAAAATCAGCGCGAAAGGCTGGGCGGGGTTAATCTGAGGGCGGAAATTGAAGCGGGAGAAGTATCAAAGAACCTGAATGAACTGGTAACTGAACGTGAAGATGTTATCAGCGCCATAAACAAGCTGCGCCATGGTATTGGCAGCCTCAATCAGGAAGGTCGCAAAAGATTGCTTGAGGCTTTTGATGAGGTTAATTCGCATTTTGGAGAATTGTTTGTGTCACTGTTCGGTGGTGGCAAGGCTGAATTGCAACTTATTGAATCTGATGATCCGCTGGAAGCTGGGCTGGAAATTCTGGCCAATCCTCCCGGCAAACGACCGCAGGTTCTGTCTCTGCTTTCAGGTGGCGAGCAGGCGTTGACGGCAATGGCTTTGATATTTGCGGTGTTTCTTACCAATCCATCGCCGATCTGTGTATTGGATGAAGTTGATGCCCCGCTTGATGATCATAATGTGGAACGCTTCTGCAATCTGCTCGACAGAATGCTGGAAAAATCTGATACCAGATTCCTGATTATTACCCACCATGCCTTGACCATGGCCCGGATGAACCGGCTTTATGGGGTGACCATGATGGAGCGCGGGGTCAGCCAACTGGTTTCGGTTGATCTGGAAGCGGCAGAACGTATGGTTGAGGCCGTGTAATTTCGCTAAATTCCGGCATGTGATCATATGCTGATAAACGAATAATAATGATGCCGAAAAACATTCATATGCTGCAGTGCAAAACATGTTGACACTATGGTTGCATGACACTAATTTGCGACCGGCTTTGGCATGTGGTTGCCAGACCTGTCGGGAACTGAATAATCAAAGGGCTTTTTATGGGCGATGACAACAGACCATCGTCTGACGAACTTGAAGATTTTGACCAGCGTTTGGCGTCAGCGAAGCACGAAATTGAAGATCGCGACAAACATGCGTCTGGCAATGGTTCGGCCTATGGTTTGGGTTTGCGACTGGTGACTGATCTGGTAGTTGGGGTTATGACCGGCTTTGGAATTGGCTGGTTACTGGATTATATGCTGGGAACCGCGCCCTGGGCCTTGTTGATTTTCATGCCTTTGGGCATGGTGGCAGGAGTTTTGAATGTTGTGCGTGCCGCTAAATCGGTGGAAGCACAGCGTTTTTTGAAAAAAACAGATGCAACCGGTATTCCATCGGTTCCATTTGATGATGAAGAGTAGTAAGTGTTGGCTGTAGCAGCACAGACAAGGGATTGATAATCGTGGCAAGTGAGCATAGCGCAGCGGCAGCTGCAGCCCATGAAGGTGGCGGCGGATTGGCAATTGATCCGATGCACCAATTCCAGATCAAGCGGCTGGTGCCAATGGAAATTGGCGGGTATGATATCTCTTTCACCAATGCCAGCTTGTGGATGGTAATTGTCGTTTGCGTGGCATCACTGGTGTTATTGATGGGTTCAACCCGGATTGTGCCGGGCCGTTTACAGTCTATCGGTGAACTGGCCTATGAATTTATTGCCAATATGATGCGCGATATTCTGGGAGAATCAGGGCGGGCCTATTTCCCGGCAATCTTTACCCTGTTCATGTTTGTTCTGGTTGCCAATATGCTGGGCATGGTGCCATATTCATTCACTGTTACCAGCCATATTATTGTTACTTTCGGGCTGGCGCTGGCTATCTTTATCGGGGCGACAGTGCTTGGCTTTATCAAACACGGTTTTGGCTATCTGAAACTGTTTGTACCAAGCGGTGTTCCAAAGGCCATGTTGCCGATCATTACCGTGATTGAAGTCATTTCGTATTTTTCACGCCCTATAAGTCTTTCGGTCCGGCTGTTTGCCAATATGATGGCAGGCCATACGATGCTGAAAGTGTTTGCCGGATTTGTGGTTGCCATGGGTGTGCTGGGTGGCTGGATGCCTCTGGCGATGATGGTGGCACTTACCGGTCTTGAAATTCTTGTGGCCTTTTTGCAGGCCTATGTTTTCGCTGTGTTGACCTGCATCTATCTCAATGATGCAATCAACATGCATTAGTTAAATCTGGTTATCTGGTTTGAATTTACCTTAAAAGGAGAAAAGTATTATGGACGCAGAAGCAGCAAAATTGATCGGTGCCGGTCTGGCCGCGATTGCACTTGCAGGTGCCGGTGTTGGCATTGGAACAATCTTTGGTCATTATCTGTCAGGCGCATTGCGCAATCCGGCAGCGGCCCAGAGCCAGTTCCCGAACCTGCTATTGGGCTTTGCGCTTGCTGAAGCTACCGGCCTGTTCGGTCTGGTTGTTGCCCTGATTATTCTGTTCGTATTTTAGTTTCAAGCCTTTGATATTGTCAGGTTTCATGCCGGGTTTGTGTTTCAAGCCAGACATGAAACCGTGGTAATATGATATGAACATGGCCGCTTTGGCGGTCTTGCTGGATAGCAAGGTGCAAAATCGTAAAGGCCGGTTTTGCATATCCAGTTCAATTTAGGTGAAGCACAATGCCTCAACTTGATTTTTCCACGTTTTTGCCACAACTGGTCTGGCTGGCAATAACGTTTTCGGTTTTGTATCTGATCATGGTGAAAGTGGCCATTCCGCGAATTGGTGGTGCCATTGAAGATCGCCAGAACAAGATCGCCAATGATCTTGATCTTGCCCAGTCGATGAAGGCCGATACGGACAGGGCCATTGCTGCTTATGAACAGGCGCTGGCTGAAGCCAAGGCAAAGGCCCATGGAATTGCCCAGGAAACCCGTGACAGGCTGGCAGCAGAAATAGATGCCGAACGGGCCAAGGTGGATACGCAAATAGCAGAAAAGCTGGCTGATGCTGATCTGGCGATTGCAGCTGCCAAGGACAAGGCGCTGATGGAAGTAAATGAGATTGCCAGCGATGTAACCGGGCAGATTGTAACTGATCTTACCGGCAAGAAGGCAAGTGCAGCAGCCGTCAAAAAGGCAGTTGCTGCAATAGCGGGCAATTAGGAGTGGAACAAATGTTGAAAACAGCGGAATTCTGGGTTGCCATTAGCTTTGTCATTTTTTGCGCACTGCTTGTCTGGAAGAAGGTCCCGGGCATGATCAACAAGGCTCTGGATGAGCGTGCTGACCGGATCAGGGAACAATTGGCCCAAGCGCGCAAATTGCGTGAAGAAGCCCAAAGCCTGCTGGCTGAGTATGAGAAAAAGCGCGAAGATGCCGAAAAAGAGGCCGAGGAAATTGTGGTTCAGGCCAGAAATGAAGCTGAAAGCTATGCCGCAGAAGCTCGACGCAAGCTGAAAGAAAGCTTGGAACGTCGGGCCAGAATGGCAGAAGACAAAATCAATCGGGCAGAAGCCAGTGCGATCAAGGAAGTCAGATCAGCTGCCAGTAACATAGCCATAAAAGCTGCCCGTGAACTGATTGCTGCTGATGCCAAGGGAGCCAAAGGCGCAGCACTTATTGACGCATCTATTGCCAATCTGCGCGATCGTCTGAATTAAAGCTTGTAGTTTCTAAGACGAAACAACACACATTTGTGGCTTGTGCCGAAGGATTTGTTTTCTATAGTAGTGGGAACTGGTGAACCGGCATGATGTATGAAAATTGTGCTGTGGTTTTATTATTGTGCTTGTTTGCAGGATTATTGTTTTTGAATCGGCAAGAAGCTAAGAGCAGGAATGAATATGGCTACTGGAAGATTGTTGAAATATGCGTTGGCTGGTTTGAGTATTGCCGGTGCTGTTGGTGTTCTAGGTGCCGGTGCTTCACAAAATGAGACAGTTCCTGACTTCGGGTTTTTCTCCCAGTCGGGTAATTATCTGGTGGGCAGGGCAGCCGGGCGGGCAAATGATTTTGCCGTGGCCGCAACTTATCTGGGTCGGGCATTTGAAGATGATCCCAATAATGACAAGCTGGCCCAGCAGACTTTCATTTTTGACCTGACCACCGGCAATTATGAGCGAGCAGAATATCTGGCCGAATATATTATCGAGACCCGGCCATCCTATCAACTGGCACGCTGGGTACTGGGTATGCGAGAAATTCGTCTGGGCAATTATGCCAAGGCGCGCGAGCAGTTTGAAAAGGCTGAGGGAACTGCAATTGGCGAATTGTCTTCAAGGATGATGATCGCCTGGTCTTATGCAGCACAAAAAGATCGCAAACATGCCTATGAAACCCTGGCCATGCCAGATGAAGACAATTCCCTGAACGGCTTCAAGGAAGTACATGTTGCACTGATAGCTGATTTTCTTGGCGATACTGTCAGGGCCGGAACCAGCTATAAAAAAGCCAGAAAAAAGATAGGCAATTCCCTGCGCCTTACCCAGGCCTATGGAAATTTCCTGGAAAGAACCGGGCGGGCCGGGGAGGCCAGAGCGGTATATGCGACATTTCTTAACCGGTCAGAAAACAATCCGCTGGTTGCTGCAGCGTTGAAAAAACTGCAATCAAACAAGGTGCCGGAACGGTTCATCAAAACGGCTGAACATGGCATACATGAGGTAATGTTTTCGCTGGCCGGGGCGTTGGCGGGGCGCAACAGTGCCAATATTTCTCTAGTCTATACCCGGCTTGCGCTTTCAATGTGGCCTCAATCGGATATTTCCTGGACATTGCTGGGGGAGACTTATGAAAGTATCAAAAAATATCAAAAAGCCATTGACGCATTTTCAAAGGTTGCTGTTGATTCACCGCTAAGATCGAATGTCGAGATTCAGATTGCCTCAAATCTGGATGATCTGGACAAGCCGGATGAGGGTATAAAAAAGCTGGATGAGCTGATTGCCCGCGAGCCGGATAATTTTGAAGCCATTCGCACCAAGGCCAGTATTCTGCACGGTCGCAAAAGATGGAAGGAAGCGGCAAAGGAATTTGGTCTGGCGCTGGCGCGGATCAAGGGTGAACCAAAAAGAAAGCACTGGGTGGTTTATTATCTGCGCGGTATTTCTTTTGAACGCTCAAAGGAATGGGCGCGGGCAGAACCTGATTTTCTTATGGCGCTGAAACTGCGCCCTGATCATCCGTCGGTTTTGAATTATCTTGGCTATTCGTGGATTGAACGGCGCAAGAACCTCGATCAGGCTATGGCCATGGTTAAAAAGGCTGCAGAATTGCGGCCTCGTGATGGTTATATTGCAGACAGTGTAGGCTGGGCGCATTATCAGCTTGGTGAGTACAAGGAAGCAGTGAAACGGCTGGAAAAAGCGGTTGAACTGTTG
>JALXCV010000036.1 GCA_026990765.1 Hyphomicrobiales bacterium | reverse complement strand
TCTATCTGGTCGATCCTATTGGCAACCAGTTTGCTGATATTATCTTCCCGGTTGCTACCTGGGGTGAAGATGACTTCATGCGCGCCAATGGTGAACGTCGCTTGAGAATGTATCAGAAATTCTATGATGCACCTGGCGAAGCCAAACCTGACTGGTGGATTATTGGTCAGTTGGCAACACGTATGGGCTTCAAGGGCTTTGACTGGAAGAATTCCAATGAAGTTGCTGAAGAATCTGCACGCTCATCACGCGGTAATCGTAAAGATTACAACATGATTCATGTTGCAGCCAAACGTGAAGGCAAAACACTGCACCAGAAACTTGCCGAGTTTGGCACTGATGGTATCCAGGGTCCGGTCATGTATGATTATGACACTGGTAAACTTACGGGCACAGTACGTTTGCATGACACTCAAAGAAAGCTGTCTGCAACCGGTCCGCAAGCTGCCAATATGGTCAACAAGAAGGCTACTCACTTCAATTCACAAACCGGCAAGTGCAATATTGAAAAAGCACGCTGGTCATGGTTCTCGGATTACTGGGAATGGATGAACCCCAAGGGTGATGAATTGTGGTGTACTTCCGGTCGTTCAAATGAACGCTGGCAGTCAGGCTTTGATGATCGCAGGCGGCCATATATCGTACAGCGCTGGCCTGATAACTGGGTTGAACTGAACCCGGAAGATGCCAAGGCCCGCGGTATTGAAAGTGGCGATATGGTGATGATCTATTCGGATCGTGTACCATCATTGAAGGAAACCGTTCTTGGTGTAGAAGGAGATGATTACAAATTCTCCGGACAGATGAAAAATGGCAATGTCAAGCTTAATCAGGCTGCGGTAACTGCTGTTGCAATCGTCACCCGTGCCATCAAGAAGAATGTCATGTATATGGACTTCCTGCATACTTCGCAGCCTGCGAATGCGCTTGAAGGCCGGATCGTTGACTGGATGAGCGGTAACTATAACTTCAAGATGGGTGTCGCCAAAGTCAAGAAGATCGGTGAATCTCCTTACAAGAAGACCTTCCGCTCAATGTCATTCGCTCCGCGCGATATTGAGGTATAAGGAATACTCGGTTGAATACTGACTATTAAACAAGTTCAAGGCTGGAAGGGTTGATTCTCTTCCAGTCTTTTAATTTCTCAAGAGTGTTATATTACAACACTTTAATATTGATCTGTATCAATGGAGCGCAAGCTTGTGTATGATCAATGCCTTGTTAAACCTGAGCAACCGGAATTTAATACATGACTGAGAATACCAAGCCACTGAGTTTGAAAATATCCGGGATTCTTGAAGAAATCCTGTGCGAAGGTGTTGATGTGCACCGCTGTGCAGCAGCTGGAGCCATCGGGAAAATAAAAAATCCGGGAGCCAGCAAAGCTCTGCAAAAGGCATTACTTGATGAAGATGAGGATGTTCGAACCGATGCCATGACGGCACTTGCAGAACTGGCTGATCCGGCATCAGGTGAAAAGATACTGGAAAGCTTCCTTGGCGATCCATGCCCGGAAGTAAAACTTTTTGCCATCAAGGCTTTTGGCAATATCAATTATAAACCAGCGGTTCCGCATCTGTTGACACTGGTGACTGAACAATCAGAAGAAATTGTATGGGACCTGGACAGTTTTCATCAAACGGGCTGGGATGATTTTCAGGATTATCAACTGGCGGCTATCAAGGCACTTGGCCAGATGGGTGAAACTGATGTGATCCCCGAAATATTCAAGGCCATGGACGATCTGGAAGGCCAGGACATAACCCAGACCGCAATACCTGTACTGGCTAATCTTGGTAATGAAGGCATTGATGCTCTTGCCAAAATGATCAAGACTGACAATGTTCGTATCAGGCGCCGGATTTGCGCTGAATTGCAGCCGGGTAAATCTGCAGCAGGTGATATGCTGTTCACGGTGTGTCTTGCAGATGAATCTGCCGAAGTGCGCCATATTGCAGTCGGTAATCTCATAGAACACAATATTGATGATGAAAGACTGGTTACATTTCTTGATGATCCTGATGCCGACATCAGAGCTTTGGTGTTGAGCTATATTGGCAATAAACACCGCGACAAGGTTGTGGAAATGCTTGGTGATCGCTCACCCGTGGTCAAACAGGCGGCTTTTCGGGTAATTGCCAGTTATCCCGAAATTTTTGAAAAAGAAGGGTTTTCTGAAATTGTCAGGAATGCAATTGCCGGAGTGCCGCAAACAGCTGGCGATGCGGCAGTTGCATGGGCA
>JALXCV010000035.1 GCA_026990765.1 Hyphomicrobiales bacterium | reverse complement strand
CCGCCATTTTATCCGGCAAATACACCCCGCAACCCCTTGAAAGACTTGGCATCATTATTTGCGGTGCCAACTCATCAGCTGTCACCCTTTAGTTCTTGGCTAATATTAGTATTTTCTGATACTGTGCACTGCAATAATATTTTGCTGTTTACAGTGTTGCAAGGCATCAAACCTTGTGTTAGTGATCACCCGCGTTTAGCAGGCAGACACCTGTAAAACATCGAAAAAACCAAGGATGAATTCTTCAATTAAACGTTTTTTTCAATTCGTGTATACTGGACGAACTGCGAAACATACGTTAATGCGAAAGACCGGACAGGAATGACGGCAACACAAAACATCGTTTCAGGCCCGGCCGGGCGTTATGCAACCGCATTGTTCGAGCTGGCCCGGCAAGAAAAGTCACTGACTGCTACGGGCCGCAATCTGAAAGAATTTCTCTCGCTTCTCGACAAGAGCGATGATCTGCAAAGACTGGTTTCATCGCCGGTTTTCAGCGCTGATGAACAGGTCCGCGCCATTGATGCAGTGTTGAAGAAAGCCAGGATTACCGGACTTGCCGCCAACATGTTAAAGCTTGCAGCTCAAAACCGCCGACTGTTTCTCATAAAAGAGATCATATCCGGCTTTGGCGCACTGGTAGCAGCAAACAGGGGCGAGGTTTCAGCTGAAGTAATTTCAGCCCGCAAGCTGACAACCGCGCAGGCCAGCAAACTCAAGGCTGAACTGAAAGCCTCGGTAGGCCACGACGTTCAGTTGCACAGTAAAATTGACCCGGACATTTTGGGAGGACTGATCGTCAAGGTTGGTTCCAGAATGGTCGATGACTCACTCAAAACAAAATTGCAATCAATGAAGATTGCCATGAAAGGGGCCTAAGGCGATATGGATATACGCGCTGGAGAGATTTCCTCAATCCTGAAAAAGCAGATCAAGGGTTTCGGCACCGAAGCTGAAGTCTCTGAAATTGGTCAGGTATTGTCAGTAGGTGACGGTATTGCCCGCGTTTACGGACTTGATAATGTTCAGGCAGGTGAACTGGTAGAATTCCCCGGTGGCATTGCCGGCATGGCCCTTAACCTTGAGGTCGATAATGTCGGTATCGTTATTTTCGGGTCTGACCGTCATATCCGCGAAGGCGACACCGTCAAGCGTACCGGCAATATCGTTGAAGTGCCGGTCGGCAAGGAACTGCTGGGACGGGTGGTTGATCCGCTTGGCAATCCGATTGACGGCAAAGGCCCGATCAAGGCCAAACAGAAAAAGCGTGTTGATATTAAAGCCCCCGGCATTATCCCGCGCAAATCCGTACATGAACCAATGACAACCGGCCTGAAAGCCGTTGATGCCCTGATCCCGATCGGTCGTGGCCAGCGCGAACTGATCATTGGTGACCGCCAGACCGGCAAGACCGCGATCATTCTTGATGCCATTCTCAACCAGAAATCAATTCACGAAAAAGGCCCGGAAGAAGACAAGATTTATTGCGTCTATGTAGCCTGTGGCCAGAAACGCTCAACCGTTGCCCAGTTTGTCAAAACCCTGGAAGAAAATGGTGCGCTGGAATATTCCATCATCGTGGCTGCTACAGCTTCTGAACCGGCCCCGATGCAATATCTGGCACCCTTTGCCGGTTGCACCATGGGTGAATATTTCCGTGATAACAGCATGCATGCGCTGATCGGCTATGATGACCTGTCCAAACAGGCCGTAGCCTACCGCCAGATGTCACTGCTGCTGCGTCGCCCGCCTGGACGTGAAGCTTTCCCCGGTGACGTTTTCTATCTGCATTCACGGCTGCTGGAAAGGTCTGCAAAATTGAGCGATGCCATGGGTGCCGGTTCTCTTACCGCGCTTCCGGTCATTGAAACCCAGGCCTCGGACGTATCAGCCTATATTCCAACCAATGTGATCTCGATCACCGATGGCCAGATATTCCTTGAAACCGACCTGTTCTATCAGGGCATACGCCCGGCGGTGAATGTCGGTCTGTCCGTATCGCGCGTTGGCTCGGCTGCCCAGATCAAGGCAATGAAACAGGTTGCCGGCAAGATCAAGGGCGAGTTGGCCCAGTATCGTGAAATGGCAGCCTTTGCCCAGTTCGGTTCTGACCTTGATGCTTCAACCCAGAAACTGCTTAATCGCGGCGCCCGTCTGACTGAATTGCTCAAACAGGGCCAGTTTGCACCGCTCAGCGTGGAAGAACAGGTTGCTGTCATTTATGCCGGTGTGAACGGCTATCTCGACAATCTGGATCTGAAAGACATTGATGCCTATGAAAAGGGCCTGTTACTGCACATGCACGAGCATCATGATGATCTGTTAAACACCATTCGCGAGGAAAAGGAACTTACAGACGAGACTGACGGTCAGCTCAAGGCTGCCGTTGAAAAATTCACCCGGGCATTTGCGGTCTAGATCATGGCAAGTCTCAAAGACCTGAAAAACCGTATTGCCAGCGTCAAGGCGACGCAAAAGATTACCAAGGCAATGCAAATGGTGGCAGCTGCCAAGCTGCGCCGGGCTCAGGAAGCGGCTGAATCTGCCCGTCCGTTCTCGGAACGCATGGCAAAGGTTCTGGCCAACCTGTCAGCCGCCCTTGAAGGTCGCGATGACGCATCGCCCCTGATGGCTGGCACTGGCAGCGACAAAAGGCACCTGTTGCTGGTCTGCACCGCCGAGCGCGGTCTTTGCGGTGGTTTTAACTCATCCATAGCCAAACTGGCACGTGAAACAGCTTTGCGGCTGGCCCGTGAAGGCAAGGAATACAAGATCATCTGCGTTGGCAAAAAGGGCCATGACGCCCTCAAGCGTGAATTCTCCGACAAGATTGTCGATGTCATTGACCTGAAATCTGTGCGTTATATCAGTTTCGCTGATGCCAATAAAATTGCCCACACCATTCTTGAAATGTTCGGGAATGATGAATTTGACATCTGCACCGTGTTCTATTCACGCTTCCAGTCTATCATGTCGCAAGTTCCGACAGCTCGCCAGCTAATTCCATCAAAACTCCCCAGTACTGGTGATGATGAAGACGAAAAGATCGACATGAAAGGCGCAGTTTACCAGTATGAACCTGATGAAAGCGAAATTCTGGCCGACCTTCTGCCACGCAATATCGCCATCCAGATTTTACGTGCACTGTTGGAAAACAGTGCCTCTGAGCAGGGTGCACGCATGTCTGCCATGGATAATGCAACCCGCAATGCCGGTGAGATGATCGACAAGCTGACGCTCATCTATAACCGCCAGCGCCAGGCCCAGATCACCAAAGAACTAATTGAAATTATCTCAGGCGCCGAAGCGCTTTAAGGCTTAAAAGAAAAGGACTTGAACGAGATGGCGAAAACACCAGCCAAAAAACCGGCAGCAAAGAAAGCCGCCAGGAAACCGGCAAACAAGGCCACAGCAAAAAGCACAGGCAGAATTCGCCAGATTACCGGCGCGGTTGTCGATGTGCAGTTTGACGGTGATCTGCCAAGCATTTTCAATGCGCTTGAAACTGACAATAATGGCCAAAGGCTGGTACTGGAAGTTGCCCAGCATCTGGGCGAAAATTCGGTCCGCACCATTGCCATGGACAGTACTGAAGGACTGGTGCGCGGTCAGGAAGTAACTGATACTGGTGGCGCAATTGCCATGCCGGTCGGGGATGAAACCCTTGGCCGCATCATGAATGTGATCGGCGAGCCGGTTGATGAAGTCGGCCCGATGACTACTACCCAGACCCGCGGCATCCATCAGGAAGCCCCGGCCTTTGTTGACCAGTCTACCGAAGCTGAAATTCTTGAAACCGGCATCAAGGTGGTTGACCTGCTGGCTCCCTATTCCAAGGGTGGTAAAATCGGCCTGTTCGGCGGTGCCGGTGTTGGCAAAACCGTTTTGATCATGGAACTGATCAATAATATTGCCAAGGCCCATGGCGGCTATTCAGTATTTGCAGGTGTGGGTGAGAGAACCCGTGAAGGCAATGACCTTTACTGGGAAATGATTGAATCAGGTGTGAATGTTGATCCGGCAAAGAATAATGGCTCAACTGAAGGCTCCAAATGTGCTCTGGTCTATGGCCAGATGAACGAACCTCCAGGAGCGCGCGCCCGTGTTGCGCTTTCAGGTCTGACCGTGGCCGAACATTTCCGCGATGCAGGTCAGGACGTTCTGTTCTTTATCGATAATATTTTCCGCTTTACCCAGGCCGGTTCTGAAGTGTCAGCCCTGCTTGGCCGTATCCCTTCTGCTGTGGGTTACCAGCCAACACTGGCCACTGACATGGGCACCATGCAGGAGCGCATCACCACTACCAACAAGGGTTCCATCACCTCGGTACAGGCCATTTACGTGCCTGCTGACGATTTGACCGACCCGGCACCGGCCACATCTTTTGCCCACCTTGATGCAACCACTGTGCTTGACCGCGCCATTGCTGAAAAAGGTATTTATCCAGCCGTTGATCCGCTTGATTCCACCTCGCGCATTCTTGACCCGCGCATTATTGGTGATGAGCATTATCAGGTTGCCCGTGATGTGCAGGAAATACTGCAACGCTACAAGGCCCTGCAGGACATTATTGCCATTCTGGGCATGGATGAATTGTCAGAAGAAGACAAGATGGCTGTGGCCCGCGCCCGCAAGATTGAGCGCTTCCTGTCACAACCATTCTTTGTGGCTGAAGTATTCACCGGATCACCCGGCAAGCTGGTATCACTTGAAGATACTATCAAAGGCTTCAAGGGGCTGGTTAATGGTGATTATGATCACCTTCCCGAAGCTGCTTTCTATATGGTTGGTTCTATTGATGAAGCCATTGAAAAAGCTGAACAAATGGCTGCTGACGCCGCCTAGTGTGCTTCCGGTTCCAACCGAACCGGCAGTGCCTGAATGAGTATTTTATATTGTGGTGTTTCATGCAGCATTTGTTTCTTGAACTGCCCATGGAACATTCAAAAGGAGAGCTGTCATGGCCGATCTGCTGAATTTTGAACTGGTATCACCCGACAGGCTGCTGATCTCGCAAGAGGTGCAACAGGTTGTGGTTCCAGGCTCAGATGGTGATTTTGCCGTGCTGCCAAACCACGCCCCGGCACTGTCAACCATGCGCCCCGGCATCATCGACATCACCGATGCCAATGGCAATAATGACCGCTACTTTGTTCGTGGCGGATTTGCAGAAGTCAACCCGGCTGGTCTCACCGTTCTGGCTGAAGAAGCCATCCATATGAGCGAACTGGACAAAAATGCCATCGACAGGCAGATTCAAAATACCCGTGAAGATGTTGAGGATGCCAAAACTGACGAAAAGCGCCAGCAGGCCCAGGAAGCCCTTGATCACCTGACTGAATTACAGGCCGCATTCTAACCATCATCCCATAAATGCCAGATGGGCGAGGAGCCACAATGCCACGGAAAACCGCAATCATAACCGGAGCAGCCCGCGGCATTGGTCTTGCCACGACCAAAAACTTCCTAAAGCGGGGCCGCCGCGTTGCCATGATCGACCGTGACGTTGATGCACTTATGGAGGCAGCCCGCCAGCTTGATAATGAAGATGCCCTGCCGATAATCTGTGATGTATCAATTCCCGATCAGGTGAAAGCCATGATCAGCGAGGTTGAAGAAAAACTTGGCCGTATTGATGCCCTGATAAACAATGCAGGTGTTGCCGAGTTCACCCCGATTGAACAAACCTCGTTTGAAGTCTGGCGCACCATCATGCAGACCAATCTTGATGGGGTTTTCCTGTGCTCGCAAATGGCCACACCAGGGCTGATCAAAACCTCAGGTGCCATTGTCAATATCGCCTCGATTTCAGGGGTGAGGGCCAGCACCTTGCGCGTTGCCTATGGCACATCCAAGGCAGCTGTAATTCACCTGACCAAACAACAGGCCGCCGAACTTGGCGAATATGGGGTACGCGCCAATTGCATAGCACCGGGACCGGCAACCACCAAACTGGCCGCCGCTGTGCATGATCCGGCAATCAAGGCTGCCTATCATGACGCCATCCCGCTTAACCGCTTTGGTACTGTTGAAGAAATGGCAGATGCAATTGTATTTCTATGTTCAGACAAGGCTTCCTACATCACCGGCCAGACTATCGCCGTTGATGGTGGTTTCGCCAGCACCGGAGTTGGCCTGCCAGCTCTTAGAAAATCTGCCAAATAAGCAACCGGCCATGACCGGTAACGGTCAACCACAAGTCAATAATTTGATTGGCAATCTGAAACACAGGTCAGATAAAATGAATATTACTCATCATCTGTAAATTCAGGAAGATCAACCACAATCACACCGCCATCAATATCAACTTCAGGCACTGTTTGCTGATTAAACTGCACAAGCTCGGTCTTGTCTTTCAGGCTTTTTCCGATTTCCAGCAGATCGCCGGCTCCAAAATTATGCACCGCCAGAACCAGCCCCAGATCAGCCCCTTTGGTGCTTGTCACCCTAAGGCCGATCAGATCATTATAGTAAAATTCGCCATCTTCAGCTTCCGGCAATACTGATCGTTCAACTTTCAGTTCGCTCCCCTTTAAAGCCTCAGCACTGTTGCGGTCATTGATGCCCTTGATACTGGCAACGAAACCGTTCTTGTGCGCACGGATGCGGGTAAAATTTACCGGTTTGTTGCTGTCACCCATCAGCAACGGCCCATAGTCACCTATGGATGCTGGATCAGCGGTGAAGCTTTTGATCTTCACTTCACCCTTGATGCCATGCACACCGGTGATGACACCCAGAACAATCAGTTTGTCAGTGTCATCACCCATGCAGATCAGCTTGCGTCTTCACCAGCAGCTTCATCACCGCCACTTGCAGCTTCTTCTTCAGCAGCTTTTCTGGCTTCTTCAGCCGCTGCTTCGCGTTCCTGGCGTTTCTTGCCCGGCAGGCCCTTTTTGGGGTTGTTGCGAGCTTCGCGTTTGAACAGGCCGGCTGCATCAAGGAAACGGGCAACCCGGTCGGTTGGCAAGGCCCCAACTGACAGCCAGTGTTTCACACGATCTTCAACCAGCCTTACCCGGTTTTCATCATCCTTGGCCAGCATCGGATTATAGGTGCCAACCTTTTCCACATAGCGACCATCACGAGGTGAGGTGGCTTCTGCAACCACGATCCGGTAATATGGACGTTTTTTTGAGCCACCACGTGCCAGTCTGATTTTAAGTGCCATTATATTTTACTCCAGTGTTTTCAATGATTAGTTGTAATTAAAATCTATCGTTTCTTTTTTCCGCCAAGCCCGGGAAGTCCCCTGGGCAAACCGCCGCCAAGCCCCGGCAATCCGGGAAGGCCACCGCCGCCACCAAGTCCTGGTAATCCGGGCATCTTGCCTTTGGCCATATCTTTTAGTTCTGGTGGCAACTGATCAGGGTTCATCTGGCCAAGCTCGTTTTGCATCTTTTCCATTTCAGCCGCATCAGGCATCCCGCCACCGCCACCGAACAAATTGGCCATCATGCCCTTGTTGCGACCCATTTTTTTCATCATCACTGACATCTGCTTGTGCATTTTTACCAGTTGATTGATTTCCTGAACCCTGGTTCCCGAGCCTGCCGCCACTCGCTTTTTGCGTGACGCATTGAGAATTTTGGGGAACTGGCGTTCCTTTTTGGTCATGGATGAAATAATCGCCAGCTGCCGCTTGAGGATGGAATCATCCACATTGGCACCTTCCAGCTGTTTCTTGATCTTGCCAACCCCCGGCAACATGCCAAGCACACCCGACATGCCACCAAGCTTTTGCATCTGCTTTAGCTGTTCAGCCAGATCATCGAGGCTGAATGTGCCCTTTTTCATCCGTCTGGCAATTTTATTGGCTTTTTCCGCATCAATGGTTTCAGCAGCACGCTCAACCAGCGACACCACATCGCCCATGCCAAGAATACGGCTGGCTATGCGTTCAGGATGGAAATCTTCCAGCTCATCCAGCTTTTCACCAGTGCCAAGCAGCTTGATCGGCTTGCCGGTCACTGCCCGCATGGAAAGAGCCGCACCACCACGCCCGTCACCATCAACCCGGGTCAAGACAATACCGGATACCCCGATCTGCTCATTGAAGCTTTTCGCCAGATTGACCGCATCCTGACCGGTAAGCGCATCAGCCACCAGCAAGGTCTCATGCGGCTTGGCTATGTCGCGCACCGCCTCAACTTCGGCCATCAACTCTTCATCAATATGCAAACGGCCTGCCGTATCCAGCATCAATATGTCAAACCCGCCGGTTCGAGCTTCCTTCACGGCCCGCCGGGCAATGGCAACCGGGTCCTGTCCGGCAATAATTTCAAGCGTATCAACACCCACCTGTTCACCCAGAACCCTCAACTGCTCCTGGGCCGCCGGGCGGCGCGTATCAAGAGATGCCATCAGCACCTTTTTCTTTTCGCGCTCTTTCAGTCGTTTGGATATTTTGGCTGTGGTGGTGGTTTTACCCGAACCCTGCAAACCAACCATCAATATGGGAACAGGCGGCTCTGCCTTGATCCTGAGCGGCTCACTGTCACCACCCAGCACATCGACCATCACATCATTGACGATCTTGACCACCATCTGGCCGGGAGTTACCGACTTGACCACATTCTGGCCAACCGCTTCTTCCTTGACTCTTGCAACAAATCCGCGAACCACTTCCAGCGCCACATCAGCCTCGATCAGCGCCCGGCGCACTTCGCGCATGGCATCATCAACATCGCTTTCAGACAGGGCACCACGCCCGGTCAGCTTGTCAAATATCCCGCCAAGGCGGTCCTGAAGTGATTCAAACATCGATTAATTCCACAATTGTTGCAATTTCAAAATTACCATACACCAATGGCACCCGTGGGCGAAACTCGCTGACGGATGGAGACCTTCCTGCCTCCCGGAAAATTGTTTTCCATGTGCAGGACTGCCCAAAGACAATATAGTCATTTGGAAATCAGCCCGCTACATAGACACATATCAGCCAGATGTCAATGACAGAATAAGCCAGTTAGCAGCCTCATATCAACTCTGGCAATCTGGTTTAAGCCGGTAAACTTTCACCTTTTTCTGCTTGCCCTTGACCGCAAATGATCCAGATGCTTCAAAGCATAAATCATCACTTGTCGCATCCCTGGTCTGCTGACTGACCAGAATAACCGCACTTGCCCCGTCATCCATCCGGGAAGCTATGGTTTCTATCCGCGAACAGGTATTCACCGTATCCCCGATCACCGTATAATTCACCCGCTCGGACGAACCAATATCACCAACAATCAGTTCCCCGGTATGAATGGCAATCTTGACCCGTACCGGTTGCTCTTCAAGAGCTGCAGCAATCGCCAGTGCCGCCCGGCAGGCCCTGTCAGCATGATCATGCTGTTCCTCAGGCGCCCCCCAAAAGGCCATCACAGCATCGCCAATATATTTGTCAATCGTGCCATTGGTTGCCTCAATACATTCATTTACCCGGCAAAAATGCCCATTCAGCAATCTGGCAACCCCGGCAGCACTCATATTTTCTGACATCGAAGTAAAGCCGATTATATCAACAAACATTACTGTCAGATTTGCCTCCCGCAGGCTGGCTGCATGCTGGTCAGGTGCCTGTATCAACTGTTGCACCAGCCGCTTTGGAATATAGGTTTCAAACAGGCGGAGGGTTTTGAGCATTGTATTAAATGCTTTTGACTGCTCATCCAGTTCCTGAATGGAAGAAGCTGGCAGTTCAGGAACATTTGTCAGCTCAAGCTCACCGATTTTCACAGCAGAACGGGCCATTTGACCCACAGGACCAGAAACTCTTCTTGCCAGAAAAAATGCAAATAACACTGCCATGATTGTCAGCACCGCACCAATTGCCATTGCCATGATCAGACGCATTTGCTGATCCTGATAGCGTCCCCGGTCAAAGTAAACTCCGGCATACCAGGGCTGCGAACCAAATCCGGTCAGTTTGCGTGATATTATAATCCGCTCGGTATTGCCAACTTTCACCTTTCTGACTTCAACAGTACTGGCCTTGAATGGCTGCTGTTTCTCAAGCTTTGCAAAATTTGCAATGGTTCGATCAATAAAATTGTCCAGCCGGGGGATACCGATTTCACCATCCTCAAACCCGAGACCTTCACCAGACTTTGAAAATTTGGGATGCGCCAGAACATGATTGTTGCCATAAAGCACAAATGGCGTGACATTATCATCTCTGGTTGCCTGTTTCAGGGTTGCTGAAAATCCAGACACTGATATACCTGTGGCAATCAGACCTACAATCTTGTCAGCTTTTTTGACCTGCGCCCAGATATTTATATAAGTCTCCTTGGCTTTCTTGCTGTATCTTGGAGTTTCCCACCAAAAACTGCCAGATTTAGCCAGGTGTTCAACAATTTCATCAAATTTAAGCCTGTGGACCGAACCGGTTTTCCTAACCAGGAACTGACCCTGCCTGTATCTGACCTGTACCCTGTCAGACGGATCACCCGACCAGACAAGTACCCCGGCAATTTGCGGGGCAACCGAGCGGGCACCATCAACAAAATCCAGTATCGACTTTCTGTCATCAAGCTTCAGTCTGCCATTAGCCACATCATCGGTTAAACGGGTGATAAGTCCACTAACCGGTTTCAGATAATTGCGAATCCCCGCTTCCATCCGGTCAATGCCAAATTCAGCCTGTTCATTGATAAGATCACTGGTATTTCGATAATTTGCATATGATGACAAGGCCAGCACCAGCCCGGCGGTCAAGGACACCAGACCGGCCATTGATACGCTAAGCAATGTCGCTAAAGATATTTTACGATTTTTCAGCACATATCAACGATAGCGTTTATATGCGCAAATACGAAGTAAAAAAGCTTTCAAGCTAATTATTTGCTTATTTGCCCAAACTGGCTACACGGCTGACAAGCGGTGTTTTCTTCATCATTGCAATGACCTTGCGGCGCTGTGATTTGAACCGGGCAAGATCCTTGCCCCGCAATCTTGACTTGCCAGCAACCCTTACACGGTTGGGGTTAACTGCCCGCTTGCCGATACGTACTTCATAGTGCAAATGCGCACCTGTTACCCGGCCCGAGCGGCCAACATAACCGATCACCTGACCCTGACGTACCCTGCTGCCCTTGCGCAAACCTTTGGCAAAACGGCTCATATGAGCATAGCGCGTCATGTAACCATTAGAGTGCTGTATCTGCACGACCCGGCCATATCCGCCCATCCAGTTGCGATAGGAAATCTTGCCACTGCCTGCTGCCCTGATCGGGGTTCCCTTGGGTGCGGCAAAGTCAATGCCGGTGTGCATTTTGGAATAGCCAAGCACCGGGTGGCGGCGCATGCCATAACCGGAAGATATCCGGGCACCGCTGATCGGTGTGCGCAACAAGAACTTGGCAGCCCCGCGTCCCTTGCTGTCATAATAGGCAGTACGGCCACGTCTGTTGGTAAACCGGTACAGCTCTTTCTTTTTACCCTTGATGGTAAGAGCTGCATAATGCAGCACCTTGCGGCGTTTGGAAGAACCTGACAGCGGATTGCCGAAATAGATTTCATAGGCACTGCCAGCTTTCATCTGCCGCTGGAAGTCAACATCATAGGAAAATGCCGCAATTACCTGATTGATAATATAATCAGGAACACCTTTATCGCGTGCCGAAGCATAAAGACTGGAGGTAACCTTGCCGGCAACCCGGTACTGGCCTGAACGCGGCGCAGCATAGATGGAAGGTGCCTTTTTCTTCTTGCCGTTAACCCGGGCAATAAACTTGCCTTCATCATCAGCTTCTACAGTGATTTCTTCCCTGGCGCCCGGTGAGAATGCCAATTGCACAGGAAACAGCACATATTGCCCGTAAAAATCCTGCTGGCGATCAAGTGTCACCACAAATTTCTGACCGGCTTTCAGCATCTTGCCGGGATATACCGTCTCCAGCGAAGCTGCCAGTTGTGAAGCATTGTCCCTTGCCACACCAAAGCTGACAAGCTTTTCAATCAGTGTGTCGCCCTTGTTCAGGGTAAATTCATAGTCAACCGGTTCGGGTGGCGGCTGCTTGGAAATCGTCGTCATGTTTTCAGTATTGATCGCCGCGAACTGCACATTCTGGCTCAATACTCTGGGCATCTCTTTGGTCAGTCCCGAAACCGGGCCTGCCGGCACCAAAGAGGCTTTAACAACTGGAGAGCTGCTGGTTACTTCACTGGAGCGATTATCTGGCTGATAGGCAACAGAAACATGGGCAAAAGGTTTAAGGGCTGCAGTTCTTGCAACCTCACTGTTAAGATCACCCTTGGTTGAAACCGCCGGCCTTTGCCAGATTTCATCAGGCACGGTTGAGGCATGAGCTGTGCTGACTGCCTGATTGTCGGAAAATACACCAAGCAGTGCCCCGGCAATTACAAATGAACCGGCAACCCCGGCAATACAGGTTGTTATCAACCAGCGATTTGGATTGGATGCGTCTTCATGGAACGGATCATGGTGATCTGTTTCCAGATCATCTACATATACCGGCGTCTGTTTCCGCTTCAAAAACCGACCCCGGTTTTTTGCATTCGGATATTCCAAAGGCTTGTTCCCCTAAAAACCAACACACTCAAGATGAAGCACAAACCAGCAGTTCATGCCACAAAACAAAGCCCCTATACGCCTGGCGAATATTCAGCCCCACCAATGACAGACGGACATTGCAATAATCACTTCCTCATGTCAACCGCTTGCAACCCAAAATGTGGAAAAAAAACAATTCAAACAAAAGCTTAAGCTTACACTTGACCTTATGACCTTTTGTCTGACTGTCTGAAAATCTCATCCGGGAAAAACAGCTGAAATATTTACCCTGCCATTTTGCCAAAACATGGTTGATGAAAGGTTAACGAAGGATTTTTCTGTTTATATTCAATTCATTACCGGCAAGGATCGATAATTGTCGCATAATTTATTATTCCGGTGAAATTCGCCAGACTGCAATAATACCGGCAATGGCAAAGGGAATAAAGGCGGAAAAAACCCAGAATGCCGCCTGTGATGCTTCATAATCCAGCATCGCTGCTCCCTTTGAAAATCCGGCCCAGTTTGCCACCATGCCACTAAGTGCCGCACCTATGGCATATCCGGCAATCTGAACCGATGGCAAAGCCGCCGATGTCTGATTCGTTTCACCAGTTGGGGCGCCATCAATGGTCAGGCGAGCCAGATGCACCCAGATCATGCCAAAGCCAATACCAACCGCAACAGCCCCCGGCAATATCGCCAGCAGCGGGCCAACCGGCATGAATATGGCAAACCAGACCAGCGAGGCCATTATGATAATTGATCCGCTTTTGATCAGTAATGAAGTCCGCTGGGCTGATACTCTTGCAAACACCATGGCCCCCAGCGACCAGGCAATCGATTCAACCGCAATAATATAACCGGCAATAATTGGTGACGCCCCATGCAATCTGATCATCAATATCGGACCATAAACAGCAAAAGAAGCCGTTGCTACAGACAATGACAATATCGCTATCAGCCCCTTGCCGGATTGACAGGAAAAGGAAAACGGATTTGACGGTAACAGCCGGTTATCGGCATATCTGGCATCCATCCGCAAAAACAGCACCAGCCCGGCAAACCCGCTCAACAGATATGATGGTGACTGAACAAGTGAAATCTCGATCCCGGCTGCCGCAATCAGCAACATCGAAGCCACCAGCAACAGCAATCTTTTGACCGGCAGTTTTTTCACATCATCGGCAAAAGCATTATCACCATCAATATATATTGCGATGGCAATTCCCAGCATTACCGCCTGTACACCAAAAAACCAGAAACCGGACCGCCACATATCCGCTTCGGCAAATATCCCGCCAATCAGCGGCCCCAGGAATGACGATGCCCCCCATATTACCGATACCAGCGCCACCATTTGCGTCCAGTATTGTTTGGGAAACAACCGCTCGACCGCCACCAGGGTCAATGACAGCAAGGCTCCCCCGCCAAGCCCCTGAAACACCCGGCCCAGCAATAATATGCTCATGCCCGGCGCCAGAGCGCTGATTGCACATCCAGTGACATACAGCCCGATTGCCACCAGCATCACCGACTTTATCGACCGGGCTTGCACAAAGAACCCGGCAGACACCCCGGCCACGACCGATGCCACCATAAACACCCCGACAGTCCATGAAATCAGCTCAAGTCCGCCAATTTCCTCAACTGCTTTGGGTATCAAGGTTGCAGCCAGCAGAGCATCAGCCGCATATAGCCACACACCAAGCCCGAACAGCAAAAACCTGAACAAATACCCGCTTTTCCACAAGCCCAGCCAGCCTGTTTCTGCGTCATTTGTCCCCAGTGCTCTATCGATCATTTGAAAATTACCCGGCAATCGAATATGAATGGCCCATATCCTTAACAACTTATACAAGCTGCGCGCTTCAGGGAAACCTGAAATCTGCACCTTTAAGGATAATAATCATACCCGGCAAAAGCTGGACAGACAAAAAGGCCTGAACGATCAAATGCCAATTAAAAATTTCAAAAAAATACTGGTTGCCAACCGCAGTGAAATTGCCATCCGTATCATGCGCGCTGCCAATGAGCTGGATAAAAAAACCGTGGCTGTTTATGCCAAACAGGACAGGCTGGCATTGCATCGTTTCAAATCAGATGAATCCTATCTTATCGGTGAAGAACTGGGACCGGTAAAAGCCTATCTGTCTATCGATGAAATGATCCGCATAGCCATAAAGTCCGGCGCTGATGCCATTCATCCCGGCTATGGCTTTTTATCAGAAAACCCTGATTTTGCCGATGCCTGCGCAGCCCACAATATAAGCTTTATCGGCCCGAAAGCTGAAACCATGCGCCAGCTTGGTGACAAGGTATCGGCCCGCAATATCGCCATTGCTGCCGGTGTGCCGGTCGTACCTGCCACCCCGGCCCTGCCTGATGATATGGGGCAGGTCAAGAAAATGGCCCGCGAAATCGGTTATCCCTTGATGCTGAAAGCCTCATGGGGTGGTGGTGGTCGCGGCATGCGGCAAATCCACAGTGAAGACGAATTGGAAGATGCAGTATTTTCAGCCAAACGTGAATCACTGGCCGCTTTTGGCAATGATGAAGTATTCCTTGAAAAGCTGGTTGAACGCGCCCGCCATGTTGAAGTCCAGATACTTGGTGACAAATATGGCAATGCGGTACATCTGTTTGAACGCGACTGCACCGTGCAGCGCCGTAACCAGAAAGTAGTCGAGCGCGCACCAGCCCCTTATCTTGATGACACACAACGCGCCAATCTGTGCGAACTGGGTCTGAAAATCGCCCGTTATACCAATTATGAATGCGCCGGTACGGTGGAATTCCTGATGGATGCCGACAGCGGTGAATATTACTTCATCGAGGTCAATCCACGCATTCAGGTTGAACACACTGTCACTGAAGAAATCACCGGCATTGATATCGTCAAGGCCCAGATTTCCATCGCCCAGGGCGGCACTATTGGCGACCTGACATCTTCTTGTGTTCCGGCTCAGGATGATATTCACCTGAACGGTCATGCCTTGCAATGCCGTATCACTTCTGAAGACCCGCGCAATAATTTCATACCCGATTATGGCCGCATCACCGCCTATCGCGGCGCCACCGGCTTCGGGGTACGGCTGGATGGCGGCACCGCCTATTCCGGTGCAGTGATCACTCGCTATTATGATTCACTGCTGGAAAAAGTCACCTGCTGGGCACCCGGGCCCCTGGAAGCCATCAAGCGCATGGACCGGGCCTTGCGCGAATTCAGGATTCGCGGCGTTGCCACCAATCTGGCCTTTGTTGAAAACCTGATTGATCATCCGGTATTCAAGGATGCCAGCTACACAACCAGATTTATTGACAATCACCCCGAACTGTTCGAATTCCCCGCCCGCAAGGACCGGGCCACCAAACTGCTTCGCTACATTGCCGACATAACAGTCAATGGCCACCCTGAAGTCCAGAACCGGCCCAAACCACCAGCATGGGCCAACAAGCCACAACCGCCAGAACCTGTAACCCTGATACCACCAAAGGGCAGCAAGAACCTTTTGGACGAATCCGGCCCAAAGGCGGTTGCCGACTGGATGCTTGAACAAAAACAGGTACTGATCACCGATACCACCATGCGTGATGCCCACCAGTCATTACTTGCTACCCGCATGCGCACTTTTGACATGGTAAGGGTGGCTGAATCCTATGCCGCCGACCTGCCAGAACTGTTCTCTTTGGAATGCTGGGGTGGTGCCACTTTTGATGTTTCGATGCGCTTTCTTCAGGAATGCCCCTGGGAACGCCTGCGCAAAATCAGAAAACGCGTACCCAACATATTGCTGCAAATGCTGCTGCGCGCTTCAAACGGGGTTGGCTATACCAATTACCCCGATAATGTGGTCCAGTCATTCACCAGACGCGCAGCTGAATCCGGTATTGACGTATTCCGGGTATTTGACAGCCTTAACTGGGTTGAAAACATGCGGGTTGCCATGGACGCAGTTTTGGAATCAGGCAAGATTTGCGAAGCTGTAGTCTGCTACACCGGCGATATTCTCGACCCCAACCGGCCCAAATATGACCTTGATTATTATATCGGCATGGCCCGTGATTTAAAAGCTGCCGGCACCCATATTATCGGCCTGAAAGACATGGCCGGATTATTAAAACCGGCTGCTGCCAGCATCCTGATCAAGGCCCTGAAAGCAGAAACCGGCCTGCCGGTGCATTTCCACACCCATGATACTTCCGGCATTGCCGCTGCCAGTGTACTGGCGGCGGTTGATGCCGGGGTGGATGCGGTTGATGCCGCCATGGATTCCTTTTCCGGCCTCACCTCACAACCCAATCTGGGTTCGATTGTTGAAGCCCTGCGCAACACTGAACGCGATAGCGGCCTTGACCCGGCATTCATTCGCAAATTCTCTGATTACTGGGAAACCGTGCGCCTGCAATATGCCGCTTTCGAAACCGACCTGAAATCTGGGGCATCTGAAGTCTATCTGCATGAAATGCCCGGCGGCCAGTTCACCAATCTGAAAGAACAGGCCCGCTCGCTCGGCCTTGATGAACGCTGGCATGAAGTGGCCCAGACCTATGCCGATGTAAATGACATGTTTGGCGATATTGTAAAAGTCACCCCCTCCTCCAAGGTAGTCGGTGATATGGCCCTGGCCATGGTTTCAGCCGGTCTTACCCGGGCTGATGTGGAAAACCCCGATAAGGAAATCTCCTTTCCTGATTCCGTTGTCGGTTTCTTCCATGGCGATCTGGGCCAGCCCCCGTCAGGTTTCCCCAAAGCCTTGCAGAAAAAGGTGCTGAAAGGTGAAAAACCCCTGACCGTGCGCCCCGGTGAGATACTGGCCCCGCAAGACCTTGAAGCCAGCCGTCAGCAATGCGAAG
The DNA here is from genome assembly GCA_026990765.1 of Hyphomicrobiales bacterium. Taxonomy (GTDB): domain Bacteria; phylum Pseudomonadota; class Alphaproteobacteria; order Rhizobiales; family Aestuariivirgaceae; genus JALWJW01. The sequence continues at coordinate 7,891 of JALXCV010000035.1, read as the reverse complement.
CTGAAACCGGTCATATGCCTGATGATGAGCAGTTCAATTCATATCTGATGTACCCCAAAGTCTATACCGATTTTGTCAAACGCGCCGATGATTACGGCCCGGTATCGTGCCTGCCAACCCCGGTGTTCTTTTACGGCATGCAGCCGGGAGACGAGATTCCGGTTTCAATTCAGACCGGCAAGACCATGGTAGTGCGCTGCCTTGCCATTGGCGAGACCGATGAAGAAGGCATGGTCAAGGTATTTTATGAACTGAACGGCCAGCCACGCACTTCAAGGGTAGAAAACCGCATCGCCAAATCCGGCATTGCTACCCATCCCAAGGCCGACCCGGAAAACCCCGGCCACGTCGCTGCCCCGATGCCCGGCGTTGTTTCTTCTGTTGCGGTCACTCAGGGCCAGAAAATCAAGGCCGGCGATGTGCTGGTAACCATAGAAGCCATGAAAATGGAAACCGCCATCCATGCCGAAATCAGCGGCAAGATAAAAGCAATTATAACCCCGGCTGGAACACAGGTGGATGCCAAGGATTTGATGATCGAGATTGAGGCGTAAGCTCAAGGCCGATCTGTAACATACATGTCATAAATAACTGCCGGAAGGATTTTAACACCTTCCGGCAGGGCATATGAATTCATCGATGCCTGACAGGCACTAGCTGGCCTTGTCTGCCAATGCCTTGCACCAGCTTTCCATGGCTTCAGTAGCAACTGGCATTGGTGGTTCCATAAAGGTAATGTGGAAATGATCCCCCATATCAACCACGCCAATAGAGCGCGGACGAACGGCCATTACATGCGGGTTTGGCAGTTTGACACCAAAGCAGAAAACGATGTTCTTTGCATCTGTGATTGCTTCATGAATTTCGCCTTCAATTGATTTTGTATGTGCCAGATGGTCGAACTCGGCAATGTATATAACCTTTGGATGGGCATCAATCTTTGCTTTAAGCGCAGCAAGAATATCGTCAACACTGGTATGTGTAGTTTCTTCCTTGCGGATTGTCAGATCAAAAGTAGGGTATTTCTCCATCAAAATGGACTGTTTCATTTTAATATCCTCATTGGAATAGTTTAAATATGGTGTAAAAACATCATGATTTCCGGTCACTTGGCCATGTGGCTGTTCGTCCGGCAGAAATCCACCTGATGCACCATGGTGTTTGTCATATCCAGACTATCTATAAAGGTAGACATTATATTCAAGAGCAAGACAGTAAAAACCTCAAGGCCGGCCATAGAGTTAAACTCCCGATCTGGAACATTCATGCCAAAACCAAAAGCCATATTCATCTGCATGAACATTACTTATCACGAGTACAGCTCACGACCGGCAATACCCCGTTAAAAACCCCTTCCAGCCTTAAAGCATTTTGAGTTACTTCAACTGCGGCCTCACCTTCGCCAGAAACACCATACCGGCCACACCCCACAAACAGCCGAAAAACAATGTCCATAGTGGAGTTGCCATACCAAGACCGAGGCCGAAAAAGCCGATGTGCATTTTGTAGGGAAAGACTATCAATATGCTGGACAGCCATGGCAGAATGCCGAGCACTGCGCCTTTCAGAACCGGTGAGTTGCGATAGATGGGAATCAGGAAGATTATCCCCCACAGGCCAGAGGCAAACATCCGCCCTGACATCCATCTGAAATCAGGATCAGGCACCATATTGAACCCCAGCGCTGGCGTAATCCCCGCCTGCCCCAAAGCCCACACTGCAATGCCCGAAACAAACCCGCCTATGGCCCCCGCCACAAACAGGAAAAAAACTGTTTTGAAAATATTCATCATTCAGCAGATGTCCCATACCGCAACCATATTTGCAAGCCACCCTTCAGGCTCCAAACACAGCCACAAGGTTGTAGCTTGCCAAAGCAACAAAAAAGACAGGGAACAATCAGCTTGCTGTTTTCCTTATGGCAGATGAAACCGGCGCAACTGACAAAATCATGGGTATTCTGACCTCTCTACCGGTCCAGCCCCACCCCCCGGAACCTGGAAGCAACAGTAAATTTTGCGCCAATATCCAGCAATGGGCGCGGCGGTATCCAGCCTGCCGGTTGACTGGCAAGACAGTCGCTGATCAATTGTGACTGGCCACCAGCTGCATATTCAGCAAGGGCAGTACCAAAGGCGGTGCCACGCGACACGCCAGAACCATTATATCCACCGGCCAGGTAGATGTTACTGCGCTGGCGCCCAAAGAAATTGGTAAAGTTGCGCGATATTCCCTCCACCCCGGACCAGGCAAACTCGAACGGCACATCCACTAATTGCGGAAAGCGCCGCTCAAAGCTTTCACGGTGGATTTTCTGACGCTCAAGCAATTCAGCCTCGCTCATCAACTCACCACCATGATATTCAGCCGTATTGCGCAAACAAAGCCGTCCATCCTCAGTCAGGCGAACCGTTGCCCCGCCAGAATGCAGTGACAACACTCCCCATTGTTCAAGACTTCCCAGACTGGCGCGTTCATCATCGCTCAAAATCCGGGTAAAACTGCCAGCAAGGGTGCTGCCCAGTATCCGCCCGCGCAAAAACCCGATTTTCACAGCTTCATAATTGGTCGCAATGAACACTTCATCGGCAATGACTTTGCCACCTGCAAGCTGAACCGTAACCTTGTCACCATCTTTTAGCCCCAGAACCGGCGTCTGCTCAAACAACCTGACATTTTCCGGCAGATTATCTGCCAGACCGCGCACCAGTGCTGCTGGTTGCACCAGCGCCCCGATAGGCACATGCACCCCCAGCTTGTAGGTTTCAGTGCCTAACCGTTCAGATAATTGCTGTTGATCAAGCACCCTGTGCTCTATTTCCATGGCCTCCAGATAGCAGGTAAAATACTCATATTCGCGCTTTGATGCCTTGTCAGCAGCTGTATGATAAAAGCCGTTTTCATCCCACTGACATTCAATCTGTTTGGCCATTACCCGCTGGCGCAACAGCGCAAGACCTTGAGCATTTATCCGGTTAATCCGCTTGTATTCCGGTATTTCTGATCTTTCAAACCCGCCGGAAAACTGGCTGACCGCCACCGCATAACCTGAATTGCGGCCCGATGAGCCTTCACCCACCAGCCGGGCTTCCAGCAAAAATATCTGCTTTTCAGGATTAAGCTCACCCAGTCGTTCAGCACAGGAAAGACCGGTAAACCCGGCCCCGATAACTACACAAGCGGCCCGGTGGCTGCCGGTCAGGGCATCACCAGCCCGGCGCTCAGGCAGCAACTCCGCCCAGCCATGCCGGTCACTGGCAAACTTGTCAGATACTTTTGCCATGACATTCTTTTCGTGAATATCCGGTGCAGATTAAAACCTGCACCGGTATTGATTGTGTAAAAGGACCGCTAGCGGTTCTGGCGGTTCTCGATCAGGTCATCAACCACTGATGGATCAGCAAGGGTTGAGGTATCACCAAGGCTGGAATAATCATTCTCGGCAATCTTGCGCAAGATCCGGCGCATGATCTTTCCAGAACGGGTTTTTGGCAGACCAGGGGCAAACTGCAACATGTCAGGAGTGGCAATCGGGCCAATTTCCTTGCGTACCCAGTTGCGCAGTTCTTTTCGAAGTTCATCTGATCCTTCTTCACCCGCCATCAAGGTGACATAGCAGTAAATGCCCTGACCCTTGATGTCATGCGGATAACCGACAACGGCTGCTTCTGAGACTTTTTCATGTGCAACCAGAGCCGATTCAACTTCTGCAGTTCCCATGCGGTGACCTGATACATTGATCACATCATCAACCCGCCCGGTAATCCAGTAATAACCATCTTCATCCCTCCGGCAACCATCACCGGTAAAGTAGTTGCCCTTATAGGTAGTGAAATAAGTTTCAACAAACCTTTTGTGATCACCATAAAGGGTGCGCATCTGACCTGGCCATGCTGTCTTGATGATCAGATTGCCCTGTGTTGCCCCTTCAAGTTCCTTGCCATCTGAATCAACCAGAGCCGGTTCAACCCCGAAGAACGGTTTGGTTGCCGAACCCGGTTTCAGACCAATAGCACCTGGCAGCGGAGTAATCAGGATACCGCCGGTTTCTGTCTGCCACCATGTATCAACAATCGGGCATCTCTTTTCACCAACAACATTATAATACCACTGCCATGCTTCCGGGTTGATCGGTTCACCAACCGAACCTAACAGTTTCAGCGATGAGCGTGAGGTCTTGGTAACGAAATCATCACCGGCACCCATCAGTGCGCGAAGGGCAGTTGGGGCTGTATAAAAAATATTGACCTTGTGCTTGTCACAAACCTGCCAGAAGCGTGAGGCATCAGGATAATTCGGCACACCTTCAAACATCAAGGTCTTGGCACCATTGGCCAGCGGTCCATAGACAATATATGAATGTCCGGTAACCCAGCCCACATCAGCCGTGCACCAGTAAACATCACCATCATGATAATCAAACACATATTTATGGGTCATCGAGGCATAAACCAGATAGCCGCCGGTTGTGTGCAGAACCCCTTTGGGCTTGCCGGTTGAACCTGATGTATAAAGAATGAACAGCGGGTCTTCAGCATTCATTTGCTCAACCGCACATTCAGTATCTGCACCATGGGTTGCTTCATGATACCAGATATCACGATCACCATCCCAGCCAATATCACCACCGGTGCGCTTCACCACCAGAACCTTGGTTACTTTTGTGCCATCGCTGGCGGCAATTTCAATGGCCTTGTCAGCATTTGCTTTCAGCGGTATTGGCTTGCCACCGCGAAGCCCTTCATCAGCAGTAATCACAAAAGTTGATTCACAATCAGTAATCCGCCCGGCCAGCGCATCCGGGGAGAAACCACCAAACACCACTGAATGCACCGCACCAATGCGCGCGCATGCCAGCATCGCATAGGCAGCTTCCGGGATCATCGGCATATAGATGGTAATCCGGTCACCTTTACTGACACCATTGGCCTTCATCACATTGGCCAGACGGCAGACTTCATCATGCAGTTCCTTATAGGAAATCAGCTTGTCATCGCCTGGATCATCACCTTCCCATATGATAGCTGTCTGGTCGCCACGGGTTTTCAAATGCCGGTCGATACAATTATAGGCAACATTTGTAATCCCGTCTTCAAACCATTTTATCGAAACATCAGGATAGTCATAATTGACATTCTTGACCTTGGTATAAGGTGTAAACCAGTCAATGCGCTTGCCATGCTCACCCCAGAACTTGTCTGGATCAGACACTGATTCAGCGTACATCTTCTCATATCCGGCCTTGTCCACATGGGCTTTTTTTGCCCATTCATCTGACACTTCGTAAATATTGCTATCTGACATGAAATCGATCCTCTCTAGGTACTTGTCATATAAAACCATGCACGCTGATGTGCCTGTTGTTTTTGTTTTTTATTCAAGACTAAACAACAAGCATTCAAACTGCAATTATACTATCGATGCCAGTTTAACACTCAATGCTGCAGCTAGCCACCCGTTTGCACACATTGCAGGGTTGTTCTGACTGCATTATTCAACTTCGGCCCGCATTGGCCGGGCCAGCAATCGGGCTATTTCACTATCAGGGTCCGAGCGCCCGTCAACCACCGCATGCACCGCCTTGCAGATTGGCATTTCAATATTGTTTTCACTGGCAATCCTTGTCACCACCCCGGCTGTATGTATTCCTTCTGCAACCGATTTGCGGCTTTTGAGAATATCATCCAGGCTTTTGCCCTGCCCAAGCAAGAACCCAAGCGAATAATTGCGCGACTGTGTTGATGAGCAGGTAAGTATCAGATCACCAAACCCTGACAAGCCGCCAAGCGTTTCCGGCCTTGCCCCCAGAACATGACCAAGGCGTTTCAGTTCTGCAAATGCTCTGGTTATGATTGCCGCCCGGCAGGAATCTCCCAGCTTGCGCCCGTCAGAAATCCCGCAGGCAATCGCCAGCACATTTTTCACCGCCCCGCCAATCTGGGTGCCGATAATATCATCTGACGCATAAATCCTGAAAGTTGCATGCCCGATTGCCTCAGCCACCTTGCTGGCACTGGCAATATCAGGACCGGCCAGAGTTACAGCCGTTGGCAGTCCCTTGACCACATCAGCGGCAAAACTTGGCCCAGATAAAACATATGGCACCAGATCAGGGGCAGTATCTGCCAGCACTTGAGACATCATCTGTGAAGACGCCTTGTCTATCCCCTTGGAACAGATCAGAGCCGGTATGCCATGCGGCAAATATTTGTGAAACTCACCCATTATCCGGCCCTGAGCCTGCGCCGGGGTTACAATCAAAACCATGTCGCAATCAGCAAGCTGGCTCATCTGGCTGGTTGCATATACGGTTTCACAGATTGGCAGGCCGGGGAGATATTTTGAATTTACTCCCGTCTTGTTGATTTCCTCGGCAAGCTGGTCCGAGCGTGCCCATAACACAACCTTGCGTCCGGCTCTGGCACAGGCATCTGCCAGTGCTGTCCCCCAGGAACCGGCCCCGATCACCCCAACCTTTAGCAAATCTGAATTCATGCCTTTTTCCCTGCAAATGCTGCCGGTGCCGCATCTGGATCCAGCGGCCAGCGGGCACGCGCGGCCAGATCAAGCCTGTCAGACTTGCCGCGTGCCAGTTGCAGGGCCCCTACCCAGGCAATCATTGCAGCATTATCAGTACACAGATCAATAGGCGGGATAACCAGATTAAACCCATTACTATCGCACAAGCCGGCGAGCACATCACGTATCTTCCGGTTTGCCGCCACACCCCCGGCAACCACAAGGGTTCTGCCCCGACCATCTGCATGTTGCCCGGCAAACTGCCCGATAGCATTTTGCAACCGGTCCTTGAGGCTATCAGTCACTGCCATCTGGAAACTTGCGCAAATATCAGCCACATCGGTTTCACTCACCCTGTCCAGTTCCTGTGCCGCCTGCCGCACTGCCGTCTTCAGGCCGGAAAATGAAAAATCACAACCTGGCCTGCCCTTTAGCGGTCTTGGAAAACTGAACCTTTCAGCATCACCATTCCTGGCCGCCGCCTCAACTGCAGGACCACCAGGATATCCAAGGTTAAGCAGTTTTGCAGTCTTGTCAAAAGCCTCACCCAGTGCATCATCAATTGTAGTCCCGTAGCGGTGATATTCCCCCACCGCCTCAACCGCCACAATCTGTGTATGCCCACCAGAGACCAGCAATAACAGATATGGCGGTTTCAGATCATGGGTCAGCCCCGGTGTCAGCGCATGGCCTTCCAGATGATTGACCCCGATAAAGGGAAGATCATGGGCCAGCGCAATCGCCTTTGCTGTCATCATCCCGACCAGCAGACCGCCCATAAGCCCCGGCCCCGATGCTACCGCCACACCATCAAGTTGGGGATAATCAAGCCCGGCATCCTGCATTGCCTTGTCCACCAGCCGGTCCAGATGCGAAATATGGGCACGCGCTGCAATTTCCGGCACCACCCCGCCAAAGATCGCATGATCAGCAGTTTGCGACAACACCACATCCGACAAAGTGCTGCCACTGCCATCTGGCGTAAGCTTGACCACTGATGCCGCGGTTTCATCGCATGAGGTTTCAATCCCCAAAACTGTGAGGCATTTTGCCATGTTTGCTGTCTGGCCTTTCATTAACTGTTCAAATGGGTATATTGCCGCTGAACCATAACGCACCCTCTAGCACCGGAAAATAACAAATTGCAATCAGGCAAACTAAAAATCGGCACTCGCGGCTCCAAACTGGCGCTGGCACAGGCCTATGAAACCCGTGACAAACTCATTGCAGCCCACAATCTTGACAGTAATGATATTGAGATAATCATCATCAAGACCACCGGCGACAAGGTGCAGGATCGCGCCCTGGCTGAAATTGGCGGCAAGGGACTGTTCACCAAGGAAATCGAAGAAGCACTTTTCGACAAGTCAAT
>JALXCV010000034.1 GCA_026990765.1 Hyphomicrobiales bacterium | reverse complement strand
TTATGTCTGAGCCGAAAGTGACTTCAGTATCTTCATCTACCGCAGATGAAGTATCATCAACCGTTGGGCCGTCAACCACTGCAGTCAGATCAATATGGTGAACGTCATTGCTGGTGGCGGTTGAGCCATCATGGTCAGTAGTGGTAATGCCAATATCGAGATCAAAATCAACATTGGAATTGGTTTCAGGATCAACAGCAAAACTGTCAAGCGTGGCCCTGATGGCTGCTTCACTGCCGGTAACGGTGTAACCGGTTGCATCATCACCAGTTACTGTAGCACCTGCAGCCTGGCTGTATGTCAAAGCTGTACCGGCAGGAATATTGCCAATGGTAATTTCAGATATGACTTCTGAACCATCTGCATCAACCAGAGCATAGCTTATGTCAGTGCCAAATACGGTTTCAGTATCTTCATTAACGCTGGTAGTACCGGTAGTTAATGCCGGAGCATCGGCAACAGCTGTTACCTCGATAGTATGATTTGCAATGCTGGATGCAGTATCACCATTTGCGCCTTCAGTTGTGGTAACTGCAATGCTTAAATCAAAATCTTCATCTGAATCATGCGGTGCGGTTACAGCGAAAGTATCAAGGGTGGCCCTGATACCGGCTGGTGTACCGGAGATGAAATAGCCAAGCAGGTCATTGCCAAATACTGTTCCGCCGCCGGTTTCTGTATAGGTTAAGTGGGCACCGGATGGAATGTTTCCGATTGCTACCTGGGTTACAGTTTCTGAACCATCAGCATCAACAAGACCATAGCTAATGCCAGTGCCGAAAACAGTTGAAACATCTTCCAGCGCCGTTGTAGTGCCGGTGGTGACTGTTGGTGCATCGGCATTAGCAATAACAGTAACCGGCACATTGAAGTCAGTGCTGGCAGTTGCGGTGGTTACCTGACCGCCCGCCGGATTGGATTCAACCGACTGTACGGTTACATCAAGATCAAAATCAGCATCTGAATGTAGTGGCGGGGTTGCTGTCAGGGCTGCAAGAGCGGTGCCAATCTGTGCATCAGTGCCGGTAAATGTCCATGTCTGGCCAGCCTGAACCACGGTTGCACCAGAACCTGTAAACCCGCCAAGCACTACACCGACAGGGGCAGTAACTGTAACAAAGTCAATGGTTTCAGAACCATCAGCATCTGCAACGGCAACATTGACCGGCACGCTGATAGCTGTGTCTTCTGTGCCCGTACCGGAACCTGATCCGGTCGGTGCATCGGCAACTGCAGACACATTAAGAGTGTGGGTGCCGGTGGCTGTGGCTTGTGAACCATTGGAATCCTCGGTGGTAACAGCAACGCTCAACACTATTTCTGCATCTGAATTGGCAGGAGGCGTCAGGGTGAAACTGTCAAGAGTGGCATTGATTTCAGCTTCGGTGCCGTTGATCGTGTAACCGCCTGAACCATCAGGAGTAACGGTGGCACCGCCTGCCCAGGTAACAGTGGAGCCAGCGGGGATGCCGGTTATGGCAATGGATGAAACATGTTCTGAACCATCAGTATCAGTCAGGGCATAATTGATGGCGCTACCAAAATTATTCGGGGTATCTTCATCAACATTTGTGGTGGTATCAGCAACAACAGGCGCATCAGCTTGTGCTTCCACATCAATATGATGGGTGGCGGTGCCGGTTGCGGTAGAACCGTCTGTATCCTTGGTGGTAACCGCTATGGTCAGATCGAAATCCTGATCAGAATCAGGTGGCGGGGTGATGGCAAAGCTGTCAAGTGCGGTGCGTATATCAGTTGGTGAACCGGTAATGGTGAAACCTGTGGTTTCATCGCCGGTAACAGTGGCTCCACCGGCAACAAAATCAACAATTGCACCGGGCGGGATATCTGAAACAACAATCTGGGTAACGACTTCAGAACCGTCATCATCAACAAGAGAATAATCAATGCCGGTGCCAAAGATGGCTGAAGTGTCTTCATCAACCCCGGTTGTACCGGTAGTGATTTCTGGAACATCGGCAACCGAAGTTATATCAATAGTGTGGTGGGCAGTGGTGGTTGCGGTATCACCATTGGAATCTGTGGTGGTTGCGGTAATTTCAAGGGTGAAATCCTCATCGGAATTTTCCGCAGGGGTGATGGCAAACTGGGCCAGAGTAGCAAGAATATCAGCTTGAGGTCCGGTAATAGTGTATCCGGTTGCCTGTGAACCGGTGACAATTGCCGAGCCAACAGGGGTATAATCTACTACAGCGCCTGTCGGAATTGTGCCGATTGTTACTTCAGTTACGGTTTCTGATCCATCGGTATCAACCAGATCAACACCAATAGCTGGACCAAACAGGGCTGTACCGTCTTCCAGAACCGGGGTGGTGCCGGTGGTTATTTCCGCCGGTGTGGCAACCGGCTCAATATTGATGGTCGCAGTAGCAGTTCGCACAATACCACTTGCAGGATCAGTAAAGCTGTAGGTGAATGTCACCTCACCGGCAAAATAATCTGCCGGGGTGTAAATGAAGGTGCCATCATCATTAACGATGAGGGTGCCACTTGCTGGCGGGGTATCAACAACCAGATTGGTGAAGCCATTGGGAAGAACGTCATTTTCCAGCAAATTGCCGCTTAAAGGCTGGTTTTCCAGAGTTGAAAACACATCTTCATTAGCAATTGAGGTTGCGATAACATTATCATGAGGAGTGTCATCATCCATGCCGCGACCGATAAGATCGCGCTGATCAACACCACGATAAATATCTTCATCGGGCTGACCGGGCAAATGCAGGATGGAATCGCCTACACCGGCGGAAACCTGAAAATCCGTATAATAGGCAAACAGCAGATCAAGATCCAAAGGGAAAGAATATTCAAGTTCATTACTGCCAGTCAGATGCGGCAATTCCTGGCCAACCGGCACTTTTATGTCGGTTGAGGAATTTGGAGTTATTTCATCTTCAAAACCACTGTAGAAATGTCCAGATGACAGACCATTTGTGGATGATGGCTGTTCAGTTGCCGGAATAAACTGTTCAAGGATTTTGGGAATGTCAGCCGGATTGGCATTGAATGTATCCAGCATATCCGGGTCAGTAATACCGGGGATTTCACTGGAACCGGCAAAGACAACACTGCGGCCATCATCGAATTTCAGGACCAGTTCACCGGATTTGCTTAGTTCAAAATGACCATGATTGCTGGCCAGGGCTTTGGCAAAGGCAGTTACTGTCTCAATATCAAAGGGGACGCGGATTGTCTTGTTTGCACCATTTGCAGTTGCTGGTGCATTGCCAAAATCATTCATGATTTTTGAACTCCCGGTATAACGCTACATACTCTCTCAGGGAGCAATCTGACTCGATTTGACTCCCTTATTGTTAACAAGAAGGAAAATACGCAATTATGGTTAAGAAACGGTTTCGTAAACAACTATTGGTTGAAAATAATTGTTAACGAGTAAGGCAGCTGCTTATGGTTGTTGCCATATTGCGCAACAAGGAGAAATAAAGCGGCGGGCCATCGGGCAAATCAGCCCCTAACGGATCAAGAATTGCTGTCTTAATGCCTGTTCCCTCGGCAATAAGCCCGATGTTGGTCAAGTTGAATTGAGGTTCGGAAAAAGCACAGACAGCCCCTTTATCCAGAACCAGTTTTGTGATCTGGCGCAGGTGTCTTGCTCCCGGTCTGATTGCCGGATTGGTTGTAATCATTGCAATCTTGTTCAAACCATAGCGATTTTCAAAATATAAAAAAGCATCATGAAAAACAATGAATGGTCTGGTTTTTACCGGAACCAGCAAAGTTCTGGTTTCAGCATCAAGCGCAACCAGTTCCTGATCAATGATCTTAGCATTTTGCCGGTAGGTTTTACAATTATCACGGTCAGCTTTACAAAGAGCCTGACTTATCTGCTGTACCATTATTCTGGCATTTTGCGGATCAAGCCAGATATGCGGGTTTATCTGGTCGTTTTCGTGTTCATGTTCACCATCACCGGATGCTATATCAGCAGACGGGGATTTTTCTGAAAATTGCAATTTGACCAGTTTCGGATTGTCCAAAAGGGAAATGACCTGTGCTCTCTCCCCCAGGCTTTGCAGTGGCTTTTGCAGAAAGGTTTCCATGGTTTTGCCAATCTGGAATATTATATCGGCAGTTTGCAGGGCGCTGGCATCAGATGGTTTAAGAGCATAATTGTGCGGAGATGATGATCCTTTGACAACAAGATAAGGCTTACCGGTTCCAGCCATTATACCTGCCAGCAGCGAATGAACCGGCTTTATCGAGGCAACAACCCTGATTTGAGCGATTGCAGCAACCGGGTTGGCGATACCAAGGGCCAGTAAGACCGATATAAGGGACAGCAAGGATTTCATGGATAATAACGCCTGTTGCTTTTGTTATGTAATTACATTACATCATTAAATCATGCAACAGCAAAAACAACTATCACTGGTCAAACTTGCCAATGCCGGTATAAACCGGGGCGGGAAATGGATTGTGCGCGATGTCTCGCTTGATGTGCATGAGGGGGAAATTGTAACCCTGATTGGTCCTAATGGTTCAGGAAAAAGCACCACGGCCAAATTGGTTTGCGGATTGCTAAATCCGGATGAGGGGAATTTATGGCAAAGGCCCGATTTGAAAATCGGCTATGTACCGCAAAAACTCAATATTGGCACTACCCTGCCGTTGAGCATAGCCAGATTGCTCAGCCTTGCCGCACCATACACAAAACCGCAGATCAATGATGCACTGGAACTTGTTGGCATTGCCCATATGGCTGATGCCCAGGTACAGCAATTATCTGGAGGGGAATTTCAGCGGGCATTGCTGGCGCGGGCGATTATCGGCAAGCCGGATTTACTGGTACTGGATGAACCGGTGCAGGGGGTGGATTATTCCGGTGAAGCTGACCTTTATCAGCTGATTGGCAAAATCCGGGATGAAACAGCCTGCGGGATATTACTGATCAGCCATGATTTGCATGTGGTTATGGCGGCAACTGACATGGTAGTGTGTCTGAATGGGCATGTATGCTGCACCGGCCCTCCGCAAAAAGTGGCATCAAGCCGCCAATATGCCGAATTGTTTGGCAAGCGGGCGGTGGATACTCTGGCGCTGTATCAGCACCATCATGATCACACTCATTTGCCCGATGGCAAGGTTTTGCATTCTGACGGTTCGCTCAGCGATCATTGTTACCATGATGATGGACATCACGACAATGCTGGATGATTTCTTCACAAGGGCGCTGATTGGCGCAATTGGCCTTGCCCTGATTACCGGCCCGCTTGGCTGTTTCATTGTCTGGCGGCGAATGGCATATTTTGGCGATACCATGGCTCATTCTGCCCTGTTGGGCATAGCACTGGCTTTGTTGCTCAACCTATCGGTTATGGCTGGAGTTTTCGGGGTAGCGGTTATTGTTTCACTGGCGCTGTTATTGCTTCAGGCCCGCAATAATCTGCATTCAGATGCGCTTTTGGGGATTTTATCGCATTCCTCTCTGGCTCTGGGCATGGTGGTTATTGCCTTTATGAGCTGGATAAGGGTTGATCTGATGAGCTATCTGTTTGGCGATGTGCTGGCGATTTCAAAAACAGATATAATCATTATATATATGGCCGTGATTGTGGTTCTGGGTATTCTGGCACTGATCTGGCGGTCATTACTGACAGCAAGTATCGATTTTGATCTGGCAAAGACCGAAAATCTCAAACCTGAAAGGGCGCAAATCATCTTCATGCTGTTAATGGCGGCAACCATTGCCATTGCCATGAAAATCGTTGGTATCTTGCTGATAACCTCATTACTGATTATCCCGGCTGCAACGGCCAGAAAATTTGCAACAGGTCCAGAACAAATGGCTATGATCGCCGCTATTATCGGAGTAATCGCGGTTATTGGCGGGCTTTCAGCATCATTGCAGTTTGATGCACCATCTGGTCCGGCAATCGTTGTTACTGCGTTTTTACTGTTTCTGGCTTCACATTTGCGTCTTTCGGCAACTGGAAAACAAAGGAGGTAGAGCCATGTCCATCAATGCGCAACTTACCCGCAACCAGTCTTTGGTATTTGCTTCACTGAAACAGGCAGATGGACCGCTTAGTGCCTATTCAATACTGGATGATTTGCGCCAGGAAGGTTTGCGGGCACCATTGCAGGTGTACCGGGCTTTGGAAAAACTGCAGGATTTCGGGCTGGTGCACCGGCTGGAAAGCCTGAATGCCTTTGTAGCCTGTTGTCATAGTGGTGGTGAGCACAAGGGAACCATTGCCTTTGCCATTTGCAATGGCTGCGGTGAAGTTACTGAGTTTTCGGACAAGGCGGTTTCGGCAACTCTGGCTGAATGGGCCAAAACCCATAATTTCACAGCGCAAAAAACTGTTATTGAAATTTCGGGCAAGTGCAAAAACTGTTTGACAAACTGAACAAAAAGGAGCGTTGATTCAAATCAATGTTTGTATTGATTTACGCTACTAAAGAATAATTATCTTTACGAAGCAACTTGCTACTCCATATCAGATTGGATAATAGAAAATGGACGAACTGGCGACTAGAAATAATGTCGACACCAGGCAGGTACGCGAGACTGTAATAGTGCGCTTTGCCGGTGATTCAGGTGATGGTATTCAGATAATTGGCTCACAGCTTGGTCTTTCAAGCGCGTTGGGTGGGGCCGACCTTGAAACTTTCCCCGATTATCCTTCCGAGGTCCGAGCCCCGGTCGGATCAACCTACGGGGTTTCAGCTTTTCAGATACATTTTGGCGGACGCCCGATCAAAACCATTGGGGATGATCCTGACATGCTGGTGGCGCTGAACCCGGCGGCACTCAAGACCAATCTTGGCTTATTGCGCAAGGGTGGAATTGTACTGGTTGATTCCGGTGCCTTCAACAAGCGCAACCTGACGAAAGCCGGTTATGAAACATCACCGCTTGAGGATGGATCGCTCGATGATTACCAGCTTATCGCGGCTGATATTTCAGCCCACACGCTGGAAGCGGTAAAAGATACCGGTCTTACCAAGAAAGAATCGCTACGCTGTAAAAATTTCTGGGCGCTGGGGCTGGTTTACTGGATGTTCGACCGCGATGTTGCAACCACTGAAAAATGGCTCAATATCAAATTTGCCAAACTTCCGGCAGTGGCCGATGGCAATATAGCCGCACTGAAGGCCGGACATGCCTATGGTGAAACCATTGAAGTATCAGGCCAGTCGGCTGGATATACTGTACCGGCGTCAAAAATGCCCGCCGGTCTTTATCGCGCTGCCACGGGTTCTGAAACCCTTGCATGGGGGCTGGCAGCAGCAGCCCAGTTGGCAGGTCGGCGGCTGGTTCTGTCATCTTATCCGATTACTCCGGCAACACCATTATTACAGGTGCTGGCACGGTTGAAAGATCTGGGGATTGTAACCTTCCAGGCTGAAGACGAAATTGCCGCCATGTGTTCGGCCATAGGCACCGCCTTTGCCGGCGGTCTGGGGGTGACTACCAGTTCAGGTCCTGGGGTTGCACTGAAACAGGAAGCCATAGCCCTTGCTGTTTCGGCTGAATTGCCGGTGGTGATTGTCAATGTACAGCGAGCCGGACCATCAACCGGCATGCCAACCAAGACTGAACAGGCTGACCTTTATCAGGCAGTGTATGGTCATCATGGCGATACACCAGTACCGGTAATTGCAGCAAGTTCTCCGCATGACAGTTTTGACTGCGCTATCGAGGCGGCAAGAATTGCCCTTACCTATATGACCCCGGTAATATTGCTGACTGACGGGTTCAT
>JALXCV010000033.1 GCA_026990765.1 Hyphomicrobiales bacterium | reverse complement strand
GTGATAATCAGACAGCATCTGGTACAAATTCCGGGCGGTCAAACACCGGCAGCGGTCAGACAGTCAGCGGCGTTAATTCCGGGTATAATAATAGCGGTGATTTCCAGACTGCTATCGGTGTAAATGCCGGATATGGCAATTCGGGTATTTATAACACTGCCTGTGGCTATTTGTCGGGATATTCAAACAGTGGCAACAGGCAAACAAGCATCGGGGTCAATGCCGGTCGTGACAACACGGCCAATGATGTAACGGCAATCGGTTTTGGGGCCAATTTCCAAAGCGGCTATGAGAACAGCACCGCCATTGGTTATAATTGCCTGTGCACCAGTTCCAATCAGGTGCGGCTCGGTAATGATAATGTAACCGAGGTTTTCTCCAGCGGGTCATTTGTTTCCGGCAGCTTTATCAGGCCTAAAGCATTTACCGTTGCAACCGTACCAAATGCTGCAACCAGCGGAGCCGGAGCCATTGTCTATCTGAGCAATGAAACGGGCGGGGCAAATCTGGCATTTTCAGATGGCACGGACTGGAGGCGGGTATCCGACCGGGTAGTGATCAGCTAGAAAATTACAATATGGTTTTAAAGGAGACGAATATGGTTCCCTATGAGATATTAATACGTGGAAATGATGCAGCAGATGCAATCAAGGGCATCCATGTGATTGCAATACCAGGAGACGATCCAAGAGTGCTTGCAGTATCTGATCTGCCTGAAATACTTGGCGACAAGTCACAATTATTGAGCCAGATTTCCTGCCTGAACGATGAATTGACCAGACTGCGAACTGAAATGCTCCAGACTGTTCCTATTGATGAAGTAACCGGCATTACTGATGCGGGCAATTGAACAGGAGCTGTCTTGGATGCCTGAAATAACTGTAAAAACCATATTGGAGATCGCAGCCCATGAAGCCCTGGTACGCGAGGCATATCGCGACAGTGTCGGGGTGTGGACATGGAGTATAGGAATCACCAGTGCCTCTGGGCATAATGTTGAGCGCTATATTGCCAAGCCACAACCGCTCAGCAAGTGCCTTGAGATTTATATATGGTTGCTGGAAACAAAATATGCACCGGCAGTAAGGCTGGCATTCAAGGGTCATGATCTGAGTGAAGAGCAATTCGCTGCCGCATTGTCATTTCACTACAATACCGGTGCAATCGCCAGCGCATCCTGGGTTGACCTGTTCAGGCAGGGAAAGATCAGTGAAAGCCGCAAGGCCTTTATGCTGTGGCGAAAACCAAGGGAAATAATCCCAAGGCGCCGCAAGGAACGCGATCTGTTTTTTGACGGCAAATGGAGCAGTGATGGAATGATCACCCAGTACCCGGTAAATTCATCGCACAGGCCAGACTGGTCCGGTGGACGCAAAATTGATATTGGCGATGAATTGCGAATGATTTTGCAAGCTGATGCGGCAAGCGATGATCTGCAGCCGGTTACTGAAGAAACAACAAGCAAGCCACTTACTATCTGGCAACGAATGAAGCAATATTTTCGAGGTTGAAATGTCAGGAATGATAAAAACATACTGGTTCAGGTCACGCACAATCTGGTTCGCTATTCTGCACGGGATGCCGGCGCTCACATTATCAATTCTGCAATATCTTGGCAGCGTTGATCTTGCTCCGGTTCTTGGTTCAAAAACAGCAGCAGCGGTTTCCATATATCTTATGGTGGCGGTGATTATCCTGCGGGCTGTAACCACAAAACCCATGGTGCAAAAATAATGCTGGCTGGATTATTGAACCTGCTTGGTGGCGGTATTATCAGGCAGGTCATCAGCGAACTCAATCAGGCTTATAAAACTCGCCTGCAGGCGCAAAACAGCTCTGAACGAATCAGGGCTGACAAAATCATCGCCGAACTTGAAATGCGAAAATCTGTATTGGTGGCCGAAAGCCGTTATCGCTGGAACATTGCTTTTCGAACTTTTCTGGCAATGCCATTTGGTCTGTATATGGCCAAAATCATTATATTTGACAAGATACTGAAGCTTGGAGTTACCGATGATCTGTCTGCCAGCCAGTGGAAACTGGCGGCGGTGGTATATGGATTTTATTTTGTCTATGAGACAGCGCAATTATTCAAAAGGTGATGGTTGAAGTGAACAAAACGGTTGAACGTGAAATTAGTCGCCTGGAAACAAAAATGGCTGCTCTGGAAGATGATCTGAAACTGCTGCAGGGTGATGTCAGGGAGATTCGCGATACGCTGGTCAGCTTCAAGGGTGGCTGGAGATTTCTGTCCATTATTATTGCGGTCTCTGCATCACTTGGAGCGGTTGTTGCCAAAATACCAGATACTGTGTTTTTCCGGTAAAATCGCTGGTCAATTACTGGTTTGGACTAAACCTGACAAACGTCATGATGCCTTTGATATTACTGGATTTCATGTTGCTTTGGAAACTCACATTCAATAATACCACTTGTAATCTTGAATAGTTCTAACAAATATAGCAGGATTTATTCATCTTTGGTTCATATTCATTTTATTATGATTACCCATGCTTGGGGCAAAGGTGATGATGATAAGATTTCAAATTAAAATAGTGATGTTTCTATTGCTGGTGATGGCGTTTGCCTCAAAGGCAGAGGCAATCAGCATACCTGCTGATATCGGGAATATTAAACTGGAAAATCAGGGCACTGTCTGGCAGGTTCAGGCAAGGCGCAAAAGAATGTCTCCTGGTGATGCTGTGCGCGCTGTCAGAAAGCAATCCCCAAGGGGCCGGGTGCTTGGTATTGAGTATCTTAAACGTCGCAAGGGATATTCAGTCAGGGTGCGTAACAGGGGTGGTTTGCGCAAGGTTTTTATTGATGCAAGAACCGGCCGTATCAGACGGCGTTAAAATTTTTTCTCATCAACTTGCAGATTTCGGCTGACTTGGCTTTTGATTGTGTATAGCCTTATCATATCACAAGGCAGGTTAAAGGGAGAATTCAAGGTATGCGCTTGCTTGTAGTTGAAGACGATCCTGACCTGAACAGGCAACTGGTTGATGCCCTTTCAGATGCAGGTTATGTGGTCGACAAGGCCATGGATGGCGAAGAAGGCCATTTCCTTGGAGATACCGAACCATATGATGCAGTAATTCTTGATCTCGGCCTGCCAATCATGGATGGGGTGAGCATTCTGGAAAACTGGCGGCGTGACGGGCACAAGATGCCGGTTCTTATCCTGACCGCCAGAGATCGCTGGAGCGACAAGGTTGCCGGATTTGATGCCGGCGCTGATGATTATGTTTCCAAGCCATTTCACATGGAAGAAGTGCTGGCGCGCATACGTGCTCTCTTGCGACGCAATAGTGGCCATGCAACCAATGAGATTGAATGTGGTCCTCTGGTTATTGACACCAAGGGAGCAAAGGCCATGGTCAATGGCATTGCAATAAAGCTGACATCGCTGGAATATCGTTTATTATCCTATCTGATGCACCATAAGGGGCGGGTTATTTCGCGCACCGAACTGGTTGAACATCTGTATGATCAGGATTTTGATCGTGATTCAAACACGATTGAAGTGTTTGTGGGGCGTTTGCGCAAGAAGCTTGGCGTTGATCTTTTAAAAACAGTGCGCGGGCTGGGATACTGCCTGTCAGAACCGGATGATGCGTCTTAATTCCCTTGCCTTCAGGCTGACAGCTTCTGCCGCAGCTGTATCACTGGTACTGCTTATTGTGGCAGGGCTTTTACTTGCCAATATTTTCTCAAATGCAGTTGAGCGGAATTTTGACGCCAGACTGCAAGCTGTGCTTGACGGGCTTTTGGCCAGTGTTGATCTTGAAAACGGGGAATTGAAAATGAAAGGGGCAATTGCTGACACCAGATTCAGCCTGCCTCTTTCCGGCTGGTACTGGCAGATAACACCTGCGGATGACCTGCAGGGCAAGGGCCTGTTTTCACCTTCATTGCTGGGTGAGGCTTTGAAGTTCAGCAAGGATAAACTTAAAAACAGAGATGCAGCAGACATTGCCCGGTTCTTCACAACAGATTCCAACCAGACCCGGATCAGGGCCATTGAGCAGCAATTCACCCTGTTTGAAGGAAACCGCCAATATTCATTTATCGTGGCTGGAAATTTTGACGAGCTGAAAGCCCAGATTGCCACATTTAATGGAGCACTGATAATTGTACTGGGACTGTTGGGTATCGGTTTCGTCATAGCAATTCTGGTGCAGGTGCATTTTGGGTTAAGGCCACTTGGCATATTGAGACAGGAATTAACCCAGATAAGAAAGGGCGAGGCGGAAACCCTTACCGGACAGTTTCCGGTTGAAGTCAAGCCGGTAGCTGATGAGCTTAATCTGTTGATCAAGGCAAATACTGAAATCATAGAGCGGGCCAGAACCCAGGTCGGCAATCTGGCACATGCCCTGAAGACCCCGCTTAGCGTTCTGGCAAATGAAGCCCGATTGAACAAGGGGAACTTTGGCAACAAGGTTTCTGAACAAACCGGCATCATGCGCGATCAGGTTGACATGTATCTTGACCGGGCCAGAAGGGCGGCAAGTGCCCAGACCATTCGCTCTGTTACCTCGGTAGATGAAACTGCTGATGCGCTGGCACGCACCTTGATGCGCATTCATATGGACAGAGGCCTGCAAATAAATGTTTTCTGCGAAGATGAAAATCTGAAATTTCGCGGAGAAAAGCAGGATCTGGAAGAAATGCTGGGTAATCTGATGGAGAATGCCTCCAAATGGGCAAGAAGCACCATTGAGGTAAGAATCAGGGAAACTGCCGATAACAGTAAACATGATCGTTGCTGGCTGGAAATTTCCGTTGGCGATGATGGCCCCGGGCTGCCGGCAGAAATTCGCGATCAGGCACTAATTCGTGGAAGGCGTCTGGATGAGTCAAAACCAGGCACCGGCCTTGGGCTGTCAATCGTTACTGAAACTGCGGCCATGTATCATGGTGTGGTCACTCTGGATGAATCCAGACTGGGTGGCTTGAAAGCCATATTAAAACTGCCTGCAGTAAAAAAATGATAAGCCCGGTAGATCAGACCAGACAGATATCAACCTTAGGCAGCAGACATGCCAATTTTTCGAGTATTTTTTGACAATTCTTTTAATATCTTTCGAACAAATTGTTGCATTTGTATTTTTTTACACGTAAATCTTAGGGTGCGTAATTCTCCGGGGCTAGAGTTTTGAAGTTTCAAAACGGTAATGTGTGATGCACTAAGGCTATTCTTTGGTTTCCGGGAACAGAATCGGCAGGCGGTCATCTGCAAATTGCCCCCGGTCGCGGGTGACAGTCCAGTCGAGGGAGCGGGTCCAACAGGATCCGCTCCTTTTTTTCCTGACAGATTTAACAATAAAAAGCCCGGCAGCTTTTTTCAAACTGCCGGGCATCTTCTGACTTGTTATCTGCTTATTATTTCTTGGCCATTTTTTCCAGCTTTTCAGCCCGGATAGTCTGGCGATGCAGACCGGCATCCTTTTTGGCTTCCATACCAAAAGCAACTGCCATCAGCTGGGTTGGAAACACTACCGGGAAATTATAGTCGGTACCAAATTTCTTGTTGATACTGTCCTGATACATTTCCAGATTGGTCTGGCAAAGCGGGCATGGAGTTGAAATTACATCAGCACCAGCCTGTTTGGCCGAATTGAGAATTTTCTCCATAAGATGCAAAGTCTTTTCCGGTTTCATCACCGCAACCGAGCCACCGCAGCAATTGGTCTTGCTGTCATAGGCAACAGCTTCGGCTCCGCAAGCCTCGGTAATGTCATCAAGGAAATCAGGGTCTTCATAGGTATCATAATTGCCACCACTGTCAGTCCCTGCAAACGGGCGAACCGTCTGACAGCCAACCCAGCCGGCAACCTTGAGACCCTTGAGCGGATTAGCCTTGGCACGGTCTGCTATGTTGTCCATGCCAACTTCATTGACCAAAACTTCCATTGCATGGTGAACCTGCAATTCGCCATTATAGGAAAGTCCGGCAGCTCCCAGTGCTTCGTTAATATCAGCCTTTTTTTGCTCATCAGCCTTGATTTTCTCATTTCCGCCATGGGTGTTGAGATAGCAGGCAGCACAGCCGGTTATAACGTCCTTGTTTCCCTGTTTTTCGGCCTGAGCCATATTACGGCCAGTCAGAGCCAGGTTTGACAAGGGGCCACCACCAATCTGGCCAACAGAAGCACCGCAACAATTCCAGTCTTCAATATCAACCATACCGATGCCAAGTTCAGGCATTACTGCCCTTATACTTTCATCCAGATGGCGGCCTGAACCTTGGGAGGAACAGCCGGGATAATAGGTGAATGTCTTTTTCTCTGTCATAATGATTATCCCTTGGCCTTTTCAATTTCCGCAGCTTTGGCGAGAATGGCTTTCAAGCCCTTTTTATCCTTGATCGTATGCGGCATGCCAATGTGCATGCGTCCTGCCTTCAGCATGTTGATGGCAATTTTCAGATTATCCAGTGATTTCCTGATGCCCTCCATGAAGCCTGCCGAGAAGTAGTACAAGGTCGGGACCAGTCGTTCGTCGGTCTTGCCGAAAGTACTGGCTGACCACCAGAAAGCATTGGCAAAGCTGGCATTTTCACCTTTTGGTGCATATCCTTCCTTGGCCGCAACCTGGGCCAGACCCTGAATAATGGCGGTGACCTTGATACCGCGCGGGCAGCGCACGGTGCAGCGATAGCATGAGGTGCAGTTCCACAAGGTTGATGAGGATAAAACCTCCTCCCTCATGCCGGCACGAACCATCATAAAGGTTTTACGCGGGCCATTGTCCATTTCAGGACCGATAGGGCATGAGCCGGAACAGGTTCCGCACTGCATGCACATATTCATCTTGTCTCCACCTTCAACATTGTCACGCACCCAGCGTGCAAAGGTAAGGTCATATTTGCGTGACGCAACTTCGGGTAATGGTGCTGTCATAATCCTGGCCTCCTACATCTTGAATGGATTGAGGCCAAGTCCCTCAATCGTTTCGCCAAAGCTGTTAAGCGTATCAGCAATTTTCCTGGTATCGGAAATTGCAATCTCGGTTACGGCAACCCGCTCTTCTTCCATCATCATGGATTGCAGGGTTTCGCCAACTTTCGACATGCGTTCCTGAGCCATGGCCGAGCCTTTAACGAAGTGGCACTGATAATCATCGCCTGATTTACAGCCCATCAGCATTATGCCGTCATAGCCTTTTTCCAGCGCCGTCTTGACCCATAACAAGGTCACAGAACCAAGGCAGCGAACCGGAATTACCCGCATATATTTATTGATCTGGCGGCGGTTGATGCCAGCCATGTCAAGGGCCGGTATGGCATCATTTTCACAAGCCATAACCAGTATGCGCGGTTTTTCATCAAACTCGTCAGGAATTTCAACCGCGCTGATCATTTCAGAAACCATCTGCGGGTTGTAGTTCTTGAACGAGATAGTTGATACCGGGCAGGCACCCATGCAGGTGCCGCAACGGCGGCAGCGCGACGGGTTGAGAACCGGATAATCTGTTTCAGGATCTTCATCAATGGCACCAAACGGGCATTCAACTGTGCAGCGGCGACATTTGGTGCAGATATTGAGACCAAATTCAGGATAAGACAGATCACCAACACGTGGATGAACCGCTTCAGCCTGATTGGACATCCGCATAGCCTGAATGGCCTTGAGAACTGCACCTTGCGCGTCCTCTTTGGCTTCTGCAATGGTCATGGGGCGGCGAACCGGGCCACAGGTATAAATACCGGTGCGGCGGGTTTCATATGGAAAGCAGATATAGTGAGAATCTGCAAAGCCATTGGCCAGAACCGGAATATGCGGTCCCTGACGATATTGCAGGTTGAGGATCGGGCCACCAGGCATTACATCGCCGTCATCATCATCAGATGCAGCTTCAGGCTCTTCACCATTGATGGTGATAAGCGGAAGGTTGGGGCGAATATCGTCTTTAAGCTGATCTTCGCCTTTTTCAGCCGCCTCAATATCAATATTGGTCGAGTTGGGGATCATGCCGGTTGTAATAACCACAACATCAAGCCCGGTCATCGGAATATTGGCGCCAAGCAAATCATCATGCACGGTCACTGTCAGGTCACCGTCGACTGATTTGACTTCACCCTTCTGGAATACAACCCCTGCTTCCTGGGCTTCGCGATAGAAGCTTTCGGCAGTGCCATGGGCGCGTAATTCTTCATAAATCACATAAACCATGGCATCGGGATCGGCCTGCATTATCTGCAAGGCCTGCTTGATTGCCACCTTGGTGGAAACACCCGATGAAAATGGCTGGATTTCCTTGTCAGGATTGATAATGATGGCAGCAGTCTTTGGAATATTGCCATCTGCAAGGCGCTGTTCAAACTGAATATCGGTGACGATATCATCAGATTTGCCATAGCCCAGATGTTCAAGTTTGGCAGTATCCATTTCGCGCCAGCCGGTAGCAACGATAATCGAGCCAAATACATCCCAGCTGTCACCCTTGCCATTTACCAGCTGGGTAGTGAATTTGCCGGGCATGCCTTCAGTCTGACCAATAATGGTATTGGTGTGGACGGTTATGTTCTTGTCTTCCTCAACCTCCTTTATGAGGTCGGCAATGCCATTTTCCTGCAGGCCGGTATAGGGCGCAGCACCTGGAATGGTTTTTGACCATTTTGCCGCCCAGCCGCCAAGTGCGTCTGATTTTTCAACCAGCACGACTTCACAACCGGTTTTCGAGGCTTCGCGCGCAGCACTGAGGCCGGAAACACCGCCACCAACGACCAGCAATTTCAGGCTGGATGCCGCATCCCAATATGCCTGGGGCGGTTCTGAATTCTGGGCCTGGGCTGCCGCCATACGGATATTATCGGCTGCCATCATCTGGGTATCTTCATCATTTGGCGGCTGGGTCCAGACAACCTGTTCGCGGATATTGGCGCGTATTACCTGTCCAGGCAGTTCGCGGAACTGTTCAGCCATGACACGCGGTGAACAGCCAACGATGATTGCCTGATTGACATCGCCTGATTCCATATCCTTTTTCAGGGTTTCATAGCCATCGCCTGCACAAAAACTGTCTGACCGCTTGGCTTCAGGTACACCCATTTCCATGGTTGCAACCCGTTCCAGATCATCAATGTCGAGTGCGTCTTTAATGCCGCAACCTTCACAAAGATAAACGCAGGGCTTTCTTTCAAATTCGCTCATTTTATCAAATTCTCCCTATTTCCCTGCCCGCACGGCCTGAATGGCTTTCAGTGCGGCTGCCGTTGCTGATTGCGTTGACAAGGCGACATCAAAAGGCCCGCCTGCTGTACCGGCAGCGAACTGCCCGCCATCATCAATGACAAAACCATATTCATCCTGTTTGACA
Source organism: Hyphomicrobiales bacterium (assembly GCA_026990765.1). Taxonomy (GTDB): domain Bacteria; phylum Pseudomonadota; class Alphaproteobacteria; order Rhizobiales; family Aestuariivirgaceae; genus JALWJW01. The sequence goes on along the minus strand of JALXCV010000033.1, from coordinate 16,045 downwards.
CCTTCAGGTGCATTATTGGCCAGTGAGGCTTCCATACCGGTTGCCAGCACTACAAGGTCATATGGTTCGCGGTAGATTTCACGATCAATGGTGCGTTCGCCGCACAGGACCGGGCGACCATCTTCACCAATATCAATATGTCCAGGCTTGGACTTGATGAAATTGACATTCTCATCATAACGAATGCGCTCATAGAAATTGCTCATCTTGTCATGAGCGCGAATGTCGATGTAGTAAATATCGACGGTGCTGTCAGGATATTGCTCACGCACATAAGCGGCATGTTTGAGCGATGCCAGACAGCAGATCATCGAGCAATAGGCCAGATGGTTCTGATCCCTTGATCCGGCGCACTGAATGAGCGCCACCTTTTTGGCAGGCTCACCATTTGACGGGCGTTTTACTTCACCACCTGTAGGTCCGTCATGATTTGCAAGACGTTCCATCTCAACATTGTTGATAATGTCTGGTGAATAGTCATATGAATAAACTTCAATTTTTGAAGCATCATATGGCTGCCAGCCGGTAGCCCAGATAATGGCACCGACATTAAGGTCGAAGTTTTCAGTTTCCTGACCAAAGTCAATCAAACCTTTTGGACATGCCGCAACCAGTTTTTCTTCATCATCTGATCCCTTTATGGAAGGGTCAACCACATAGGCCATTGGATAGGCATGTTCATGTGGCAGATGGGCCGCAGATATCTTGTCCATTCCGTAATTATAATCATTTGGCACTTTGGCGTCAGTGGCATCAGCGCACTTGCCACAACCATCACACATGCCATTAACATAGGTCGGCTGTTTGCTGACTGATACGGTATAATTGCCCTTGTCACCGGAAACCCCGGCAACTTCGCACATGGTCATGACCTTGATGCGCGGGTTTTTGCGTATGCGCTGATAGTTGATTTCAAGGCCGCAATTGGGATTGCACAATTTCGGGAAATAGCGATTAAGCCGGGTTACCCGTCCGCCAAGTGCCGGTCCCTTTTCCAGCAGGATAACATCATATCCGGTTTCAGCTGCTTCAGTTGCCGCTGTTACCCCGGCAATTCCGCCACCTACTACCAAAATAGTCTGACTGGCAACGCCAACATTATCACTGAACAGGGCCTTGGCCTGCTTTTTGGCAGCTTTTTCTGATTTTTCCAGAGCCTTGGCCTTGGCCTCTGCATTTGCATCAGAGACCGGGGCTGCCTGCTTGTCATCATCGCCAGCAGGTGCTTCTTCACCAGCTGCAGCCTCACTGGCCTGACTGGTTGAGGCGGCAGCCTCACTGCCTGATGCTCCGCCACCCATATTTGCCTGTGCAGCAGCAGCAGCCTCTCTGGCTTCGCGTTCAAAAGCGGCAAATTCATCTTCTTCTTCGTCATCTTCTTCAACGACCGCTGCAGGGGAAGCACTGGCTTGTGCTGTTTCAGCAGCCTTTTTACCCTCTGCCATTTTGGCAGCAGCAGCGGCGGCAGCAGCTTTGGCTTCGCGCTCAAATGCTGCAAACTCGTCTTCTTCCTCATCAACCTCGTCGGGTTTATCCGATTTGTTTTTATCATCGACCATAAATCCAGGCCCTCTCTTTAGGTCCAGCGCCAAAACCGCTTATCGGCTCTGACAGATTGCGGAAACTTATACACAACTCATGCAAACATCGACATGTGACTTTATGACATCATGTCTGTTTATTCAAATTCATTCATATACATATGTATTGAGAAGGTGAAGGGAACATATTCAATTTTTCTGATTTTTCTCGCCAAACGGGATACGGCTTGGTAAAAGCCGCATCGGTGAGAAAAACGATCACACAAAATCAACCAATAATCTTGAGGAAGAATCACATGTCTAACATTATTGAGCCGCATGGATCAGCCAGCCTGAACCCGCTTTTTGTTGCAGATGCTGACGAACGCGCCAGGCTTGTTGAAGAAGCTGCATCACTGCCATCAATCGTTGTATCATCTGCAAGTGCTGCCAATGCCGTCATGCTGGCTGGTGGCTATTTCAACCCGCTTACCGGCTATATGAACAAGGCTGATGCCTTGTCAGTTGCCGACAACATGCACACGACAAGCGGCCTATTCTGGCCGACACCTGTATTGAATCTGGTTGAAAATGCTGGAGAAATCAAGGCTGGCGATCGCATTGCCCTGAAAGACCCCAATGTTGAAGGCAACCCGGTTCTGGCGATCATGGATGTTGAAGCGGTTGAAGAATTTACCGATGATGAAATGGCCACAATTACTGAAAAAGTATATGCCACCACCGATCCTGAACATCCAGGCGTTGCGGCCTTTAACTCGCAGGGCAAGGTAGCTCTTTCCGGTCCAATACAGGTTCTCAACTATTCATATTTCGAGACAGATTTTGGCGATACATTCCGTACCGCAGTTGAAATCAGAAATGAAATCGGTGAGCGCGGCTGGTCAAAGGTTGTGGCTTTCCAGACCCGTAACCCGATGCACCGGGCACATGAAGAACTGTGCCACATGGCCATGGACCGGCTTGAAGCTGACGGGCTGGTTATCCACATGTTGCTGGGCAAACTGAAACCTGGAGATATTCCAGCCGATGTTCGCGATGATGCCATTCGCACCATGGTCAAGCTGTATTTCCCCGAAAACAGTGCCATGGTTACCGGCTACGGGTTTGACATGCTGTATGCCGGACCACGCGAAGCGGTTCTGCATGCTGTTTTCCGTCAGAATATGGGTTGTACTCACCTTATCGTTGGCCGTGATCATGCAGGCGTTGGTGATTATTATGGTGATTTTGATGCCCAGACCATCTTCCATGATATTCCAGAAGGATCATTGAAGATCAAAATCTTTGAAGCTGACCATACTGCCTATTCGAAAAAGCTGAATCAGGTGGTGATGATGCGCGAAGCACCAGATCACAAGAAGGAAGATTTTGTGTTATTGTCGGGCACCAGGGTACGCGAAATGCTGGGCAATGGTGAAGCCCCGCCCAAGGAATTCTCACGGCCTGAAGTTGCCAAGATCCTGATGGACTATTATCAAAGCCTGAATGGCTAAACACAAAAAAGGGGCGGAATAATCCGCCCCTTTATCAATTTGCAAGTCTGCAAGATGAATTGCAAAAACTAGTCCAGATCAGGGATACGCAAAACCTGGCCTGGATAAATTTTATCAGGGTGGCTGAGCATGGGTCTGTTGGCTTCAAAGATAGCCTTGTATTTGGCGCCATTGCCATAGACTTCAGCCGAGATGGCCCATAAGGTATCGCCCTTTTTGACGGTATGGAATACCGGTTCTTTGGCATCAGGGACAACCACAGTGCTTTCCACTTTGGAGATGCCAATAGTATTACCCACTGCCACGATTGCCTTTTCCAAAGTTGTCTGGTCTGCCACATCACCGGAAATTACGGCCTTGTCGCCAACCACATCAATGACAATGTCATCAGTGCCAAGCTTGTGTGAATCAAGTTCTGCCTTCAAATCTTCTGCTGCAGGGGCTTCTTCCTTGCTGCCAATGCCGATTTTGCGGCCTGCAGATTTTACAAAATCCCAAATTCCCATGAAACTGTCTCCTTGTTGATAATATGTTCCAGATGTAAGCGACAGGTCAGCAAATACAAGCAGAAAGTGCTCTTGGCCTCTTATAAAAACTGATCCAGCCTGAATCTATCGTCTGTCAGGTCTTCATAAATGGCAAGTGCTCCGGTGAAATCTTCACCGGCACTGTATTGCGAAACAGTTACAATTACATCGATACCGGCAGTTCTGGCAGATTTGACACCATTGGCCGTATCTTCAAAAGCCAGACATTGGGCAGGCTTTAAGCCCAACTGGCTGACAGCCAGATCATATACGTCAGAGGCTGGTTTTTTAGCACTGACATCTTCACCACAACAAACTGCCTTGAAGCTGGCTAACATGTCTGCACCAATGGTGGCGGCAAACAGGTTCACCACATTCTGCCTGCTGGTTGTAGTGGCTATGGCAAGGCCCAGACCGGCTGATCTGGCTTGTGCAATTACTTCTTCCATGCCCGGCCTTAGTTCAATTTCACCGTCGCGCATCAGTTCCCCATAGCGGGCGGTTTTCCTGGCGTGCATGGCGGCAATTGCATCAGGGTCAATAAAATCACCGGCGCGTTGCGGTTGTTCGGTTTCGACAAACTGGCGAATGCGTTCCTTGCCGCCGGTGGTTTTCAGCAGCCCGGCGTAATCTGTACGGTTCCAGTGCCAGTCCAGTCCATAATCAGCAAAAGTATCATTGAAAGCACGCCGGTGCAGTTCTTCGGTTTCGGCCAGAGTGCCATCAACATCAAATATCAATGCCTTGATCATCTGCTTTCAAGCTTTCCGATTATACCGGGCAGTTCAGCAAAATCATCAAACAACGCATCATGTTTTAACGCTTCTGGCGGTTGCTTGCGATAACCTTCAGTGTAAAGCACAAAGGGAATGTTCGCAGCCACGGCTGTCGCGGCATCGGTTTCGCTGTCGCCAATATAGATGATCTGGTCAGTTGCCACTTTCATGTCATCGGCGCAGGCAAAAAGCGGTGCTGGATGCGGTTTCTTCTGAGCAGTACGGCCACCGCCAACCAGCGCGTCCATATATTTGTCAAGGCCAAGCTGTTTGACTACCTTGATGGCAACGGTTTCTGCCTTGTTGGTGCAAATAGCCAGCTTGTGGCCTTTTTCAGAAAGTTCGCCCAAGGCGGCAAAGGCTCCTGGATAGACTATCGATAATTCAGCGGGATTGGCACTGTATATTTCAATGAACCGGTCTGCGGCCTCAGCCAGCTGCTCGTCACTCATGGCAACATCGAGATGCTGAAAAATCCACTTTACAGTCTGGGGAATGCCATGGCCGATAAAGCCAGTCAGGGTTGCAAGATCAATTGGTTCAAGACCGCGTTCAGCCAGCAGCCTGTTGGCAACGGCGTTAAGGTCCGGGGCACTGTCAACCAGTGTCCCGTCCAGATCAAATATCAGGGCTTTTGCCATAAGGGTTATCTAGCCGATAGCGCCTTCAGCAGCAGCGCGAATATCGGCAATGTTCTTGCGATAGCCTTCTTCATTGCCACCACGGAACACGGCAGAACCGGCAACCAGTGAATTGGCGCCTGCGGCTGCAACCAGTGGTGCGGTTTTGGGGTCAACGCCGCCATCAACCTGAATATCAATCGGGCGATCACCAATCATGGCTTTAACGCGGGCAACCTTGTCGATAACAGCTGGAATAAATGCCTGTCCGCCAAAACCGGGATTGACCGACATGACAACAACCAGATCAAGCCGGTCCATGACATATTCAAGCACGGTTTCAGAAGTCGAGGGATTAAGCGCAACGCCGGCTTTTTTGCCAAGATTGCGTATAACCTGCAATGAACGATCAAGATGTTTGCAGGCTTCGGCATGTACAGTGATTATATCAGCCCCTGCCTTGGCAAATTCCTCCAGAAACGGGTCTGCCGGTTCGATCATCAAATGACAGTCAAACACTTTTTTGGTGCAGGGGCGCAGTTTTTCCACCACTACCGGGCCGAAAGTAATATTGGGAACAAAATGCCCATCCATAACATCGAGATGAATCCAGTCGGCACCGGCGCGATCAACCGCCATGGTTTCATCTGCCAGTCTTGAAAAATCCGAGGCAAGTACTGAAGGTGCAATAATGATTTGTGACATGGGACATGTTCCAGTTTTCAAAGTTATTAAATAAAACCCGCGCACATATATAAGGTGCGCGGGATAATTTGGGTAGGTTTATTTAGGCAACGCCCAGCTTTTCGCGCCATCCGGGATAAAGGTTGTCGGCGTCGCCGGGGAAGCTTTCGAATGCACGGGCAAATTCCTTGTTCTCCTTGGCGAACTCAACCGGATCAGCACCAGCTTTCCAGCAGGTTTCAGCCTGACGCAGGGAAGTTGCACCGGCAGCTGGACCATCAATATGACCATAGCAGCCACCGCCAGCAGTCATGATCAGGTTTGATGTGCCAAGATTGTCAAAGAAACCGGGCATCCTGAGAGCATTCATGCCACCGGAAATGATCGGGGTGGTCGGGTTCATGCCCAGCCATTCCTGATGATAGAAAGGTCCATCAGCTGAATCCTGTGAAATCATGAAGGCCATATCGGTGTCAGATTTATCACCTTCCATCTTGCCATAACCCATAGTGCCGGTGTGAATACCAGAAGCACCCTGCAGGCGAGCCATTTTGGACAGAACGAAAGCTGTGTAACCGCGATCAGACTGCGGAGAGGTTACAGCGCCGTGACCGGCACGATGATAATGCAGATACTGGTTCGGGAACTGGCGGCGGCATGTGGTAATGGCCGCAGGGCCAGCAACATAACCATCAACCAGGAAGGCAACATGATCGGCATTTTCACCAAAAGTTTCCAGAATATATTCACCGCGGGCCACCATTTCATAGTGATCATCAGCGGTAATATTGGCTGAGAACAATTTGGCTTCACCGGTCTTGTCCTGGGCCCGCTTCATTGAATCGGCAACCAGAGCAATGGTTTCCTTCATTGGTGCGAACACCTGATTGCCCTGAGGCTCGTCATTCTTGATGAAGTCACCACCCAGCCAGAAATCATAACAGGCTCTGGCAAATGGTTCCGGGCGCAATCCAAGTTTTGGCTTGACGATAGTACCAACGATAAAGCCGCCATCAACTACCGGGCGACCAAGTACGCGCCACAGATCCTGAATAGTTGTAGCAGGCCCGTCAAACAGTTTCAGCAAGGCACGAGGCATATAAAAATCGCGCATTTTGGCATATTCAATATCGCCCATTCCCTGATTGTTACCGATTGTCAGGGTCAGGAATGATGCCAGCATGGCACGACCATCAATGATATTGCGGTCAAACAATTCGACCGGATAGGCAATTTTCATCAACTCTTTGCCTTCATCGATTTCATAGACCAGAGCATCGAAGTTCTTGGTGTAATTATCGGTGGTCGAGACTTCAACATTGGTGCCGGTTGAGCTTTCAGCTGCAAAGTGGGCAGCTGATGCCAGATAGCTGCCATGTCCAGCTTTTGGTTTCATTGTGTAGGCGACAAGCACATGCTTGCCTCCTGCAATCAGGTCCTGTTCATTCAGGTCAAGATTGGCGTAACGATCTGATTGATCCATTTCTTCTTACCTTTCGTATCGTCTTTATCAGGATCTAAGCGACTGTCGGGTCGAGTGTTCCTGCTTCATATGCCTTGGCCATTTCAGACATGGGCACTACTTTTATTTTTGATGCGTTGCCTGCAGTACCGAACATTTCATAGCGGTTCTTGCAAAGCTCACGCATTGCGTCCTTGGCAGGAGTGAGGAATTTTCTTGGGTCGAATTCCTTTGGATTTTCCTGCAAAACCCTGCGTACCTGGCCGGACATTGCCAGACGGCAGTCAGTGTCAATATTCACCTTGCGGACACCAAACTTGATGCCGCGTACAATTTCTTCTACCGGAACACCGTAGGTTTGCGGCATGCCGCCACCAAATTCATTGAAGATGTCCTGTAATTCCTGGGGAACCGATGAGGAACCATGCATGACAAGGTGAGTATTGGGGCATTTCTTGTTAATGGCTTCAACCACATTCATGGCCAGAATGTCACCATCAGGCTTGCGGGTAAACTTATAGGCGCCATGTGATGTACCCATGGCAATTGCCAGAGCATCAACCTTGGTCTTGGCAACAAAATCTGCAGCCTGATCAGGGTCGGTCAGCAGCTGGTCCATGGACAGCTTGCCTTCTGCACCATGTCCGTCTTCCTTTTCACCTTCACCGGTCTCCAGGGAACCGAGAACCCCAAGCTCGCCTTCAACCGAAGCACCAACCCAATGGGCCATGTCGGTAACGCGTTTGGTGATTGCCACATTATATTCGTAAGACGCAGGGGTCTTGCAGTCAGCTTCCAGTGAACCGTCCATCATTACTGATGAAAAACCGTGCTGGATGGCAGTTGCGCAGGTGGCTTCTGAATTGCCGTGATCCTGATGCATGCAGATCGGAATATGCGGGTAGATTTCGATCAGTGCTTCAATCATTTTTGCCAGCATGATGTCATTGGCATAATTGCGGGCGCCTCTTGATGCCTGAATGATAACCGGTGCATCAACCTCGTCTGCAGCTTCAAGGATGGCCAGCCCCTGTTCCATATTGTTGATATTGAAAGCTGGAAGGCCATATTCATATTCTGCTGCATGATCGAGCAGCTGGCGTAGTGTAATTCTTGACATGTTTCTTCTCCTGTTTATGCCTGATTAAGAGCAGCGACACCGGGGAGTTCTTTACCCTCCAGCCATTCAAGGAATGCGCCGCCTGCTGTTGATATATATGTAAAGTCATCGCTGGCACCGGCTGCATTAAGGGCTGCAACCGTATCGCCGCCACCGGCAACTGTGATCAGTTTGCCTGCTTTTGTAAGTTCAGCGGCAGCTTTAGCCACTGCAAAAGTACCTGCACCGAACGGATCAATTTCAAATGCTCCAAGAGGGCCGTTCCATAACAGGGTTTTCGTATTGCCCAGCCTGTCGGTCAGATCCTTGATCGAGGCCGGCCCCACATCGAGAACCATACGCTCGCCGGGGTCTTCACCAACTGGAATAACTGCATTGTCTGCACCTTCGGCAAACTCGGTTGCTGCTACCAGGTCAACCGGCAACACAATTTCACAACCGGCTTTTTCAGCCGCTGCCATGATCTGGTTGGCCGTATCAACAAAATCTGGTTCAGCCAGTGATTTGCCAATCGGATAGCCTTTGGCAAGCAGGAAAGTATTGGCCATGCCGCCGCCAACAATAATTGCATCCATTGTCGGGATCAGGGCTTCAAGCACGGTGATCTTGGATGAAACCTTGGCGCCACCGACCAGAGCTGCAACCGGCTTTTGCGGCGAGCCAAGAACTGCTGACAAAGCATTCAACTCTTTCATCAGTGACAGACCGGCATATGATGGCAGTTGTCTGGTTATGGCATGGGTTGAGGCATGAGCACGGTGAGAGCAGGAAAAGGCATCATTCACATAAATATCACCCAGTACAGCCAGACGGCGAGCAAAGTTTTCTGAATCGGCTTCTTCTTCTGGATGGAAACGCAGGTTTTCCAGCATTACAATATCACCATCCTGCATGTCCCAAACAGCTTTTTCAGCCACTTCACCAACGCATTCCTGGGCAAAACCAACCGGACGATCAAGGGCTTTTGCCAGGGCTTTTGCTACTGGTTCCAGGCACATTGAAGGCTGGCGAACCCCTTTGGGCCTGCCGAAATGTGACAGGATAACCACCCTTGCGCCCTGATCAGCCAGATAGCTGGCTGTGGGGGCAAAGCGATCTATGCGAACCGTGTCAGTGACCCGGCCATTATCCATCGGGACATTGAGGTCGGCGCGAACCAGTACGGTCTTGCCTTTGACATCAACATTTTCAATCGACTTTACGTTTTCCATTTTCAGTAAATCCCCTTATGCGGTGACTTTTTTGGCTGCAGCAACAACTGCTTCAGTTGTAATGCCGAATTTATTGAACAGTTCCTTGATCGGAGCCGAGGCACCAAATGATGACATGCCGACAAATTCACCGTCACAGCCAAGCCACTTATCCCAGCCCTGACGGATAGCTGCTTCAACACCAACCCGCGGGGCGGTGCCCAGAACTTCTGCCTGATAGTCTGCGCTTTGAGCTTCAAACAATTCCCAGCAGGGCATGGAAACAACAGCAGCCTTGATACCGTCACCAGCAAGCACATCAGCAGCTTCAACAGCCAGTTGCACTTCTGAACCGGTAGCCAGCAGGGTAACATCGCGATCACCTTCTGCTTCACGCAGTATATAGGCACCTTTGGCGGTGAGGTTTTCATCGGTATGTTCGGTACGCTGGCAGGGCAGTCCCTGACGGGTAAGAGCCAGTGATGTCGGGGTGGTTGCTGAATCCATCATGCACTGCCATGCTTCTGCAGTTTCAACCGCATCACAGGGGCGAATGACATTCATGTTTGGAATAGCGCGCAAAGAAGCAATGGTTTCAACCGGCTGATGGGTCGGGCCGTCTTCGCCAAGACCGATAGAATCGTGGGTGAGAACATAACCAACGCGAATGCCCATCAGTGAGGCAAGACGCATGGAGCCGCGCATATAATCAGCAAAGATCAGGAAGGTGCCGCCATAGGGGATGAAACCGCCATGCAGGGCAATACCGTTCATGGCTGCTGCCATGCCGTGCTCACGCACCCCGTAATACATGTAGCTGCCGGCAAAATTGTCTGCGGTGATAGCTTCCATGCCGGAAGTCTTGGTGTTGTTGGAACCGGTAAGGTCAGCCGAGCCGCCAATGGTGAAGGGCACAGCCTTGTTGACAACTTCCAGTGCCATTTGCGAGGCAACACGGGTGGCAGGAGATGCTTTTTCTTCTGACAGTTTTCTTTTGTGATCATTTATGGCAGCGGCCAGAACGGCTGGAATCTTGCCGGAATGGGAGGCTTCAAAAGCTGCCTTGTCAGCTGAAGCTGCAAGACGTTCTTCCCAGGCCTTGCGGTCAGCCTTGCCACGAGAGCCTGCAGCGCGCCATTCGCTCAAAATATCATCCGGGATAACAAATGGTTCTGCTGACCAGCCAAGGGCTTTTCTGGTAGCTGCGATTTCATCATCGCCAAGGGGTGCACCATGGGTGGCGCTGGTTCCCTGCTTGTTGGGAGCACCGAACCCGATAATGGTTTTGCAGGCAATGAATGAAGGCTTGTCAGAAGCCTGTGCCGCCTTGATTGCTGCCTCAATTGCATCGGCATCATGACCATCGATTGACTGCACATGCCAGCCTGCAGCCTCAAACCGGGCCTGCTGGTTCATCGAGGTGGAAACATCGGTGCCACCATCAATGGTGATGGAATTGTCATCCCACAATACACACAGGCGAGACAGTTTCAAATGACCGGCCAGATCAATGGCTTCATGGCTTATACCTTCCATCAGGCAGCCGTCACCGGCAAATACATAGGTGTTGTGATCAACCAGATCATTGCCGAAACGGGCATTGTCGGCACGCTCTGCTATTGCCATGCCAACGGCAGTGGAAATACCCTGACCAAGCGGGCCGGTTGTGGTTTCAACACCCTCAACATGGCCATATTCTGGATGACCGGCAGTTATCGCACCAATCTGGCGGAAGTTTTTTATCTGTTCGATGGTCATGTCTTCATAACCAACCAGATAATTGAGCGAATAATGCAGCATTGAAGCATGGCCGGCAGAAAGCACAAACCGGTCACGGTCGGCCCATTTGGGATTTGATGGATCAAACTTCAAGAACTTTGTGAACAGCACGGTTGCCATATCTGCCATACCCATGGGCGCACCGGGGTGGCCGGAATTGGCTTTCTGGATTGCATCCATGGACAGGGCACGAATGGCATTGGCCATATTGTTATGTGTAGCTGAATTAGTCATTTTATATGTTCCCTTGAGAATAAATTTAGCAGGCCCGGCGTTTGCGTTCGATAAGCCGGTGAATCAGCGGGGTGAAGATCAGTTGCATGGCAAGATCCATTTTGCCGCCCGGAATTACAATCGAATTGGCTCTCGACATGAAGCTGTCATGCAGCATTGACTGCAGATAGGAAAAATCAATACCGGATGGATCCTTGAACCGAATTACTACCAGTGATTCATCAGCAGTTGGTATCCAGCGGGCAACAGCCGGGTTAGAAGTATCAACGGTTGGAACACGCTGGAAATTGACATCTGTTTGCGAAAATTGCGGGCATATATAGTTGATGTAATCAGGCATGCGGCGCAAGATTGTGTCAGTAATGACCTCGGTTGCATAACCGCGGTCCTTGCTGTCACGGTGGATTTTCTGAATCCACTCCAGATTGATGACCGGGGTTACACCTATCGTCAGATCGGCATATTGCGCAATATTTACCTTGTCGGATACGACAGCACCGTGCAGCCCTTCATAGAACAGCACATCAGTCCCTTCAGGGAAATATTCCCACTCGGTAAAGGTGCCAGGAGGTGAGCCATAAAGTTCTGCTTCTTCATCATCATGAACATAATGGCGGGTTTTGCCATTGCCGGTTTCGCCATATTCCTTGAATACTGCTTCAATTTCTTCAAACAGATTTGCTTCAGGACCAAAATGGCTGAAATGGTGATTGCCGTTTTTCCCGGCATCGATCATTGCCTGTTTCATTGCTGCACGATCATAGCGGTGAAAAGCGTCACCTTCAATCTTGGCAGCGGTTACACCTTCGCGCAGGAAAATCTGCTCAAATGTATGTTTAACTGTGGATGTACCTGCACCAGATGAACCGGTTACAGAAATAATTGGATGCTTGGTTGACATGAAGACCCTCTTTGAATGATTGCCTGATTATCAGCGAAATAGACCGCGCGAATTGAACAATGGTGATGTGGAGCCCTTGATCAGCGGGCTTTCATGATATTCGCGAACCCGTGATACCTCATCGACGGCACCAAAAACCAGAGGAACGCGTTGCAGTAATTCTTCCGGCGCCATATCCAGAATACGATCGATGCCATCGGTTGCCATACCACCAGCCTGTTCAATTACCATGGCTATCGGCATGGCTTCATATAACAGGCGCAGGCGACCGCAATCAAAACCATCGCGCGCATCGCCTGGATAAAGGAAAACCCCGCCCTGGATCATGATGCGGAAGGTTTCAGCCGTGAGTGACTTGATCCAGCGCATATTGTAATTGCCGCCGCGAAGCCCCTCATCGCCTTCCAGACAATCATCAATATAGGCGCGTACCGGTTCAAACCAGTGGCGGTGATTGGATACATTGATGGCAAATTCGCGATTACCATTATTAATGGTCATATTTTCACGGGTAATGATAAATCTGCCGCTATCGCGATCCAGCGTTGCCATATGCGAGCCATCGCCGGTGGTGAAAACCATAATGGTTCTGGGACCATAAACAGCATACCCGGCCGCCTTGAGATTTGTACCAGGCTGATAGAATACGCTTTCTGTGCTGCCACCGTCAGATTTGCGGGTAGGCAGAATAGCAAAAATCGATCCTACCGTGACATTGGTCTCAATATTGGCGTGGCCATCAAGCGGGTCAATGGCAACTGCCAGAGATCCGTTCTTGTTCAACTCTACGACACTGGTACTTTTTTCTGATGCCAGAAAAGCTGTTTGCGTGCCTTTAAGAGCATTGGCCAAAAGAGCACCAGATGCCTTGGCCAGATGGGTGCCACTCCCGGATTCTGCACTTGCTACAAGAGCATCAATCTGGGCCAGACCACCGGCAATTGCTGATATTATCTCACCAACCGCCTTGCGGTCGTCATCATCACCTGCCCAGCGCGACAGGAAGTCATCAAGACTTGTTTGACGCTGCATTTCCTCGACTCCCGATTTGTTACGGAATTATTGCTCAATTGTTATTCCGGCAAAATTGAGTTGTGACCATGGGAGGAAAGGTCGCAAAAGTAAATTTGAATTAACTTTGCTGATATGTTAGAAAAACTTAATGTCTCTGGAGAAAAACATAAGTCTCAAGCAATTACGGGTACTTAGCGCCGTTGTTAAAACCGGCACTGTCTCGGGTGCGGCAAAATTGCTGCATGTAACACCACCGGCAATATCGCTGCAACTGAAAATACTTGTGGATATTGCCGGTATCGAATTGCTGCAAAGAACCGCAAAAGGCTTTGTTCCAACACCGGCTGGTGAAGAGGTGCTGATTGCCGCCCGGCATATCTCCTCGGTTCTGCATGATTGCAATGATGTGCTGGATGAAATGAAAGGGGTTTCACATGGCTCGGTAAAGGTCGGGGTTGTCTCGACTGCCAAATATTTTGCCCCAAGGGCGCTGGCTGCGTTTCGTAATCTGCATAGCGAAATTGAGCTTAATCTGTGGATAGGCAATCGCACCGAGACTGTAGCAGCGCTTGAAGGTTATGAGTTTGATTTCGCCATTATGGGCCGCCCACCAAAGAATTTTGAGGTGGAGCAAATCGTTTTTGGTCCTCATCCGCATGTGCTTATCTGCCCGCCACAACACCCCCTGATTGGCAAAAGCGCAGTATCGGTGGCAAAACTGGCAAAAGAAACCCTTTTAATGCGTGAAAAGGGATCGGGAACCCGCGCCCTGTTTCATGAAATACTCAAAGCCGGTGGAATTGGTGACAGCTATTCAATGGAAATGGGATCAAATGAAACCATAAAACAGGCGGTCATGGCCGGGCTTGGGGTGGCGCTGATTTCAGCTCACACGGTTTCAGTGGAAATCGATGATGGCCGACTTGGGGTTCTGGATATAAAAGGCCTGCCAGTCATGCGAAACTGGCAGGTAATTCGCCGGGCCGACAAGGCTTTGATGCCAGCGGCCCAGGCTCTATGGGACTTCATGATTGCCGAAGGCAGAAGTTTTCTGCCCGAGATTGAATATTGCGAGAAGTGATCATGCTTGTTTGAAATACAAACACGGCACGCAACACACTAAACCTCGAAATCCGGCAGTTTCTTGTCAGCCAGCACTTTTTGCATGCGTATATATTTGGGCATGCCATTTTCATAAGGTGGATAGTCCTCACCCTCGATCAGTGGTTCGAGATATTCGCGGCAGGCATCGGTAATTCCAAAACCATCCTCTGTGATAAATTCAGCAGGCATCATTTTTTCAACATTGGCAACTTTGCTGAGCGGTGCCTTGCCGATTTTCCATTCATATGGTCTGGATGAGATGCGATCTACTGTCGGCATGATCGAGTTTTCACCTTCAAGTGCAAATTCAACTGCTGCCTTGCCCATGGCATAGGCCTGTTCAACATCAGAGGCCGAGGCAATATGGCGGGCAGCGCGCTGCATGTAGTCAGCAACGCCCCAGTGATATTTATGGCCAAGCTCTGTCTGGATCATATTGGCAACGACCGGGGCACAACCGCCAAGCTGGGAGTGGCCAAAGGCATCTTTCAGCCCGGTTTCAGCCAGGAACTTTCCATCTGGCCAATGGGTGCCTTCCGATACCACTACGCTGCAATAGCCATGTTGCTTGACCTTTGCATCAACTTCAGCCAGGAATTTTTCCTGATTGAATTCAATTTCCGGGAACAGGATAACAATCGGGATTGGGTTGTCCCTGGTTGAAGCCAGACCACCTGCTGCGGCAATCCAGCCGGCATGACGGCCCATTACTTCCAGAACAAACACCTTGGTTGAGGTCTTGCACATTGAGGCAACATCAAATGAGGCTTCCATGGTGGAGATGGCGATATATTTGGCAACCGAGCCAAAGCCGGGGCAATTATCGGTAATCGGCAGATCATTATCCACGGTCTTTGGCACATGAATGGCCTGAATCGGAAAGCCCATCTCATCAGATAATTGCGAGACCTTGAAACAGGTATCAGCAGAATCCCCGCCGCCATTATAGAAGAAATAACCGATATTGTGAGCCTTGAACACTTCGATCAGACGTTCATATTCCCTGCGATTTTCCTCAAGGCTTTTCAGCTTGAAGCGGCAGGAGCCAAAGGCCCCGGATGGAGTATGGCGAAGGGCGGCAATTGCGGCATCGGTTTCAAGAGAAGTATCAATCAGTTCTTCTGCCAGGGCGCCGATAATGCCATTCTGGCCGGCAAAAACCGTGCCGATCCTGTCTGAATTGGCACGGGCAGTTTCGATTACCCCGCAGGCGCTGGCATTGATAACAGCGGTTACACCACCTGATTGCGCGTAAAAAGCATTTTTGACCATTTAAATAATTCCCTCTTTTCCTCGTTCAGCTTTGACAATGATTATTGCCGTGATATTGAATTCCTCAATTGCGATATATGCCCTGACTGATGGCGGCATGCAAAGGCCAAGATTGTCACGGGTAGCACAAATACACCGCAAATTTTATGGGAATATCAAAAGCTATGAGCAAAACACCGGCTGAAAAACTGCGCCTGATGCTGCAACAGGACAAATGCCATCCAATGCCGTGCTGCTGGGACGGATTGTCTGCCAGGGTGATTGAAGATGCCGGGTTTGACTTTACCTTCATGTCCGGTTTTGCCGTATCTGCCGGGCGGGTCGGACT
>JALXCV010000032.1 GCA_026990765.1 Hyphomicrobiales bacterium | reverse complement strand
CCCCTCCGAAACACGGAACTTGAGGTAGTATTTGCGCGCAACAAATTAAACCCGGCTTTTGCACCGGGCAATTCATCGACGCTTTATGGCCATTCATATCGCTACTGTCAACATGTTTCAGGCAAGAAAAAACCAAATATCGTCAATTTGTTGGACAAAAGCCGATAACCGCATTAGGCCATGCTCAATTCAAGCTGAAACTGGTGGTAAATTATGGCAAAACCCGGACGCAGAAAACCTTCTTCTGACATGATTCTTTACGGGATTCACACTGTCGAGGCAGCTTTGGCAAATGATTCCCGCAAAATCACCTCAATCATGGCAACCAGAAATGCCGCTGACCGGATTAAATCACTTCTGGAAACCCGCAAGATCAATCCTCAAATCGTCAGTGCTGGCGATCTTGACAGGCTGGTTGGCAAGGATGCAGTTCATCAGGGCATAATAGCAAGGGTCTTGCCCTTGGTCGCCAGAACCATTGCTGACATTGAGCCACATGGCATTGTTGTCCTGCTTGACCAGATAACCGATCCGCATAATGTTGGCGCAATTTTGCGTAGCTGTGCCGCTTTTAATGTTCAGGCCCTGATTACCACCTCACGCAACAGCCCGCAAAACTCGGCCATTCTGGCCAAATCAGCATCAGGCGGGTTGGAACATGTACCAATAATCGAAGTAACCAACCTGTCACGCGCCATTGCCCAGTTGCAGGATATGAATTTCACCACTATCGGACTGGACAGTGAGGCAGATACCGATTTGCAAACCATTCCGGTCCCTGCCCCCTATGCGCTGATACTGGGCGCTGAAGGCAAGGGATTGCGCCATAAAACCCGGCAGAACTGCGATTTTATGGCCCGGCTGGACATGCCTGGTGCAATCAAAAGTCTGAACGTATCAAACGCTGCAGCGATCTGCCTTTATGCCCTGAACAGCAAGTGCAACTGATTATTCCTGTGCTGTCCAGCTAATGGATTTCAGGCGTGAAGATGGTGGAATTTTGCTCAGTTTCACCAACTGATCGCCACCACCCAACCGGTTTTCAAAATTATAACCGATTGCCGCTCCGGGTCTGGAGCACAAAATCAAATCAGAAGTATCATCAGCCCCGATATAGCATTCCATACCCTTGAGCCTGCCGGTTTTTCTGACCCTTGCAAAGCTCATGCCTGGATGAATACCACTATCATCACGAATACTGGCATCAAGCACCTGAAATTCTGTCACTTTTTCATTGCCATCAAAAGCTATGGCCTGCCTGCCAGCCCTGTAGGCTGTAATGCTGGTATAGACATCACCCTCTGCGGAGTATTTCCTTATTTTGACAATGAAACCGGGAAGTGCCTTTTTCAGTGCTTTTAGCCTGTAAGCTGTGTTCGCAGTAATTGACCCAATGCCTTTGGCGCTAACAATCAGCCCACTTGTTTTGGCAACCACCGGTTTTTTACCACTGACATAAGCATCAATTGCCGCCAGACTGGCCGGGCCAATCTTGCCGTCAATATCACCAGAATAAAACCCCTTTTTCTGCAACACCACCTGCACCTTGCGGCGGAAATCATCTCCCCAGCTTTCAATATAGGGAATACAGTCCTTTTTGCTGGCCTTGTAGAATCTGAAAAACTCCATCACCGCCCGTTGCATATGATCTTCGGTAATCAGATTGAGGATATATTGGGGCCAAGCATCTGTAAAACCGCGATCAGTAGCCAGTTTGAAATATTTGAACGCCTTGTTCATATCAATTTTAACATTACCGCCAGATACATAAATACCGGCGGCCTGATAGCTGGCCTCACCTGAACCCTTTTTTGAAGCTTTCAGGTAAAGTTTCAACGCAGAAAGGTTATCGTCTGCTGCTTCAGCCTTTTTCAGCAATTCAGCAACAGACATATCAGCTTTTCCCGCAGAACCAGTCGTTGAACCTGAATCAACCTGTGAAGAACCTGCTGCAAGTCCCAGTTTTTGCCGGGCAATTACCGCAAACACCCCATTTGGAAACTTGTCCAGATAGGCTTTGAACAATGCCTTGTTGTTACTGTCCTTGATCGATGACCAGAACGCCAGATCAAGTGCTTGATTATCTGCTGGCTTGTTGGCAGAAGTCACTGACATGCCCTGATCTGTCACCGGTTCCGGTGCCGGAGCCGGTTTGCATTCGGCCCCATTTTCACATTCAGCTGCTACAGCCTGATTATCATTGTCAGCTACATTTGCAACCACATCCGTTTTTATATTTGCGGTCTTCTTGCCATTCCAACCTTTAGCTTGTGCTGCTCCTTCACAATACCCCCATTTCCCCTTGAAACTGCTGAATGACTTGTCAAATTCAAACTCCATCCAGCCCCAGTAATTACTGCCATCACGAACACCATGACATTTTTTATCACTGTGATTCTGAATCCAGGTACCAGTGAGATGATTACCTTTAAGCGTTGCCAGTATCCGGCCACCCGCATCACCATATGTTGCTTTAATGGCTCCTTTAGTTACATCTGGGAAATGCATGGCTGAATCATTCGCCGACCAGTCACCACCTATCCGGCCATTACCCTTTACAGGTTTGGCCTGCGGAACAACACTTGGCGGCCTGAATGAACTGACAGATGAACTGCCCACCAAAGTTGCGGCCAGAACATCTGGATTTTTCCCGCCAATTGTCATCTTTTTGCTCCAGGGCTTGCCCTTATAGTCCAGAACAGTCTTTTTGGTCTTGCCATTGCTGATGGTATAAATCTCGACCGGTGCTCCCTTGCCTTTCATATCAACACTTATTGATTGGCCATGCTCAAACGGAACTACCACAACCTTTTTCCCGACCACAACCATTTCGGTTGCATCCGTGCCGCCATAAACTGATTTCGGGGCAGCACTTATTATATTGCCCTGTTGGTCTCTAACCTTCAAACCGGTAAGCCCTTCGCGGGTTACAATAAACAGATCATATTCATAGCCATAACCTTTCAGGAACTGCTCAAGATATGCAAAAGTCTTGTCCACCAGCCTGACTTTGTCAGATTGTTTGATATAGGACGCGGTTAGCGACAATGAAGCCAGCTTTGCCAGCACTTCTGGCCGTTGATATTGCGGCCACAGATTTCCACCTTTCAGCGGCTCCAGAGCATTACCGGCTTCCTGCCCGAAAGCCCAGCTGGCCATTGCGTCCACCCACGCAGCCAGCTTGTAGGGCTTGGCCAGTTCAAGTGCAAGTTTACGCTGGTCAGGCGATACAACCTTGCCATTCTTGCCAAATGCCTTTGCCACCATATCCCGGTAATAGGCCCGGCTTTGTTTCAGATATTTATCCTTGACCGCCTTGCTTAACTTGCCGGCGATCCTGTCACCTATAAATTTACCTGCCAGCATCAACCCGGCATCAATAAAAGCTCCATTGTAATTCTTGTTGCGCAGTTTAAGAGAAATATCAGTCAGCCCCAAAAACAGACCAGCAGGATTTGAAAGCGAAGCTACTCCTTTGATGGTGGGAAGCATGAAATATTCCAGTGTCCCCTGCCCGGCTGACAATCGACTGACTTCAATTGCGGCCAGCGCCATTTCCTGATTTTGTTGTGAAGCATCACCCTTGAAACGCGGCTCAAACCTGACCGAAGTTTTATAAACCCCGCGTGCAAATGGTATGAAGACTGGATATGCCTGTTCAACGCTCAGACCGGAACCATCCAGATCATTGTTCAAAAGCAACCATTCATTCTGTTTTGTCCTTCTCACCGTCGCCTGCATCAGGTCATGGGCCAGATAATTGTATTTTGGATTTGCATTGAGCGAGCGTTCAATAAACCTGCTGACAGCTGATGACAGCTCATCATCGGTTTCATCATTGACCTGCAACAAATCCAGCGGCGCAAAGCCGGTCTTTTTGACCATAAGGTTTGGCTTTATTTCAAATTCTTCAAACAGCTTTGCCAGATTAGTATCTGGATGGAACCTGTCACGCACAACTACCTTGATCGGAATGGTCAGGTTTGGCTGAAATGGCGGGTTCCAGATAAATCCGGCTTTGGTTATTTCCAGATCAATCCCAACCGAAAATCTGGCTATTCCGGATATACCAAGTTTTGGAATTTCAATGCTAACGGTTTCATCAACCGCCTTGTCTGTCGGTTGCGGCCCATCCCAATAATAAAAAATATCATTGTCGAGCATGGCCACAGCGTCCATTTCAATCCGGCTATTACCCGGCTCGTTATTTCCGCTCGCTATGCGTCCATATCTGGACGACACGCTGACTGTGGCTTTATATTCCTCACCGCGGTCTTTATTGGGATCTTCAAATTTGAACTTGATCTTGTTGCGATAATCCTTGTGTGCAGGCATGATATTATGCTGGGGCAACAACACCATGTCATTGAGCGCAAATAGCCGAATATAGGTTTCATCGCTAGCACCAGAATCACCCGAGACAGCCACAATCTCAACCGTTGGAGCAACCCCTTGTGGCAGATCCTGCTTTTGCGGTGCTGTATAGGTAACGACTGCTTCACCACCTGAACTGGTTGCAACAGAATTTGAAGATAGCGAACCTGTAACCTTGCCATCCTGGGGTGATATTTTCAGACTGACCTGCTTTCCCTTCATTGGCCTGGCATCACCATTTTCCAGCCGTTCATACAGGTTGATCTGGATGTTCGATGTGCTTTTACCGTCAGCCTTCAGCATATCTTTTACAGCATCAACTTTCATAACCACATAGGAATCATCATCAACCTGAGAATCATCCAGATTTTGTGACTGGTCATCAGTTGCTGACTGATTGTCTGCCTGCTGCCCGGCCTGATCTGCCGGCTTTTCCTCACCATAATAAACCGACACTCTCCATTTTGCCGGATAATAGGTAGCAACTGAGCCACCAATATAGGTATCCTGTACCAGATAGTATAATACAGTGCTGCCAGCAGGTGCATGAAAATTAAGCCCTACTGCTTCTTCTTTGCCATCAGCCTTTTTCAGATAAACATCAACTCTCGCATTTCCATCACCCGGGTAAACGCTTTTATCCCAGCCAGCAGGCCTCCATTTGTCATCATGTTTAATATATTCAGGGACCAGACTTATTATTACCGGATCGTTTATGGAGATTTTGAATCCGCGTAATCTGTTATTATAAAACTCATCATCAATTTTATCAGCTCTCCAGATATTCAATCCACCTTTGAATTCTCCTTCAGAAACTGTCAAAAGATGATAATCCTTGTGATCGCAATTATCCGCACAAACCCAACTGCCTGATTCTTGCGCTGTGACCGCAATTGAACTGTAAAACAAGGCAACAAGACTCAAAGCCACAATAAACAGCCGGTTAATCCATAAATAATTATCAGATTTGTGTTGCATTATTCCTGCCTTTTCCGCCGGTATGTCAGTCATCACCACCCCAGTCATCCTCATCACTGCCATCATACCAGTCACCATCACCAACCACCTGTTTGCGTGCCCTGGTCAATCTTGTTCCAATAAAGGCGCCAACTATCGCTGTCCCGATCGATATGTCAGGCACCAGCAAATATCCAAAATATGCACCCAGCCCACCCCCGACCAATACTCCCAATATTAGTCGCATTTTCTATTTCTGCCCTGATAATTGTTTCCGCTTGTTTGGCAAATTCCAGATGCGGCACTTGTATATTCGCATAATGCCAGGCCCTTCTCAGTTTTTCTTTATGTCATCATCTACCGGTCTGGCATTCTTCACAGGCGGCTCCAGATCAGAGGATTGGCAGTGATGATACAGAAAATTACACTGCTTGATATCGGCATGACGCCTTGATCTGCATTTTTTGTTGTCAGGTTTTCTGCAAGGGATTTCAGCCCTTACCTGATCCATGCAACGTTTGAAAAAACTGTCACAAACCGATGAGTTGACCTTATCCTGATCTGTGCCACCTGCAATCACCAGACCGGATGTCGCCAATAGCGCCAAAGCCGAAATCAAAACGAAGATAAGTGAAATTCTGCTGGCTGACATGACCAAGTGCCCAAATTTGCACCCCCGATTATTAGATCAGATACCCAGTCAAAATACCTTGCCATGAATCAATCTGTCGTAAAATAATCGATTCATTCAAACAAAAAGCTTATGCAAAAAACAAAAAGCTTTTACAAATATTCGACCTTGAACCGCCTACAGGTTACAAAACCGAAAAAAAGTGAAAATTATTTTTCACTTCGGGGTTTACAACCAGCCTTCTCCGGCATTTAATAATACTGTCGTAAAATACAAATAACAGACAGTCGGGAGACAATGTTTCCCGGCAACTAACAGTTCATCAGGAGAAACCCCATGACCATTAAAAAATTCACAGTCGGATTACTTGCAGCCGCTACATTATTTGCAGCTGCAGCCCCGACATATGCAGCCACTGAAATTCAGTGGTGGCATGCCATGACCAACCGCAATAATGATCTGGTCAATGAAATTGCTGACAAGTTCAACAAATCCCAGTCAGACTATGTGGTCAAGCCTTCCTACAAGGGCAATTACACCGAAACCATGACCGCTGCTGTGGCCGCATTCCGTGCCCGCAAGCAACCACATCTGGTTCAGGTCTTTGAAGTTGGAACGGCCACCATGATGGCTGCCAAGGGTGCTGTTTATCCGGTTTACAAGCTTATGAATGACACCGGCGAACCTTTTGACCCTTCAGCCTATCTGCCTGCTGTAACATCATATTACAACACCGCCGAAGGCAAGCTGCTTTCCATGCCTTTCAATTCATCCACTCCGGTATTGTGGTATAATAAGGACCAGCTTGATGCGATTGGTGCCGAACCACCAAAAACCTGGGATGAAATGTTTGCAGTTGGCAAAAAACTGCGCGCCAATGGCCAGAAATGTGCCTTTTCATTTGGCTGGCAATCATGGGTAATGATCGAAAATTATTCAGCCTGGCACAATATGCCAACCGGCACCAAGTCCAACGGTTTTGCCGGGCTTGATACCGAGCTTGTCTTTAACAATGACAAGGTTGCAAATATTTTGCAACGCATTGCTGACAGCCAGAAAGATGGCATATTCAAATATGGTGGCCGCCGTGGTGATTCCCTGCCGCTTTTCACTTCCGGTGAATGCACAATGTGGATGAATTCATCAGCCTATTATGGCTCCATCGTCAAACAGGCCAAGTTCAATTTTAGCCAGACCATGCTGCCGCTTGACACCAATGCTGCTGCCAAACCACAAAACTCCATCATTGGTGGTGCAACCTTGTGGGTGCTGAAAGGCAAGGACAAGGGGGACTATAAAGGCGTTGCCAAGTTCCTTACCTTCATGTCATCGCCTGAAATTCAGGCCAAATGGCATCAGGTAACCGGTTATGTGCCAATCACCAAGGCTGCTTATGAGCTGTCCAAAAAGCAGGGCTTCTATAAGAAGGCTCCAGGCACCGACACAGCAATCAAGCAATTGTCACTGAACCAGCCAACCAGCAATTCATCCGGTCTTCGCTACGGTAATTTTGTCCAGATACGCGACATTATCAATGAAGAAATGGAAAATATCTGGTCAGGCAAAAAGACTGCCAAAGCTGCTCTTGATTCCGCAGTTAAACGCGGCAACATATTGCTGCGCAAGTTTGAAAAAGCCAACAAGTAACAAACAATCCTGAAATGTGCATCCACCAATCACGGTGGGTGCACCCAAACAACTTTCCGGCAACACCAAAATGCGCACCAAACGAGTTACCTTTCGCCATCCATGGCTGCCCTATCTGCTGGTATTGCCACAATTGATAATCACCGTTGTATTCTTCATCTGGCCAGCCAGTCAGGCATTATACCAGTCGGTGCTGCAACAGGACCCTTTCGGCCTGAAAGTCACCTTTGTCGGAATGGATAATTTCATCGAATTATTCCATGATCCGCTATATCTGGCTTCTTTCAAAACCACGGTAATATTTGCCTCTGCCACCGCCTTTTTATCCTTGAGCCTGGCCTTGCTGCTTGCCGTTGTTGCCGACAGTGTGGTCAAGGGCAAGGGGTTTTATCAGGGCGTAATGATCTGGCCCTATGCGGTTGCCCCTGCAGTGGCTGGTGTATTGTGGTGGTTCATGTTCAATCCGACAGTTGGCATAATGGCCTATGTGATCGACCAGACCGGTTATAAATGGAATCATTTCCTGAATGGCACAGATGCCATGATCCTGATCACCATTTCAGCGGCCTGGAAACAGATTTCCTATAATTTCCTGTTCTTTCTGGCCGGATTGCAGGCTATTCCAAAATCCCTGATTGAAGCTGCCGCCATTGATGCTGCCGGTCCGATCAAGCGATTCTGGACAATCATCTTCCCGCTATTGTCACCCACAACCTTCTTCTTGCTGGTGGTGAATATAGTATTTGCATTTTTCGAAACTTTCGCAATAGTTCACGCCACAACAGCAGGCGGTCCAGGTCAGGACACCACCATATTGGTCTACAAGGTCTGGCGCGATGCTTTCGAAGCTCTCGACCTTGGTGGATCAGCCGCCCAGTCCGTAATTCTCATGATTATTGTCATCGCAATGACCGTGATCCAGTTCCGCTATATTGAACGCAAGGTGGAGTATTAACATGGCTGGCAGCAACAGACTTTTGACAATACTGGCACATGCGATTTTGATCATTGGCGTGATCGTCGTATTATTCCCGATCTGGGTGGCATTTGTTGCCTCGACTCATCCCGGTGAAACTTTTCTTTCCGGCGAACTCAGCCTGTGGCCGGGTAACCAGATGATAGAGAACTATTCCCTGATACTGGGCAAAGGCATGAAGATTGCCAGCGCCCCGCCACTGTGGGTAATGCTCTTAAACTCCCTGATCATGGCTATGGGCATAGCAATCGGCAAAATCTTCATCTCGCTTTTATCTGCCTTTGCCATTGTCTATTTCAATTTCCGGTTCCGCATGACTGCTTTCTGGATGATTTTCATCACCTTGATGCTGCCGGTAGAGGTTCGCATTTTGCCAACCTATGAAGTCACGGCAAATCTTGGCCTGCTCAACTCATATCCCGGGCTTATCCTGCCGCTGATTGCCAGCGCCACCGCCACTTTCCTGTTTCGTCAGGTCTTTATGACAATACCCGATGAACTGACCGAAGCATCACGCATTGACGGTGCCGGACCGATAAAGTTCTTCTTTGATATATTGATGCCCCTGTCACGCACCAACATAGCTGCCCTGTTTGTCATCCTGTTCATCTATGGCTGGAACCAGTATTTATGGCCGCTGCTGATCACTACCGAAGACAGATATGCCACCATTGTCATGGGTATCAAACGGATGGTTGAAGTGGCCGATTCCATACCGCAATGGCATATGGTAATGGCAACCGCCATTCTGGCTCTCATCCCACCTTTATTCGTAGTTATTTCCATGCAGAAACTGTTCGTCAGGGGACTGACAGAAACTGAAAAATAGGATTTTATGATTTCATGGCAACCTTGAAGCTGATCAATGCCGGGAAAACCTACCCGAACGGATTTGAAGCCCTCAGTAATATCAACCTTGATGTAAAGGATGGCGAGTTCACTGTGCTGGTTGGACCATCCGGCTGCGGAAAATCCACCCTGTTGCGCATGGTAGCAGGTCTGGAAGAAGTAACCACCGGCGACATAATGATCGGTGACAGGATCGTAAATAATCTGGATCCGGCCTCTCGCAAGATTGCCATGGTATTCCAGAACTATGCCCTTTACCCGCATATGACTGTTTATAACAACATGGCATATGGACTTAAAAACCTTGGCACCCCCAAAGAGGAAATCCGCGAGCGGGTAAATTATGCTGCCAAATTGTTAGGTATTGAGGAATATCTGCCGCGCCGACCGCGACAGCTGTCAGGTGGTCAGCGGCAACGCGTTGCCATGGGTCGCGCCATTGTTCGCAAACCCGATATTTTTCTGTTTGATGAGCCATTATCAAATCTGGATGCCAAACTTCGCAGCCAGATGCGCATAGAGATTCGAAAATTGCAGCGTGAACTGGCCGTCACTGCAATGTATGTAACCCATGATCAGGTAGAGGCCATGACCATGGCTGATACTATTGTGGTGCTCAGTGACGGTCATATTGAACAGATCGGCACACCAAAACAAATCTATCACCATCCCAACTCAACCTTTGTCGCTGAATTTATCGGCTCGCCCCCCATGAACCTGTTAAAGGCAACTCATACCGGCAATGGTACAATTTCGCTGCCCGGTGACAATAAGATTACCGTTGATCGCAAAGACCTGGCCGATGGTGAATTACTCCTTGGCATTCGCCCGGAAGACATCGAGATAGCAGCAAAGAAATCTGCCAAAACTCTTGGTGTGGACATTGAACTGGTAGAAGAATTAGGTGCCGGCAACATCCTGCATACCAAGCTGGGCACATCGCCAATCGTGATATCCCCACGCACCGGTTTTGACACTGAAAAACAACAGCTTGAAATCAAACTGCCAGATGCAAAATTGCATTTCTTTGCATCCGGTGATGGTAAAAGACTATAGCAACAGCATCACAAGCAAAATTATTATTGAGAAAGAACCGCCGCAAACAAAAAAACTGCGCTCACTGAACGCAGTTTTATTATTTTGTTTGCTGGCTTTTTGGCTTAATTGCCAATCATTGGCCCATAATGAACCGTAACCCCGCCATTTTCATCAACATAGGCATTGCCGGTTCCATAATAATATGAACCACTGCCTCTCATCGAACCTGAAACTGTTGCGCGGCGATATTTATAGGCACTTCTCGCACGCCTTAAAGTTCTGGCTCTGGCGCGCACCTTAACCCGGCTGCGTGTCTTGACATAAACAACCTGACGTTCACGCTCATACACAACTTCAGGTGCCTGTTCATAAACAATAACCCGTTGTTTTCTGGCCTTGCGTATTACCCGGCGCGATGGTTTGCGAACCAGATGCTTGCGATGCACATATCTGACCGCCCGCTGCCTGCCGGATATTGATACATAAGAAGCATATCCTGAAGCATCAGCAAATGTGTAACCGCGACCCTTTATTGCCAGACGGTTTACCCGGACACAGCTTGAGCGATTATAAACCGGTGCACCATTGATTGTACAATAATAACCAGGTGCCCAGCCCGAAACCGCGTAGCTTGTCTGTGTCCTTCTCATCACCGGGCGTTGTACAGTCCGCCTGGACCTGCGAATTTTACTGCGCACGGATTTGCGGGGATAGCGTGCTACCTGCCGGTAAGTGCTCCAGACAGCTCTTTCGCCCCGATCATATTGCCGGTCAAACTGGTCATATCGGCCACTATCGGGACCTGAACTTACATTGGATGATACGCTTGATCCAGATGATGATGAACCCTCGTTACCACCATTATCACCGCCGTCATCGCAGCCACACTGGTCCTGATCACCACCATTCATGCCATTTTCCCAGGCTCTGGCCGGTGAAGTCACCAGCAGACTCATGGCGATTGCGCCCATAAGCCCCATAAATATTGCTTTTTTCCCAATGGTCATGATGACCCCCTTTTCAGTTCTGTTAACTCCAACACTACTGGCCGCATCCGGGTTGTTTGGGTTTACCCGGCAAATAGTCAGATTTTTTGTGTGTGTAACAAAATGGAACAACCTGACTGCCATTACAGACAATCAATGCAGAGATCAGGCCAATCTGGCTTGAAGGCCACAATCGGTTCAAAATTTAAGGGTTTTAACAGCTTGAAACTTCTGTTCCAGCTTACTGTTTTAACGAGCGTTCCCAGTCAACCGCAGATTTTACAATCACATCAAGATCATCATGTTGCGGCTTCCAGCCCAGCTGGCGCATTCTGGATGAATCTGCCACAACTTCGGCAGCATCCCCCTTGCGCCGCTGCTCCATCTTGACTTCAAAGTCAGTATTGGTAACCCGCTTGACAGCATCAATAACCTCAAGCACCGAGAAGCCGTGCCCATATCCTATATTGGCGACAAAGCTCTTTTCTCCATCAGCCAGCCTGTCCAGCGCCACCAGATGCGCCCCGATAAGATCGCTAATGTGGATATAGTCGCGCACCCCGGTTCCATCTTCAGTCGGGAAATCTGTGCCAAACACACTCATCGACTGCCTGATGCCGGTTGCCGCCTGACTGGCCACCTTGATCAGATGGGTAGCATTTTCCAGTCTCTGCCCTGATCGCATTTGCAAATCAGCTCCTGCAACATTGAAATAACGCAAAATAGCGTGCCGCATGCCATGGGCAACCTCAACATCTTTCAAGATCAGCTCACTCATCATTTTCGAGGTGCCATATGGGGATTCCGGTTGCACCGGGGCGGTTTCATCCACCGGATTATTCTCAGGAGTTCCATAAACCGCAGCAGTTGAGGAAAATACAAATTTATCAACCCCTCCCCTGACTGCCGCTGCAATCAGCGCCCGGGTTTTAACTGTATTATTAAGATAATAACCAAGCGGATCATCAACAGATTCGGGCACCACGATAAATGCCGCAAAATGCACGATTGCTTCTATTCTTTCTTTTTTCAGAATATCTAAGATCAGTTCTTCATCACTGATATCACCCAGATAGAACGGAACACCATCAACCAGCGCTTCGCGATATCCGGTTATCAGTGAATCGACAACAACCGGCTGATCACCGCGATCAAGCAGCGCCAGAACCATATTGGACCCGATATACCCTGCCCCACCTGTCACAAGCACCCGCATGAAACAATTCCTTTCCCGTTATTCACCAGATAACCCGCATGAATATTTAACCCGGCAATCTAACATCATGTTTTAACCAGTTTCATACCACTATTGCATGGGTTCTGATTCGTCAAAAAGCTTTGGATGCACATCACTAGCGCATGTCGCGTTTGAATAGATTCAAGCATTCACTTGCAGATATGAGGCAGGTCTTGCAAAGCAAGGCCGTTCATATCTTCAAAGTGAATTCAACTTAACGCGACACGCGCTAGCAATAACCCCAGGGTTGAGTTTGACGTATAAATGCACTTTTTATTATTCAAGGTTGATATTTACGTTTACTAACACTTAAAATAGTAATACATAAGGCGTGATAGTTGCGGGCAATCAACAATCAAAACAAACAAATCTACCCTAGAGTAATTTTTATTGAATTTTTGTTGCCTGCATGTATATTACACATACCGGTAACAAAGAATTGTTTAAGGTTTAAGCGTGGGTATCGTTTGGCAGTAAGGATTGTCGAACATTCGGGAACAAGAAAAAATGTTAGTTGCCAAAGATGTAAGACATATCCTGTTTCTTCAGGGTCCCGGCAACAAATTCTTCTACCAGCTATCACAACAACTGGAAAAACTCGGATTACGCACATCCAAAATTCACCTGTGCATTGGTGACAGGCTGTTCTGGGGCAAGGGTGAAACTGTTGATTACAAGGGCAGTCTTGATCACTGGAGCGACTATATAGCCAGCTACATTAATGATGAGAATGTCACCGACCTCATACTTTTCTCTGACATCAGACCCTACCATGCCAAAGCTGTAAAAGTGGCAAAGTCCATGGGTATCAATATTCATGTTTTTGAAAACGGTTATTTCCGCCCATACTGGATAACCATGCAGCAAGGTGGGGTTAATGGCCGCTCAACCTTCCCGGCCACCCGCAAAGGGGTTGAGGAACTGGCGCGAAAAACCGGATGTGTCTATGAAGAGCCAAGCTTTTCAATGCCCCCTTCCAGGTTGCAGTATGTTGGCGACACTGTTTTTCACGGGATCAATTACTGGCTGTCGTTCCTGTACCCAAAATATGTCCCCTACCGGGTAGCGCATCCGATCCGGGAATCAATCGGCTGGTGGAAACGCCTGTTTCAACGCCGCCGGAAAGTGGCTGAATCCAAACAGGTTCTGGACAGGTTGATAGGATCAAAGCAGAAATTCTTCCTGTTCCCGCTACAGCTTGACCATGATTTCCAGCTTTTGGAAGATTCTCCTTTCAACAGCATTTCACAGGCAACCGATTCAATCATCAAATCATTTGCCGAAAATGCCCCGGCAGATACCGCCCTGCTGGTAAAGAACCACCCGCTGGACAATAACATTACAGACCGGCAAAAAGATACCATGCGCATTGCCCGCAAATATGATATTGCCGACCGGGTCCTGTTTATTGAAACCGGACACAATCCAACAATTCTGCATGCCTGCATGGGCATGGTCACCATCAATTCAACCATGGGTTCATCAGCGCTGGTTGCCGGTATTCCGCTCAAGGTATTGGGCAAGGCCGTATATGACATGGAAGGTCTAAGCAACTCCTGCACCCTTGATGAATTCTGGTCCAACCCGGTAAAACCCGATCCTGATTTCTTTAATACATTCAGGGCCTGCCTGATTTCCCAAAGCCAGATCGCCGGCAGTTTCAGGGAT
Organism: Hyphomicrobiales bacterium; assembly: GCA_026990765.1. Lineage (GTDB taxonomy): Bacteria > Pseudomonadota > Alphaproteobacteria > Rhizobiales > Aestuariivirgaceae > JALWJW01. The sequence goes on along the minus strand of JALXCV010000032.1, from coordinate 11,063 downwards.
AACAAGCCTGATTCATTCACCCTTACCAAATGTGTAATCAAAATCTGCAGCACCACCTTCTCCCATCCCGGAGAAACCGTCGATTTCACACCTGACAACCATATGAGCCAAAAAAAATTGCCTCTAAAGTGAATTAGTCATTGTGGTAACTGCATTTCTATATTATCCACTCGTCAAATAGTGCAAAAAGTGATTTGCACCTTTCCTGGAAGGCCGGCTTAGCTCAGTTGGTAGAGCACCTGATTTGTAATCAGGGGGTCGGGGGTTCGAATCCCTCAGCCGGCACCATTTCCCCAAGGGGCCGTTCTTGTCACATGCTATGCCAGCAAACGCTTTGGCGCAATCAACCGCTTTTTGGATCATGCGCCCATGTTTTCAGCTATTCTGGTAGGTGCAATAGGAATATACATGCTGATATCATCCCTATTGCACCTGACTGCCTGATCATGGGGACCAAGACTTAACCCCATGGATTTCAGATTCGATATAATCGGAAATCATCTTTATTCAGGAACGCATATCTTCCCGGACATCGCTGCCATGATGGTTCGCACAATCAAATATGAGATTATCAATGTCAGCATGGCCAGCAGGACGATTGCTATTATTTTGTAGAACATGACCCCGGTCAGCTTGAACATCAACAATGTTGCAATCGTAACCGATGCAACCGGGAATGAATAAGCCCACCATGACAAGAAGAACGGCAATTTGGCAAATCGCGGTATCTGCAAGATCAGGAACAGGGTAAAAAACAAAGCCGTTGCATATAAAACCCGGCCAAAGGAATCAAGCCCACCAACCAGTTTGAAATAGGCAACAAACCCAACCGCAGGCGGTGCAATCAATATTACCAGTGTCGGCACCAGGCGTTGGGGCATCGGGTTGTGAAACATTATCCGGTTGAAAAGAATGGTCATTAAAATCAGCCAGAAAATCATGCCAACAGCAAAGAAGAACCATGAAATTTCCACATAACCCCATTCCATACCAGCTATGGGAACCAGTGCATTGCCAACAGCTGGAATAAACCATGACGGGTTAAGATGGCCAACTTCAAAATGCTCGTGATTGACCCAGCAATTGAGCACAAACAGCAATAAAATCAATTGCAGAACAACCCCGGCCCACCAGAAAACCATGGCGGCTGGCGTGTACAGGTGCATGAACACCGTGCCGAGCAAAATCAGGCTTATCGAAATTGTCGGAAAAAAACTGAGTTTGACTGGATGGCTTATTTCTTGCTTTACAGCACCGGGATGGGTAATCCATTTGCTGATATAAACAATGGCAAGCAAGCCAAAAACTGCTGCGGCCAGAATAGCCAGCGGCCAGTTCAATCCGATATGGAATTTTAAAATTCCCTGTGCTTTTTGCCAGGCCAGCGCAAAGCCGGTGAGCCCCATTATTGAGGCAAAAAGTGTAACAGGGAAGTGCTCAAGGCGATTATTATCACTCATGGCGAACCTCATTTAATTAAAACAACTTGGCCGCTCATTATCACAAGCTGACAAGTCAGACCATATGCTTGCCGTGCGACATATTAGAATTGTCTAATATTAGATAGTACTGTAGAAATAATTACTGCAGAAAAACCGATACCCTGGCGGTCTGTCCGATCGAATCTACTACAGTAAGTTTTGAATATCCTGGTGAATCCGGGAGCCACTCGGCCCTTCGGCGTCTGGAAGTAGCCTTGATCGGCCTGCCATTGGCAAGCCAGCGAAATGGCGGCTTTCCGCCCTGTAATTTCAGGAATAATGGCATCCCCCTGCCTTTTCTCGCCAGACCCAGATCAACATTTGCCCCTTGCGGGGGATAGACAATATGCACCGGTTCAACATTGGCGTGAATACTCCTGCCAGGGGCTGAGAATCTGTGCAGTACTTTTGGCAGCTCAACTGTTGTCAGTTGCAACACCCCTTGCGGGGCTATTGGCAGCGCTGCCGGTGACTTTTCAAGTTTGGAGAATACCTCAAACAGAACCGGTGCCGCCCGCGAATGACCGGTAATCCCGGGAACCGATGCACCATCTGGCCTGCCAACCCAGACCCCGACTACATATTTTCCATCGAACCCGACAGACCAGGCATCGCGATAGCCATAAGAAGTACCGGTCTTGTAGGCGATATTATAACTGATTGCCGCTTCTGCCGGGGCTGGAACCCCGGTCAGCACATCCATCACATACCAGCTTGCCACTTTCGATATCATTCTCTGCAAGGGTTCCGCTTCACTGTCGACAACTTCTCTCAAGCCAACCGGAACCCCGCCATTTGGCAAGGCCGTATATAATTGCACCAGATCATGCAGGCTGATCCCTGCCCCGCCAAGACCGATAGCCAGTCCCGCCTTTTCACCTGTTGGCAGTTTTAATGAAACTCCGCCCCGTTTGAAACGTGAAACCAGATTTTCCGGTCCCACCGCATCCAGCAGCCTGATAGCCGGGATATTGAGCGACAATTGCAGCGCTTCTGCTACCTTCACTGTTCCCTGATAACCCATATCAAAATTGCGCGGCCGGTAGCCGTCAAAATCCTGCGGCGTATCATCAATCAGTGACTGTGGATGTACCACGCCCTGTTCAAATGCCAGCCCATATATGAACGGCTTCAAGGTTGAACCGGGAGAGCGAACCGCCCGTGTCATGTCGATCTCACCGGCCAGACGTTTATTGAAAAAATCCCGCGAGGCAATGCTGGCAATTACCTCACCGGTTGCATGCTCAACCACCAGCACCGCCACTGAAGTCTTGTCACCAAGCTTTTTGGCCTCATCGCGCACCAAAGCTTCAATAAGCTGCTGGCGCGCTCTGTCGATGGTCAAACGCTCTGCCTTGCCACGCCATTTTCCGGTCATATGCGCCGCAAATGCCGGCAATGGCCGTCTTTTACCCGGGATACGAGTTTGCGCTGCTCTTTCAGCATCAAATGCCGGTATTATTTTTTGTCGCGCCAGCCGGGCCAGAACCCGGTTGCGTGCAGCAATGGCCCGTTTTGCAAACCTGTCCGGTCTGCGCATTTCCGGCGATTGTGGCAGTGCCACCAACAGCGCTGCTTCAGCCGGGTTCAATACCTTTGGTTCCTTGCCAAAATATGCCAGCGTTGCCGCCCTGATACCTTCCAGATTGCCGCCATAGGGAGCAAGCATCAGATAGGCTTTCAGAATTTCCCGTTTCGACAGTCGCCGCTCAATCTGCAAGGCTCGCAATATCTGGCGAATTTTGGTTGTCACAGAGCGCTTTTGTGGTCCCTCCAGCAACCGGGCCACCTGCATGGTAATGGTTGAACCGCCAGAAACAATCCGCCCATTGGTTATAAGCTGCCAGCCCGCCCGCAGCATCGCTAATGGATCTGAACCAAAATGTGAATAAAACCTCTTATCCTCATATCCCAACAGCATATTGATAAAACGCGGATCAACATCACCCACCTCAACCGGCAACCGCCAGCGCCCTTGCGAAGTGGCAAAGCCGCGCAGCAAATCCCCGTTGCGGTCATTCACCACCACCGATTTTTCTGCAAGCACTGACAAGTCGGGTGGATAGGCAGCATCCAGCTGCTGCAAACCATATAACAGCAATATCACTGCCCAGGCCGACAGAAACGGAGCAAATATCCAGCGCGACTTCATCAGGTCAGATACCTTTCTCAGTCACAATTACGGTTTTGGACCAAAGACCTCAACCACACCCTGACTTGTCCAGCCAGACAGATGCGCCCGGTACATATCCTCAACCACTGCAGCTGGATGCACAAACCGCCCCGGAGTTACCGCCCGGACCATATAGGCAAGTGAAAATTTCCTTGCGTCACTGGCAGAACGGTTCAAGGCTGCAACAAACCGGTCATCACGGAACTCCTTGTGAGCGACTTCTGTTTCCGGCAACCAGTCAAAATTGCTCAGACTGGCGCTGGACATGATAGACGGGTTGGCAATCTCGAACCCGGCTGGCAACAGGTCAGAAACCACAATACGCGAAGCATGCTCGTTCTTTTCCGTTATTTCCAGCACCACTACAAACCGCTCATTCTGGGCAACTTTTGACGGATCAATCTCGCTGCCGGCCAGATTGTAATATTTCCGGGTGATCTCAAAACCATTGCCGCCTGCCGGACGCGCCTTTGACGGGATTCCAGTGACCGTAATTGCAGCCTGCAGGTTTTCATTCGAACGGTTGATTATCTCAACTCCACTGCTCAAACTGGCACTGTCAAACTTGCGAACCAGATTACCGGTTGTGGTTTCACCATTTACCGAAAGTGAGATGTTGTTGCGATCAGCATATAGCGCCCTTGCTGCCAGCAACAACCAGGCTTTTTCTTGGGTACTGGTATAGGTTCTGCGCAAATTTTCAGCTGAAACCATCGATACCATTTTCTGCACAAAACTCATTGCCGGACGCGCTTCTGAAGCCAGAGCCAGAATAGCGGCCTGATTGCGCAATCGTGAACCATAGGCATCAAGCAAATAATCATCATCACTCTTGCCGGATTCAAGATAAGCCACCTTGAATGCTTTTTGCGAACGCAGCTTTTCACCATACAGCCCAAGACTTGCGGCCAGATGCGCCTTTGACAGCGGAGATTCAAACTCACTCAGCATGGCATCAACATAGTAGCGAAGATCAGCAATCGAAGCGCGTTTATTGCGCGCCAGAACATACAGCGCATAGGCAATCTCGTTGCCCTGATTTGAAACCGATACATCATAGGACAAACGGTTGGACAGATTATCCAGCGCCAGTGTCATTACTTCTTCAGAAACTGAATATTTCTTCTCAACCGCCCGTGTCAGAAAATCAGTGACATAGGCATCAAGCCACAGATTATCTGATCCAGGTCCCCACATGCCAAAACTGCCAGCCGATGACTGAAAACCCGACACTCTTTCAATGGCTTTTTGCACCCGCTTGCGAATGGCCGGTTCATCGCCCAGCCCGGCAGCACTGGCTACCTCGCTCAGATATAACAGCGGCAAGGCCCGGCTGGTTGTCTGTTCGGCGCAGCCATATGGATAACGGTCAAGCGACATCAGCAATGATGGTACATCAAGTCCGGCAGCGCGCGACACACCAACCGACATTTCAGCAGTCTGCGGTATCAGTCCGGCAAGGAAATCCTTATCCAGTGTTACCCCGCCACCATTGGCTGACAGACTCACAAGCTTGCGTTCAGAAACCGGCATTTGCGGCGCCCGCACCGGAACTATCAATTGCTGTTCCACTGAAGGTCCGGTAGCAGTTGACAAGTGAATGGTGAACACTCCGGTGCCAACACTATCACCGCTTACAGGAACAGAAACTGCGCGTTTCTGGCCCTTGTCCAGCTTTATGGTCATGCCGGATAATGGCAGATCAGCCGAAGCAAATTCATTGCTGGTGACAGTCAGTTGATAATCACCTGCCGGCCCATCCGTATTGGCTATATCAAGCCGCAACCCGGTTTTATCACCAGGTGCCAGAAAACGCGGCATTGAAGCGGTAACCACGACTGGATCTCGCACAATTACATCACTCGTGGCATTGCCAACCCCGGTTTTACTCCAGGCCACAGCCATCAGGCGCACCGTGCCGTTAAACTGGGGTATCTTGAACTTCACAACCGCGCGGCCATCATCACCGACTTTGACAATACCGGAGTAAAAGGCAACCAGCTTCTGTTTAGGTGGTGAACCCTTGCGCTTTAATCCGGCAGGTCCGTCACCCCCGGTTCTGATCTGGCCGGTAACACCATTATAGCCATCGATCAGCTTGCCATAAATATCATAGATACTCATGCCCATCTGGCGTTGGCCAAAATACCAGTCTTTGGCGCTTGGCGGCTTATAGGCCGTAAGGTTCAATATACCAACATCAACCGCTGCCAGAGTCACATAGGCCTTTTCCCCAGCCTTTACCCCGTCAACCCTTATCGGCACCTGCAACTCGCCACGCGGCTGCATCTGGGATACAGCTTCAAGCCTGACAGACAATTGCCGCTGATCAGGATTGATCTTCAGCCATTTGACCCCGATGGCCCTGCCCGGCATCCGTTTTTCCGCCACCTTTCCAGGCCGGTAAAGTGAAACCGTGACATAAACGCCTGCCCCCCATTCAGCCGATACCGGAATGGAAATTTCACTGCCACCTTCAGGAACATCGATATTCTTCTTCCAGCGCAAAGCCCCTGTTCCAATGCTCACCAACGCCTTGCCGGAATATCTTGGGGAAATTTTCAACCTTGCAGTATCGCCAATATTGTAGACTTCCTTGTCCAGTGCAATTTCCAGCCCGTCAGGTGTCTCGGTCGAAGCGGTCTCAACATACCATCCTGATGAAAAACTGACAGATGATCCAATTTCCTCATCACCAACAGCTTTGACTTCCAGCCGATAACGGCCCCAGTCAACCGAACGCGATATCTTTGCCACGGCATCGCTCAAGGCATCAATCTTGCCATTATCAACCAGACTGGTTGAAATAACCGGTTCATATTTCCAGTTATCATCAACACGATACCACTGATAATTTCGTTCAACCCTGACCAGCGACCACTCAAGCCCGGCAAGCGAAACCCGTTCACCCTTGTCATTGACCGCAATTATACTGAACCCGGCAGCCTCGCCTTCAGCAACTTCATCACCTTCAAAGTCAGGCTTGATACCGATCATGGTTCCGTTCGGCTCGACAGGAAGTGACAATGAGCGCTCAACCGCCCGCCCGCCTGCTTCACGCAGTCGAACATTGAGTTTTGCATCCATCAACCCAATAGTGTCAGGTACATCTTCACCGGCAAGCAAAATTTGCGCCTTGCCCTGCTCATTGGTTACCGGCAAATCTTCAAAATCATGCCGGTCAGCACTGGTTTCATCATCATCCAGCCCGAACAGATATCCTGGATACCCCTTGCGCCTGTGCGTAGGGGTAAAGCGTATGTCGGCTTCCATACGCAAATCAGCTGCTGGCGCACCATACAAGAACCTTCCAGCCACCGTAAACATATTGGCCCTGTGTCGTGATATGGATTCTGTTTTGGCTGTCAGGTCAAATTCAATACGGTCGGGAACAAAATCTTCAACCAGTATTTTCTTTTCCGCCAGCAGATCATCTTCCTTGTCAGCATAAGCCTTGATCAGCCAGGTACCACGCATGGCATTGGCTGGCAGTTCATAAGATAGCGTATAGCCGCCAGCCTTTTTCGATTTCAAAACCTTGGTTACCGCAACCTTGCCATCCGGTCTTTCAAATTCAACCGTCAATGGCAGATTTTCAATGGCATCAACAGATGAGCTGCGCAGTAATCCGGTCAGATGCACAGTTTCCCCGGCCCTGTATATGCCACGTTCACTGAACATGAACAGGTCAAGTTCACCTGCTACCTTGCGCCCGGTAACACCCCGGTCAGATAAGTCAAATCCAGCTTTTGACAGATCATTAAATACAAAATCACCAGCATCGGTGCGCGCCAGTATCAGGCCGGGAGCCATAGCCCCTTCACCGCGCGCCAGACCGGCTGCAAAACTGGCATAGCCGCTTTTGTCACTCACAGCTTCGCCCAAAAGCACATTGGCCTTGGATAATAATTGCAGCTTCACCCCGGCCAGCGGTTCTGCTGTTGCCAGTGAGCGGGTAAATATATGCAGACCGTCATCACCGGATAAAACCGCTATGCCGGTATCAGAAATCACAAACCACTGGGTCGCCCGGCTTTGCCAGTCTTCAGCCGTTTTGCCCTTGGGTTCAGCCAGCATCACATAGACCCCGGCCTTTCGCTCCGGCAATGCCATTTCAACCGGGAACAGGGTTGTAACCTCTTCATTCAGCTTGCTTTTGATAGACAAGCTTCCCTTCCATACAGCTTCCCCGAAATTCTTGGTAAACCCGTCAATATCATAGCCATCAAGCCTGGACAGCAGCTTGCCATCCTGTATCAGGGCAGAGATTGTGCGTTCATCCACCCGGAAAACCTGTATGTTGGCAGTTTTGGTATTGATCGAAACCAGAGGAATTCCCTTGGTGCCGACCCGTGGCAGCACAAACTGGTTGCCGGTAAAGCGAAGGGCCGGTTTGCGATCCCGCACATATATGTTCAAGGTAACCGGTTTTTCCAGAACCTCACCAATTTGCGAAGGCAAGCCGGTGCGCAATCCGATCCGGTAGCGGTTTCCATGAGCAATACCCTTGACACAAAGCTGGCGCTGATCACGCTCCAGCCCTACCGGTGCCTTGCCATCAACCGTGATAAAACTTTCATAATTGCGATCAGTTGCCAGATCTTCTGAAAACTGCACACAGATACGCGGAGAAGAACTGTCTGAATCAACCGTATTTTCAATAACCCTGAAACCATGCTCGGCCCGCAATTTCAAATATGCTTCTCGCACCACTACAGAATCAACAACCCCCAGTGATTCCTTGTAGGCCTCAATCGCTGGCCGGTATAATTTTCGCCGCTCAAGCCCTAGTGCCAGCATCCGCAACGCATCAGCCCGGGTCGATGGTGTCCATGACAACCTGTAGGCATTGATCGCTGAATGAACTGCAATTCTTGGCAATTTGTATTTTTCGTTTGAATCTTTAGGTTCCATTGCCAGAACTGTACGGGTTAAGCCCAGCCAGTTCCTGACTGACTTTGGATTGACCCCGGCTGCCTGGGCATAAAAGAATGAAGCATTGCGAACATTATTCTCATTTTCTTTCATCTGCGCCTGGGCAAACAGGGCAGAATCACTAACCGCTTTTTTCCCGTACAGCTTTTCCAGCCGCAGGGCATAGGCAGTTGCTTCATTGTCTATGGTATCACTGATGAATTTCAGCTTGCCGGCCCTGGGCAATGATTTTTCTGCTTTTTTGACCGGCTTTGGTTCCACCACCTGTCCGGCAACCGCCCCGGCAAAGCTCTTTAGCTCCCCGGTCCCGTTTTTCAAAAAACACCATCCGGCATTCACATTAAAGGTGAAGGCCTTGCACTGTTTGTCAGCCAGACACGCATCCTTGCACTCAACCAGCGACACATCCTTGACGGTTTTATAGTCAAAGCCGAAATAATCGCAATCTTCGCTGAGAATGATTCTGCGTTCGCCAGCTATTGCCGAACCGCTAAACAACATGAATATCAGGAAAAATCGCAGAAAAGAGCGCACAAGCATAATAAAGCCTCCAATATGCCCCCGCTTTGAACCCGCTTCCTTAACCACACGTTAGCCCGCTGATGTTGTCAAATCAACCGTAATTTGCCATGCACCGGCTAATTCCGGCTGGCAAAACCCCAATATATTCAGATTGACCAGACCAGTACCGTGTGCAATAGCAAGGCTGCGTGGTGCATCGAAATATCAGGATTGATCGATGCTGCAAAAGGGAATGTGGTGCAAAACCACAACTGCCCCCGCAACTGTAAGCAATAAGGCTTGCCTTGAAGAGCCACTGGGAAACCGGGAAGGCAAAGGATTGGGCCATTTGAATTGCAAGTCAGGAAACCTGCCACGCTGCAACCGGGCTTAGCCCATTTTTGAAACGAGCATTCACGGAGGGTGTAACGCTCATGACATATGCAAATACAGTCACTATCTGCCTGCCCTGCCATGAAAGGTTGAAATAATGACTGCAATGAATAAAATCCCCGCCACCATAATCACCGGTTTTCTTGGCGCCGGCAAAACCACTCTGGTTCGCCATATTCTGGCAAATGCCGATGGCCGACGCATTGCCCTTATCATCAATGAATTTGGTGATGTCGGGGTAGATGGTGAAGTGCTCAAAGGTTGTGGCGATGAAACCTGCAATGAAGATGATATTGTCGAACTTGCAAATGGCTGTATCTGCTGCACCGTGGCCGATGAATTCATCCCGGTAATTACCGCCTTGATCACCCGCGATGATCGCCCTGATCACATCATTATAGAGACTTCCGGCCTTGCCCTGCCGCAACCGCTGGTAAAAGCCTTTAACTGGCCTGAAATCAGCGCTGCGGTAACTGTTGATGGTGTGGTGAGCGTGGTTGACGCCCCAGCCCTTGCCGCCGGGCGGTTTGCCCATGACCTTGTCGCTATTGACAAACAGCGCCGCGCTGACAGTGAGCTTGATCATGAAAGCCCGTTGCATGAGCTGTTTGAAGACCAGTTGAGCGCTGCTGATATGGTGCTGATAAACAAGGCAGACCTGATTGATGATCAAACCCTTTCCAACCTCACCGCTGATCTGAAAAAGGAAATCCGCAAAGGCGCACCACTGGTTCCAACCCGGCACGGGAAAATGGATATAGATGCTTTGCTTGGCATATCAGCTGCTGCTGAAAGTGATCTGGAAACCCGCCAGTCACATCATGAACTGGCCGGTGAAGATGATCACGACCATGATGATTTTGTCACCTTTGCAGTTAATATCAGCGAAGTTGCCAATCGCAATCAGTTGCTTGATAATTTGAAAAAACTGATCGAAACCCACGATATTTTGCGCATAAAAGGCTTTGCAGCCATCACCGGCAGCCCCTCAAGGCTTGTAGTTCAGGCAGTTGGCCCGCGCATTGACAGCTATTTTGACCAGCAATGGAACAGCAATGAACCGCGCCAGACTTCACTGGTTATCATCGGTCTTAAAGGTATCAATGAAACCGAAATCCGCTCACAACTGGCTGGATAATCAGACAATATGCACCTGCTCAACGCCCAGACAGGAATTATTGACGGTGAGGCCGAGGCCATTGACCTTGGCCAAAGCCCGGCTGACATCATAATCCTGTCTGCTGCTGACAGCGAACTTGCCTGTCTGGCCCGCGCCCATGATTCATTGACCACGCCGCCTGATTTGCGCCTGGCCAATATCATGACCCTTGGCCATAATCTCAGCATCGATACCTATATTGAGCGCACAGCATCACATGCAAAGCTGATCATTGCCAGAGTGCTGGGCGGCAAGGCCTATTGGAACTATGGTGTAAACCAGCTTGTATCGCTGGCGCATAGCCGCAATATAAAACTGGTCCTGCTACCGGGCGGCGCTGACCCGGATGCCGAACTGACAGCCCTTTCCACCCTCAGCCAGACAGATTGTGAAAGAATTCGTCAATATCTCACCAGTTGAG
>JALXCV010000031.1:426-2300 GCA_026990765.1 Hyphomicrobiales bacterium | reverse complement strand
TCTTTCAAGGTCTTGTTACTCAATAATTCCAGCGACAACACCGGCGCCAACTGTACGGCCACCTTCGCGGATAGCGAAACGCAGCTTGTCTTCCATGGCAATCGGGGTAATCAGTTCAACTTCAAATGTCACATTGTCACCAGGCATAACCATTTCGGTGCCTTCCGGCAATGTAACAGAACCGGTAACGTCGGTTGTTCTGAAATAGAACTGCGGACGGTAATTGGCAAAGAATGGTGTATGGCGACCGCCTTCATCCTTGGTCAGAATATAGGCTTCTGCCTTGAATTTGGTGTGAGGCTTGACTGAACCGGGCTTGCAAAGAACCTGACCGCGTTCAACATCTGTACGATCAATGCCGCGAAGCAATGCACCAATATTATCGCCAGCTTCACCTGAATCAAGCAGCTTGCGGAACATTTCAACACCGGTACAGGTAGTTGTCTGGGTTTCGCGAATGCCAACAATCTCGATCGGATCACCAACCTTGACAACACCGCGCTCTACACGACCGGTCACCACAGTACCGCGACCTGAAATCGAGAACACATCTTCAATCGGCATCAGGAATGGCAGGTCAATGTCACGTTCCGGCTGTGGAATATAATCATCAACTGCAGCCATCAGTTCAAGAATGGAATTCTTGCCGATTTCATCATCGCGACCTTCAAGCGCTGCCAGAGCAGAACCCTTGATGATAGGAATATCGTCGCCGGGGAATTCATAGCTGTCGAGAAGTTCGCGAACTTCCATTTCAACCAGCTCAAGCAGCTCTTCATCATCAACCTGATCAACCTTGTTGAGATAAACAACCAGAGCCGGCACACCAACCTGACGGGCAAGCAGAATGTGCTCGCGGGTCTGGGGCATCGGACCGTCTGCTGCTGATACAACCAGAATGGCACCATCCATCTGGGCCGCACCGGTGATCATGTTCTTCACATAGTCAGCGTGACCGGGGCAATCCACATGGGCATAGTGGCGGTTTTCAGTTTCATATTCAACATGAGCTGTTGAAATGGTGATACCGCGTGCCTTTTCTTCAGGCGCCTTGTCAATTTCGTCAAACGCAGTAAATGCACCGCCACCAGCTTCCGCCAGAACCTTGGTAATCGCTGCTGTCAGTGTCGTCTTGCCGTGGTCAACATGGCCAACTGTACCAATGTTGCAATGTGGCTTGGATCGATCAAATTTTTCCTTGGCCATTTTCGCTTTCCTTATTTTTTGACTGCCTGATCATGAGGCTGTTTTGCCTAAAGCTAACATTTATCCTGATATTGGAGCGGGTGAAGGGAATCGAACCCTCGTCTTCAGCTTGGAAGGCTGTGGCTCTACCATTGAGCTACACCCGCTTTAATGCAACCCTAACCGGCCAACAGGCCCTTCAAATCAAAATCCTCTTATCATCAACCCTTCAGTTCCGTGCCGCGATGGTGGAGGGAGTTGGATTCGAACCAACGTAGGCATAGCCAACGGGTTTACAGCCCGTCCCTTTTAACCGCTCAGGCACCCCTCCGAAACACGGAACTTGAGGTAGTATTTGCGCGCAACAAATTAAACCCGGCTTTCGCACCGGGCAATTCATCGACGCTTTATGGCCATTCATATCGCTACTGTCAACATGTTTCAGGCAAGAAAAAACCAAATATCGTCAATTTGTTGGACAAAAGCCGATAACCGCATTAGGCCATGCTCAATTCAAGCTGAAACTGGTGGTAAATTATGGCAAAACCCGGACGCAGAAAACCTTCCTCTGACATGATTCTTTACGGGATTCACACTGTCGAGGCAGCTCTGGCAAATGATTCCCGCAAAATCACCTCGATTATGGCAACCAGAAATGCCGCTGACCGGATTAAATCACTTCTGGAAAC